>NZ_BAAHAW010000021.1:0-307140 GCF_054777235.1 Humibacter antri | reverse complement strand
CGACGCCACAGTGCACTCGGAGGCAAACCACCCATCAGCCGCCTGCAACCAACCTGATGGCCGGGTACAGCTAGGCGGTCGGACCGGCGGATCGTGCGTTGTCCGGCGCACCTTGTGATGGACGTGCCGGACTTCGCTCACCTCAGCCCGCGAAGTTGTTGCGCGGGCTGGGGTTCAATGAGCGGCCAGCCAGGCCACGGGGACGTGACGCGATGCGGTCGGCCACCGACACGATCGCGACCGCTGCAGGGTCATCCGGGTGGGCGACCACGATGGGCTCTCCGGTATCGCCGCCCTGTCGGAGGGCGACGCTGAGCGGAACGCATGCCAGAAGCGGAACCTCGCCCTCCGTCGCCTGGGAGAGACGTGCGGCGGCCGCAGCCCCGCCTCCCGAACCGAACAGCTCGAGCACCGTGCCGTCGGGCTGGGGGAGTCCTGCCATGTTCTCGATCACGCCGAACACGTGCTGGCCCGTCTGTCTGGCGACGACGCCGCTGCGCACCGCGACGTCGGCGGCGGCCGGTTGCGGCGTCGTCACGACGATCACGTCGGCACCGGGCAGAAGCTGTCCCACCGAGATGGCGACGTCGCCGGTACCGGGCGGCAGATCGAGCAGCAGAACGTCGAGGTCGCCGAAGTACACGTCGGTGAGAAACTGCGAGATCGTGCGGTGAAGCATCGGACCGCGCCACGCCACGGCGGTCGACGCTCCCTGGCCTCGGGCCGGGTCGAGGAACATGCCGATGGAGATGGTCTTCACGCCGTAGGCCACCGGCGGCAGGATCATGTCGTCGACCCGGGTGGGCTGCAGTGTGATGCCGTCGTGGACGAGACCGAGGATGCCCGGAATCGAGAACCCGTACACGTCGGCATCCACGAGACCCACGCGAAGACCACGCTCGGCCAGCGCCACAGCAAGGTTCGCCGTGATGGTCGACTTGCCGACCCCGCCCTTGCCGCTCGTCACCGCATACACACGGGTCAGCGAGTCCGCCGTGAACGGGTTGACGCGGCCACGGGATCCGCGCAGCCGCTCGGTGAGCACCGCGCGCTCGGCCGGCGTCATGACGGACAGCGTCAGGTCGACCGAGGTCACACCGGGGGCGGTGGTGACCGCCTTGCGCACGTCGCGTTCGATCGTGTCGGCGGCCGGGCATCCGACGATCGTCAGCTTGATGCCGACGGATGCCCGCCCGACGGCATCCACGAACACCTCGCCGACCATGCCCAGCTCGGTGATCGGCCGGCGGATCTCCGGATCGATGACGCGCGCCAGAGCCGAACGCACGCCATCGGCGGCGTCATCCACGCGTGGGCTCATCGCGCGTCGCACGGCGGGACACGGGAACACGGGAGGCTTCGGCATCCGTCCGCTCGTCCGCCGACTCGCCGGTCTCATCGCGCACGCGCTCATCGCGGTCGCGCTCGAGTTCTTCCAGCAGGGAGCGCAACTCGGCACGGATGAAGTCCTTCGACGCCATGTCTTTCACGGCCAACCGCAGCGCGACCACCTCGCGGGCGAGGTATTCCGTGTCGGCGAGGTTGCGTTCGGCACGTTGCCTGTCCTGCTCGATCTGCACCCTGTCGCGGTCATCCTGTCGGTTCTGCGCCAGCAGGATGAGCGGTGCGGCATACGACGCCTGGAGCGAGAGCATGAGCGTCAGAAGGGTGAAATTGGTCACCGACGGGTCGAACTGCAGCGAGCGAGGCATGGCGATGTTCCAGACCAGCCAGACCGTCACGAAGATGGTCATGCCGATCAGAAAGGCCGAGGTGCCCATCGCCCGCGCGAACGCCTCGGAGAAGCGGCCGAACGAGTCGCGACCGCCTGTTCCACTCCGGCGCAGCATCGGGGTCCGCAGGCCCAGCGGGGCATCCAATCGTGCGACGGTCTTGTCAGCGCGTGCCATCACTCACCCTCTTTCCCGTGCTGTTACGTGGGCGGACGTTCGCCGCCGAATGCCTTGCGGGCAGCTCGGCGTCTTCGTCGTGACTTCGCCAATCGTCGGGCAACAGGAAGTCGAGGATGTCGTCAATGGTCACCACCCCGACGAGTCGGTAGTTGTCGTCGACGACGGGCACCGAGACCAGGTTGTAGCTGGCCAGGATGCGCGAGACCTCGGCCGCAGACGTGTTCGCCGTGACGGGGTCCAGGGTCTGGTCGATGATCGTGCCGAGCCGCTCGTGCGGGGGGTAGCGAAGCATCCGCTGGAAGTGGACGAGGCCGAGGAAGCGCCCGGTCGGCGGCTCGTAAGGCGGCAGCGTGATGCAGACGGCCGCGCCGAGTGCCGGGGCGAGTTCCTGCTTGCGGATGAGCGCGAGCCCTTCTGCGACCGTGGCATCGGCGGAGAGGATGATCGGCTCGGTCGTCATGAGACCGCCCGCGGTGTCCGGCTCGTAGCTCAGAAGCATGCGAACGTCATCTGCCTCTTCGGGCTCCATCAGGCCGAGCAGGTGCTCGCCACGGTCGCTCGGCAGCAGCCCGACGAGGTCGGCAGCGTCGTCCGGTTGCATCTGATCGAGCACGTCGGCGGCGCGATCGTCGTCGAGGCTGGACAGTATCTCGATCTGGTCGCTCTCCGGCATCTCCTCGAGCACGTCGGCGAGGCGGTCGTCGGGCAGTTCGCCCGCCACCTCGAGCCGGCGCTGTTCGGGCAGGTCGAGGAGGGTGTTGGCCAGGTCGGCAGGCTTCAACTCGGAGTAGGTGGCGATCAGCTGCTCGGCGGACTGCGGTTCGCCCTTCGCCGGCCGCTCCCGCACATCGCTCCAGGTGACGAAGGCCGTCGCGCCCTTCGCGAACGGCGACGCGCTCGTCTTCGGACGGCGCACGAAGAGCTGCGAGATCGACCACTCGGCAGGCGCGGACTGCTCGATGGCGACGTCTTCGATCGTGGCCGGGCCGGAGCCGTCACTGAAGTCGACGGTGCGTCCGAGGATCTCCGCGATCACCCGCACCTCACCGCCGCGCTGCTCGAAACGGCGCACATTGATGAGCCCGGTCGTGATGATCTGGCCGGCACCGATGCTGGTGACGCGGCCGATGGAGACGAACACGCGCCGTTTGCCGGGGATCTCGACGACGAGACCCACGACGCGTGGCGGATCGCTCTTGCGGTAGACCACGAGCACGTCGCGTACCTTGCCCACGCGGTCACCCGCTGGGTCGAAGACTGTGCACCCGGCGAGCCGGGCCACGAAGACGCGTGCTGCACTCACATGTAAACCTTAAGGGTTATGCCCTCGGCGGCCCTGTCGCGGAGCATGAAACAATGGCCGCATGAGCAGCCAGGGCCCGCTGGGCGGGCGTCAGCGCGGAGCATCGCCGACCGTGCCGCGAGGCGAGGTGGTCGCGACTTTCGAGTCGTACCCGGAGGCGCAGGGCGCCGTGGACGTACTGGCGAGGTCGGACTTCCCGGTCGCGCAGGTGTCCATCGTGGGCAGCGACCTGAAGACTGTCGAACGGGTCACCGGCAAGCTCACGTGGGGCAGAGTCGCCGCGGCCGGTGCGGCGTCCGGTGTATGGCTGGGCATCTTCCTCGGGCTGCTGCTGTTCATCTTCAGTCCGGCCACGAGCTTCGGCGTGCTGCTGGCGGCGCTGCTGCTGGGCGCCGGGTTCGGCATATTGTTCGGCCTCGTGTCGTATGCGATAACGCGTCGCCGCCGTGACTACACGTCGCTGACGCAGGTGCTGGCGACGAGCTACTCGATCATCGTTGATCCCGAGCTGGCGAACCGGGCACGAAACCTGCTCGGTCCGGAGGGCATCGGCAGTGGCTCAGCACCGGCCGGGCACGACGCCGGACCGACGTTCGCGCCGCCGGGCGAGCATCCGTCCGATCCGCCTCCGGCGCAGCCTGCGACACCTTCCGCCCAACCGGACCACGGCCAAGGTTCGAGCGGTGATGTGTCGCAGGACGGCGAGCCGCCGCGGTACGGAGAGCGTTCCGGTGAGCCGCCGCGGTACGGAGAACGCACAGGGGAGCCCCCACGGTACGGGGAGCGAGCGGGGGAGCCGCCCCAGGACGATCAGCGCTGACGCGCGCTGCGCCGGAGAAGGCACGATCGGCCGCACGATTTCGGGCGCACCCTCCGGCAGACCCTGCGTTTGCCGGCAGACCGTGCGACCGACTGGAAAACGGGCTGCCGTAGCCACGTGACGTGGATGGGCCCACCGCAGTCGGCGACGTGGATGGGCCTACCGCAGTCGGCGACGTGGATGGGCCTACCGCAACCGGGCGATCCAGGCTTCGACGTCGTCCGCAGTACGAGGGATGGTGATCGAGAGGTTCTCGGCTCCGGACTCGGTGACGAGGATGTCGTCTTCGATGCGGACGCCGATGCCGCGGAACTGAACTGGAACCGTGAGGTCGTCCGGCTGGAAGTACAGGCCCGGCTCGATCGTGAACGTCATGCCGGCGCGCACCTCGCCGTCGATATAGAAGTCGCGGCGGGCCTGTGCGCAGTCGTGCACGTCCAGTCCGAGGTGGTGGCTCGTGCCGTGCACCATGTAGCGGCGGTGCTGCTGCTGGTCGGCCTGCAGCGCCTCTTCGGCGGTGACGGGCAGCATGCCCCACTCGGCGACGTGACGGGCGATCACCTCCATCGCAGTTGCATGCACATCGCGAAAGCGGATGCCCGGACGCACGATGTTCAGCGCGGCATCCGCTGCCTCTCGTACCGCCTCGTACACCAGCCGTTGCGTCGGCGTGAACGTGCCGCTCACGGGCAGGGTGCGCGTGATGTCGGCGGTGAAAAGGCTGTCGACCTCGACGCCCGCGTCGATGAGCACCAGACCGCCGGGGCGCACGGGCCCGTTGTTGCGCGTCCAGTGCAGGATGCAGGCATGTGGGCCCGCCGCGGCGATCGTGTCGTAGCCGACGGCGTTGCCGTCAAGCCGCGCCCTCGCGTTGAACACACCCTCGATGACGCGTTCGCCACGCTCGTGCTCGGCGATGCGGGGGAGTTCCCGCACGATGTCGTCGAAACCGGCGGCGGTAGCCGCGACCGCCGCGCGCAGTTCCGCGATCTCCCAACCGTTCTTCGTGAGGCGCAGCTCGGAAAGGTCGCGCGCCAGCTCGTCATCCGCATCTTCGGCGGACGCGTCGCCGTTATGATCGTCCGCTCGCACAAGGCGCAGATCATCGACATCTGTCGTGAGCTCGGGATCCGCCTCCCGCACGATCAGCGTCGCGTCGTCGCCGTCGTCGAGCAACTCCCGCAGCTCGGCGATGGGCCGGGTGGGCAGCGCGAGGTCGCCGGCCACCTGTGCAAGCGAAGGACGAGGACCGATCCAGAACTCCCCGATCTCGGGGTTGGCGTAGAACTCGTCCGAATCGCGCCCGGCGCGTTCGCGGAAGAACAGGGTCGCGACGTGACCGTTCTCGGCGGGCTCGAGAACGAGCACGCTGCCGGGCTCGGCATCCGATCCCCACCCTGTCAGCTGCGTGAACGCGGAGTGCGCGCGGAAGGGGTAGTCCGTATCGTTCGAGCGCTGCTTCAGCCGCCCGGCCGGAACGATGAGGCGCGCGCTCGGGTGCCTGCGGGAGATCGCCTGCCGATGCGCGGCGGCAGAGGCCACGGCATCCCGAGGCCCCGGAACCGTCTCGTCGCGATCCGCCCACCCTGCGCCGATGTACTCGGCGAAGGCGGATGACGCCGGCGTGGTCGAGCGGTTCTGCGTCGCGCGCGGCGTCGGTGCATCCGTCGTCGAGGCTGCGACCGACCCTGTGGTCGCAGCCGTTTCGGTCGAGGAAGTGGCGGTGTCGGACATGGGGTTCATTCTCTCGCGTGCACCCGAGTGCGCCCTGTCTTTCCGGATGCCCGCACCTGCCGGGTCGATGGACGCTGTCGCAATACGATGGTGGGATGGCCGACGACCCATGGGAATTCAGGGCCCCGATCGATCTGCACACGCACTCCAGCGTCTCGGACGGCACCGAGTCGCCAGACGAACTGGTGCGGGCCGCCGCCGGCGCGGGGCTCGGCACCGTAGCGCTCACCGACCACGACTCGACCGCGGGGTGGGCGGATGCCGCCCGGGTGGCATCCGAAGTCGGCGTCACGTTCATTCCCGGCATAGAGCTCTCCACGCGCTATGGATGGAAGAGCGTGCACATGCTCGCCTACCTCTTCGACCCGGCCGATGAGCCGTTGACGGCCGAGCTGGAACGCATTCGAGCGGGGCGCAGGAGCCGCGCCGAGACGATGGTCGCGCGGTTGGCCTTGGACTACGACCTGAGCTGGGACGATGTGCTCGCGCACACAGCACCCGGTGCGACCGTCGGCCGGCCGCACATCGCGGACGCACTGGTCTCCAGGGGCGTCGTGCCCGACCGATCGGCGGCCTTCGCGACGCTGCTGCATCCGCGCGGCGGCTACTACGAGCCGATCTACGCGCCCACTCCACTCGACGGGGTGCGGTTGATCCGAGGTGCCGGTGGGGTTCCCGTGCTGGCGCACCCTGCCACCAGGGGCCGCGACGGGATCATTCAGGACTTCTATCTGCAGCGACTCATCGACGCGGGGCTCGCCGGGTTCGAACTCGACCACAGGGAGAACACCGAAGATGGCAAGCTCGCGCTTCGCGGCCTCGCAGACCGTCATGGCCTCGTGCTCACAGGGTCCAGCGACTACCACGGTGCGGGCAAGCCGAACCGGCTGGGAGAGCACACCACGACGCCCGAGGCGCTGGGGCGCATACTCGCCGAGTCGGCGTATCTGACTCGCACCGTCTGATCGCAGGCGCTCGCGCGTCGAATGTCGGATGACGAATGCGCAGAAAAGTGATCATTCTGATTTAAACGTTTCATTTTCGGGCCGGCTCGTGTAGATAGGTGAGGAGCAATTCTCACGATCGTCATAGGAACCACCGAACTCGACAAGGAATCGCCATGCGTCTGCACCGCCGCACCAACGCACTGGGAGTCTTCACAGCCGCACTGCTCGCGATCGCCGCGGTTGCGCCGACCTCCGCCGCGAGCGCAGCCGGTACTGCCGACGACGCGGGCACGAGCACTGCCCTCGCATCGATCGATTCGTTCGCCCCGCCTGGCACCACAGACGTGATCGAGGATGCATCCGTGTCGGCGTCGTCCTCGTACGAGATGCCGACCGAGGGGTGGGCCGCCGCGAAGCTCGTCGACGGTGTGCTGTCGGCGCCGGGCGCACCCGACGGATGGAGCACCAGCCCCTATGACAAGGTCGCCGATTCCGCCACCCCCGCACGGGTCGACGTCACCGCGAACACCAACGTGGCGATCAGTCGCGTGGTGCTGTTCCCGCGCAGCGATGGGTCTTACGGAGCATCCTTCCCGGCTGCCTACACCCTTCAACTCCTCGACGACTCCGGCACTCCTGTGTTCAGTAGGGCGCTGACCCAGACGAGCGCTCCCACTGCGCCCGTTGTGATCGATCCGCCCACCCCGGTCACCGCTCGAACGGTTCGCCTCGACGTCGAACAACGCGGCGGTCCGCCGGGCGGAGACGGATATCTTGTACAGCTCTCCGAGCTGGCGGCATTCGGCACACCTGGCGTGACGCTCTCGATCGACAAGCCGGCGCTTCTGCTGAAGACGGGTGGTGTCGACCACCTGCCGTTCCACGCCAGCTCGGCGACCGGCCAGGTGCCGGTGCAGTGGTCGTCGTCGAACTCGGCTGTCGCGACCGTCGATCAGGCCGGCATGGTCACCGGCGTCGCACCCGGTACGAGCACGATCACGCTCGCCGCGACCGGCATCGATCGCACTGTGAGTATTCCGGTGACAGTGAAGGACACGATCGAGCGCCCCGGTGACAAGTTCCTGATCACCGCCTTCTGGCCAGTGACGGAGCAGTACGTCAACGACCAACAAGTGGCAAACCTGGCCGACGGCGGTATCGACTACCTGCAGACGGTTCCGACGAGTGACCTGACGGCCAAGAGCACGCAACTCGCGTTGGCTGCGCTGGCTGCCAAGCACGGCATCCAGATCGGTGTCGCCGACGACCGGTCCTCGAACCTCGCCACGATGACGGACGACCAGATCACGGCGATGGCGAACGACTACACCGATGTGCCAGGCGTTGGCGGGTTCTATGTGGACGACGAACCCTCGAACGCCGCCGATTTTGCTCGCGCGTACAAGGACATCAAGGCCGCCGCACCCGACTATTACGCGCACCTGAACTTTCTGCCGAGCGGCTCATACGGCTCGGACCAAGCGGCGGCGGCGGCGATGCAGAGCTGGGTCGATCTGGTGGGCAACGGCGACTACCTCATGTACGACCGTTATCCGTTCGGTTGGACTGCGAACAGCCTTGATTACCAGGGCTTCCTCGGCAACATGGATGCTGTGCGGCAGGTGGGTCTGCGCACCGGGGCCAAGACGGCCACCTACCTGCAATCGGTCGGGGTCGTGAACAACTATCGCCGCACGAACGCGACCGAGATCCGCTACGAGGCGAACATGGCGATGGCGTACGGGTACAAGCAGCTCTCGTACTTCACCTGGTGGACGCCGACGAACCGTGGCGAGAACTTCACGCAGGCGATCATGAGTCCGACCGGTGAGAAGACCGACCTCTACCAACCGGTGCAGGAGTTGAACTCCGAGATCCATGCGCTCGGCCCGACACTGATGAAGCTCGACGCCGAGGAGGTGTACCTGAACGGTCAGACCTGGGGTCGCCCCGCCGTTCCGTCGGACTTCTTCGTGCACGCACCGGCGGGTGACGATCTCACACTGTCGTATCTGCGCGATCGCGAGACCGGGCGCAACTATCTGATGGTGGTGAACAATGATTTCACCAAGCCGATCAACACGACTCTCGGCTTCGACAAAGCGATCGACTCGCTGCAGACGGTCAGCAGGAAGACGGGCAAGCCGGAGCCGGTGGCGTTCTCAGGCGGAGACCTGGCACTGCACCTCGACGAGGGTGAATCGGTGCTCTACGAGCTGCCTGCAGGATACGACTACGACAAGCGACCGACGCCCGACGACGTCAACCTCGCCGCCGGTGCGTTCGCGACCACGGATGCAGTCGATTCAGCGGCGGGGTGGTCCGCCGCCCAGGCGACGGACGGCGTGCGGTTCGGAGCTACCGAGACCAACGGATGGGCGACACCCGCCACCGATTCGTCGGCGCAGGCGCACCTCACCGTCGACCTCGGGAGGGCTGAGTCGGTTGACCGCGTCGACCTGTATCCCGCCGGAAACCTGCTCGACTACGGCGCATCCTTCCCTCGCGATTACCGCATCGAGGTCTCCAGTGACGGCAAGACGTACACGACGGTCGCCGAGAAGACGGGGCAGGGACGGGCATCCGGTGCCTCGACGCTGTCGTTCTCGACGGTGACGGCACGATACGTGCGCGTGCAGGTGCTGGCGATGAACGAAACGGGCGACGGATACCGGGCCGGCCTCGCAGAGATCGAGGTCTACAACGACGACGGCAAGACGGCTGCGCCCCCGAAGCCCCCTTCGATACCGTTGCCCCTCGCGTACTCGGCCGGAGACGATGTCGCGCTCGGCAGAACGGTGGTGGTGTCATCGACCACGCCGAGCAGCTTCGAGCAGTGGGGCTGGGCTCCGAAGTTCCTCGTGGACGGCAAGACCGATAACGGCTGGACGAGCGACGTCGGGCGGCACTCCTCTCCGGATGCCACCGAATGGGCGGCTGTCGCTCTCGGCGCACCGTTCGATGTGAACGACATCAAGCTGTACGCGATCGGCGCCTTCGCCGTCGACTACCGAGTGCAGCTGTCAGCAGACGGTAGTGACTGGACGACCGTGGCGTCCGTCACCGGCGACGATGGCAGCACTGCAGCGCCGCGGGACTTCGTGCTCGACACCCCCGTGTCGGCATCATTCGTTCGCGTCATCAGCAGCAAGCTGCGCAGCGGCGGCAATTCCAGAGACGGCACTCTCATGCAGCTCGCGGACCTGCAGGTGTTCGGTGCGCCAACCGCCGATCACACGGCGCTCCGCGACCTCATCGCGGCGGCGAAAGCCCTGCCGGAGTCGCACTACACGTTGGACAGCTGGAGACCGTTCCCCGCCGCACTTGCCACAGCGCAGCGCTCCGACGACGCGCCATTCCCCTTCCAGTACCAGCTCGATGCGGCGGCCTCAGCGTTGAAAGGAGCGATCGCGTCGCTGGTGACGTATCCCGATTGGAAGGCCACGACGGTCTATCGAGCAGGGGAACGGGTCATCTACGAGGATCGCGTCTTCGTTGCGCAGTGGTACACCAGGAACCAGGTTCCCGGCGCCTCCCCGTGGAGCGCATGGTCAGAGGTCGGCGAGCCCGTCACCACGTCGCAAGGTCGAGTTGCGCGCTGGACAGACTCGTGGATCTACGGCGACGGTGACCTCGTGGCCTTCAACGGGCATCTCTGGCGCGCCAGATGGTGGAGCCGTGATGACAAGCCTGGTACTCGAGGCGGACCCTGGCAGGATCTCGGAGCGTACTGACCGCGGCGGGGCGGCGGGTCAAGCGCCCGCCGCCCCGCGGATCAGTCCTCGCTGCAGCGAAAGGGCTACCTACTGCGCGGCGGGGGCGCCGCCGGAGGGTCGGCGACGACGGCGACGACGGCCCGGTGCCGCATTGCCGTCGTGATGCTGATGACCTTGACCGTCGTGCGTACCGGTGGCGACCTTCTCGCCGGCGACCTGGGCATCCGCGCCAACGGCGGTCTGCGTGCCCGAGCTGTTCTTCGTGCGGCGGCGGTTGCGCGACCGGCCCTCGGAACCGGATGTCTGAACCTCAGCACCACCGTCGGCCTGGCCGCGCGGGCGGTCGCCCTTCGGCGCAGGCGTGGGCTTGAGTCGACCCTTGACGTTCTCCGGGATTCCGAGGTCGCTGAACAGGTGCGGCGAGGACGAATAGGTCTCCGTCGGCTCCGGCTGACCGAAGTCCAGCGCCCGGTTGATGAGCGCCCACTTGTGCAGGTCGTCCCAATCGACGAAGGTGACCGCCGTGCCCTGTCTGCCGGCGCGACCCGTTCGGCCGACGCGGTGCAGATAGGCCTTTTCATCCTCAGGGATCGTGTGGTTGATCACGTGCGTGACGTCGATCACGTCGATGCCGCGCGCGGCGACATCCGTGGCGATCAGCACATCTCGCTTGCCTGCACGGAACGCGTTCATCGCGCGCTCGCGTTGTTCCTGACTGAGGTCGCCGTGCACGGCGGCCGCGTTGAATCCGCGGTCGGCAAGTTCTTCGACGAGCTTGGCCGCCGCGCGCTTCGTGCGTGTGAAGATCACGGTCTTGCCGCGGCCGTCCGCCTGCAGGATGCGCGAGATGACCTCGTCTTTGTCCAGCGCGTGCGCACGGTAGATGAGGTGCTTGATGTTCGCCTGCGTGAGGCCCTCGTCGGGATCGGATGCCCTGATGTGGATCGGGCGTGTCATGAACCGGCGAGCCAGCGCCACGATCGGCGCAGGCATGGTGGCCGAGAAGAGCATCGTGTGCCGGGTGGCGGGGGTGAGAGAGAAGAGTCGCTCGACGTCGGGCAAGAAGCCGAGGTCGAGCATCCGGTCCGCTTCATCGAGCACCATCTCGCGCACGTGCGAGAGGTCGAGCAGGTGCTGGCCGGCAAGATCGAGTAGGCGGCCGGGCGTGCCGACGACGATCTGCGCACCCGCCTTGATCTGCTCGATCTGACCCTCGTACGCCTTGCCGCCGTAGATCGACGCAATCGTCGTGGAGCGGCCCGATGTCGCCAGTTCGAGGTCTTCGGCGACCTGGATGGCGAGTTCTCGCGTGGGCGCCACGATGAGTGCCTGCACGCCGGGAGCAGGGTCCAGCCCGAGGCGCTGGATGAGCGGGAGCCCGAAGCCGAACGTCTTACCGGTGCCGGTCTTGGCCTGGCCGATGATGTCTTGGCCGGAGAGCGCCAGCGGAATGGTCTGCTGCTGAATGGGGAAGGGTTCGGTGATGCCTTGTGCAGCGAGTGCCTGCACCATGTCGGCATCGATGTTCAGATCGGAGAACGTCACGTGTTGTCTGCCTGTCGAAGGTGATGAGGCGGATCGAGGTCGATCCGCGTGGCCGCGCCCGAACGGTTGATCATGTCTTCGAGGGCACGGTGGCCGTCGATCCTGCGCCGACGGCCAGACCAGTCTACCGGCGATTGAGGGGCTGGGCCGTGAGCTCGCTCACGGCCCAGCCCCGATTGAGTCGGTCGAGCGCGAAGCGCTCGCAGCGCGGTTGAGGGGTTCGGCCGCGCAGCACGAACCCCGGCGACTGACCGGCTGGGCCGTGAGCGGCTCTCGCGGCGCTGCGCGCGATCGCCTCTAAGCTTGGGTTTCGTGACACCCTGGTTCGCCCGGAGGACGGCGCCCGTCGACGCGCCGAAGTTGAAGCCGCGACGCGAACAGGCATCCGGAACACGGGTGGACCTGCACGAGATCGCCCCCGACCTGCTGCCCTTTCTCGGACAGGTCGCCTATCTGCAGCTGCAGGCCTTCGAGACGCTCTCCGGCGTCGTGCAGAAGGTGCCGTCGCTGACGAGCAAAGAGACCATCTCGCTCACGGCGGGCGCCGCGCTCAGCAAGCACCAAGCCGTGGTGGCTGAGATCCGCAGGCACGAAGCAGAGCCCGCAGACGTGATGGCGCCATTCGCGCGAGCGATCGACGGGTTCCAGGCGATCACGATCGGCCGCGACTGGCAGGAGACGCTGCTCGCGGTGTACGTGACCGACGGCCTGCTCAGCGACTTCTTCATGCGCTTGGCTCGAGGACTTCCAGGCGATGTAGGACCGCGGGCGGCGAGCCTGCTCGGCGCGCAGAGCAGCACGGAGCAGCTGGCGGGCATCCTGGAGCTGGAGATCCAGGCGGATGCGACGCTCGGCTCGCGGCTGGCGATGTGGGGCAGGAGGCTCGTCGGCGACACCCTGCTCGTCGCCCGGTCGGCGTTGAAGCTCTCGGGCAATCAACGTTCAGACGAGGAACGCACCGAACCGGTGTTCACCGAGGTCATCGGAGCCCACACCAGGCGAATGGACGCGCTGGGGCTCACCGCCTGAAGGCCACCGCTCCAGGAATCGAGCCATCACTCCAGGAAGAGGTCGCTGAGGCGCTTCTGAGAGTCGGGGCCGAGTCCGAGACCTTCTGTGAAGTAGCCCTCGATGGTGCCGAACCGCAAGCGCAACTCGTCGAAGGCCGCCTGCAGGTATTCGGGCCTGACCTCGAGGATGGGCTTCAACAGTTCCGGATCGCCGCCACGCTCGGCGAAGGAGTCGAGCATCGGTTGCAGGGCATGACGCAGGTAGGTGTTGCTGAGCAGGTAGTCCTTCATGACCGACTCGCCCGGGACACCGAGCAGGGTCAGGAGCGCCGCGGTCGCCCAGCCGGTACGGTCCTTGCCCGTCGTGCAGTGGTAGAGCGCGGGCAGCGTGGACGGTTCGGAAAGGTCGCGGAACAGCGTGCGGTAAGAGGCGAGCGCGCTCGGCAGCGATACCAGTCCGCGGTAGATCTGGTCGAAGATCGTGCCCATGTCGGTCTTCGCCAGCAGTGTGCTCGCCTCGTCGGGGTGGGCGAACACCTCGGGGATGCGCGCCGCTGCTGACCCCGGGGAGTCCGCCAAAACGTCGAGATCCAGGTCTCTCGCGCCGGGCGGGAGCCGATCGGGCTCCGCCTTGCGTTCGGCGGGCGTGCGGAGGTCGAACACCGTGCGGAGGCGGAGGTAGGCCAGGAGTTCGAGGTCGGAGGCGGTCGCGTGGCCGAGCGCGGTGGAACGGTAGACGAGGCCGAGACGCACGCTCCTGCCGTCCGTGGTCGCGTAGCCGCCGATATCCCTCAGATTCGGGATGCCCTGGGTGCGCAACTCGGCGCCGGGCACGGAATCAGCGATCTGATCCGGCTCGTCAGACGCCTCCGACTCGCTCATCTCAGGTCCCTGCCGAAGGCACGCCCGCTCGGGTCAAGTGGTGCAGGCGGCGTTCGTCGCCCCTGGTTCGCAGTGCCCCCAGCAGCAGATCGACGCCGACCGTGAGCACGGCGGTCGCGACGATGGTGATCCACCAGATCCAGCCGCCGTTCCATTTGAGGCCCGCCCAGGTGAGCGCCACCCAGATTGCCGCGGCGAGCCCTGCGCCGAACGCCGGCACGAGCACGCTGCCATGCGCGTGGCGGTAGGGGAGTGCGTAGCGGGCGATCAGGCCGATGATGGCGCCGCCCAGCGTGATGAACAGAAGCTCCATTGCAGGGTAGAGACTACGCGACGAAGCCGACCCGGCGGGATTCCTCGCTGCCGATCTGCACGTAGCCGATTCCGGCGGTCGGCACGATGAAGAGGCTGCCGTGCTCGTCGCGGAGTTCGAGCGTGCCGGCGTCGCTGCCGAGCGCCGCACTGACGGCCGCCTCGACCTCTGCGGCCGATTGGGTCGACTCGAAGCTGAGCTCACGGGGGGCGTTGACGATGCCGATGCGAATATCCACTTCAGGTGCCTTCCGACTTGAGTTCGCGGGTGTCAGTCACACTACGGCAGCCGCGCGACCCGTTCTGTGCAGTTCACTGTCGGCAGAACGAACACCCGGCGGATGCCGGCAGCTAGGACTTCGCCCCGGCCAACGGTGTCGGGGCATCGTTGTCGGCGGTGTCTCATACCGTAAGGGGCGTGATGCACCAGAACCCGATCGTCGCGAGCGCCACCGACCTCGACGCGTCGCAGCGGGGGGTGCTCGGAATCGATGTTCGGGCATCCGCCGTCGTCATCGGGGCCCCCGGCACAGGCAAGACGACGACGCTCGTCGAACTGCTGGCCGACCGGGTGCATCGCTGCGGATTCGACCCCGAGTCGGTGCTCGCCCTGACCTTCGATCGCCTGAGTGCGACACGTCTGCGCGACCGACTGGGCCTGCGGATCGGCCAGGCGGTCAACGGACCTCTTGCACGTACCGTGTCCTCGCTCGCGTTCGGCATCGTGACGCAGGCGGCGATCCGCGCAGGAACAGAGCCACCGACCCTGCTCACCGGGGCGGAGCAGGACGCCGACGTCGCGACCCTGTTGGCGGGGCACATGGAAGATGCCGAGGTATCGGCGCCGCATGCGGCGGCGAGCCCGCGGTGGCCCGACCACCTGGGCGAGACGGTGCGCGGGTTGCGCTCGTTCCGCACCGAGCTGCGCGAGCTGATGGCCCGGGCGACCGAGCGCGGCGTGACGCCGCAACGGATGCGCGAACTCGGCCGAACGCGCGGGCATGCGGAGTGGATCGCTGCGGCCGACTTCATCGACGACTATCTCGCATCCATCTCCCAGGCACGCCCCGACCAGCTCGACTCGGCCGAGCTGGCACGTTTCGCCGTCGCCGCATTGGAGCGCGGAGAGGTCAGCGACGCTGTCGCGCGGCTGAAGCTCGTAGCCGTCGACGACCTGCAGGAGGCGACGGAGCTGGGGCTGGCGTTGATCGAGGCCCTTCGCTCGCGTGGTGTGACTGTGGTGGCGTTCGGCGATCCGGATGCCTCTACGAGCGTCTTCCGCGGCGGCTCGGCCGACGTGGTCGGTCGCTTCGCTCTCGGGATGCCCGTCCGCCTTCTACGTGTCGCGCACCGGCAGCCGCCCGTCTTGCGCGAGCTCACACAAAGGGTGACCGAGCGTGTGGGCACGGCAGGAGTCGTCGGCCACCGGGGCGCGCTTCCGGCTCGGATCGCCGACGAATCGCTCGACCCGCTGCTCACCATCGAGGCGCCGACGCCCGCGCGAGAGTGGGCCGCCATGGCACGCGTGCTGCGGGAGCGGCATCTCATGAACGACGTGCCCTGGTCTCGGCTGGCCGTCGTGGTGCGCTCCGGCGCACTGATCGATGGCGTGGCTCGAGCCCTCGCCGTGGCCGAGGTGCCGGTGCGAACGACGAGTGCGTCAACCGCCCTGCGTGACGACTCGGCGGCCAGGGCGCTGCTCGACATCGTCGATCGTGGAATCGGCCGCTCGCCGCTCGACATCGCTGGCGCGACGGCCATGCTGCTCGGCCCGTTCGGGCGCCTGGACCGGCTGGCCGTGCGACGGTTGCGGGTCGCCCTGCGAACGGAGGAGGTGGCATCGGGCGGGATACGGCCCGCCGACGATCTCCTTGTCGAGGCCCTCGCCGCACCCGGCCGCCTTGCCACCATCGACCACCGCATCGCCCGCGACGCCGACCGGCTGGCACGCACCCTGGATGCTGTGCGGGAGGCATCCGTCGCCGGAGCGGGGATCGAAGAGCTGCTGTGGACGGTCTGGGAACGCACCGGACGCGGGGAGCAATGGCGGCAGGCGGCATCGGGATCGGGTGTTGCGGCATCCGAGGCGAATCGAAATCTCGACGGCGTGGTGGCGCTGTTCACCGCGGCCAAACGCTTCGGTGAGCGTGAGCCGGATTCGCCGCCGTCGGTGTTCCTCTCTCGCGTACTCGACGCCGATGTGCCAGAAGACACGCTCTCACCGACCCGTATCGCCGAGTCGGTTCTCGTGGCGACGCCGTCCGGCGTCGTCGGGCAGGAATTCGACGTCGTGATCGTCGCCGGCCTGCAGGAGGGCGTCTGGCCCGATCTGCGCGTGCGCGGAACTCTGCTGAACACCGACGCGTTGGTCAGGGCGGCAGCGGAGGAACCGGATGTGGTGCTCGACGCGCGCAAACAGGTGGCCGCCGACGAGCTGCGCATGTTCGCAGTCGCCGTGTCGCGAGCCAGCAGGCAGGTCGTACTCGCAGCCGCATCCGACGACGACGAGTCCCCGAGCGTGCTGTTCGGCCTGGCACCGCTGGGAACGCCGGGGGTGGATGTCTCGGCTCCTGCTCTTACCCTTCGCGGGCTCACGGGGAGGCTGCGCAGAGAACTCACCCGCGGCGAGGCGACGAGCGCCGCGCGCAGCGAAGCGGCGTCAGCGCTGGCCGCGCTGGCCTCATCGGGTGTGACGGGCGCCGACCCGGCGCAGTGGCAGGGGATGCTCGAACCGTCGACCAGCGCGCCGCTGTTCGATGATGCCGAGGTCATTCCGATCGCGCCATCGCGCATCGAGGCGATCGAGGAGTCGCCGCTGGACTGGTTTCTCGACCACATCGCCGGATCGAGCACGAGCACCTCGATGGGCATTGGAACCATCGTGCACTGGGCGATGGAGACGGCGGACGATCCGGCGATCGATGCGCTTTTCGCGGCGGTGGAGTCGCGCTGGAACGAGCTCGTGTTCGAAGCGCCGTGGATCTCTGCACGCGAGAAGCGCGCCGCACGGCGACTCGTGCAGGGGGTCGCTGAGTATCTCGCGGATGCTGCGCGTTCCGGAACGCGACTCGTGGCGGCCGAGACCGGGTTCAGCCTCGATGTCGGCCGTGCCCAGGTGCACGGCAAGATCGACCGGGTCGAGGTCGACCCGTCGGGAGGGATCACGATCGTCGACCTGAAGACCGGCAAGCCGGAGACGAGCGCGGCGAAGCTGGCTGAGATGCCGCAGCTCGGCGTCTACCAGCTCGCCTACGCCTCCGGGCAGCTCGACGAGCTGTGCGAGCCGTTCGCACCGCATCGCGGCGCCGGGGCGAAGCTGCTCTTCGTGCGCGACGGCGTGCGGGCGAAGTCCTATCGGGAAGGCGCGCAGTCGGCTCTAGACGAGGACGGGCTGGAGGCTTTCCGGGAGCGCATCCGCCAGGCCGCGCAGGCGATCGCGGTGGCCGAGTTCGAGGGCAAGGCCGAGCTCGATGAACACCGTCCGGGATTCGCGGTGCGCCGCCTTCACCGGGTGGGGGCGATCTGCGGTGAATGAGAAGGACGTGGTGAAGGAGGTCGGTGACGGGCCCGGCCGAGTGGCGGAGATCGTGCGTGCGGATGCCATCGCCGACGCTCTCGGCACCCACCGCCCCACCGATCAGCAGCGAGCGGTGATCGAGTCTCCGCTCACTCCGGCGCTCGTCGTGGCGGGCGCAGGGAGCGGCAAGACGGAGACCATGGCGTTCCGGGTGCTTTGGCTGCTCGCCAATCGCCTGGTGGATCCCGGCAGAGTGCTCGGCCTGACGTTCACCCGCAAGGCAGCGGGAGAGTTGCGTGAACGCATCCGTGACCGCATTGCGCGGTTGGCCGGCGCCGGACTCATCGACGAGCCCGACGAGTTCGATCCGCCCGTGGTCGCCACCTACAACTCGTTGGCGAACACCATCTACCGCGACAACGCGCTGCTGCTCGGGCGGGAGGGCGATGGAACCGTGCTGGGGGAGGCATCCGCCTGGCAGCTCGCGCGAAGCGTCGTGATCTCCAGCGGTGACCCGCGGCTGCACGACCTCGACCAGTCCGTCGACCAGGTCACGCGCGCCGTGTTGCAGCTCGCCCACGCGGTGGCCGAGAATACGGCCGATCCGGTTGCCGTGGCGGCGATGGCACGAGAATTCGTGCGTCTCGAGGAGCTGCCGAACGGCGGACCCGGCTCCTACTTGAAAGAGGTTGTGGAACCGGTGCGCGCCGTCGGGCACCTGCCGCTCCTGCTCGATCTGGCGCGGGCATTCGACGCGCAGAAGCTGCGCCGCGGGCTCGTCGAGTACTCCGATCAGGTGGCGTTCGCGCTGCAGATCGTCGAGCGGTCGGCCGACGTGGCACGGGGCATCCGCGAACGACACGAGGTGGTGCTTCTCGACGAGTACCAGGACACGTCCGTCGTGCAGACTCGGCTCCTGGCTGCGCTGTTCGCAGGCCGACCGGTGATGGCCGTCGGCGATCCTCATCAGTCGATCTACGGCTGGCGCGGAGCGAGCGCGTCGAACCTCGACCAGTTCGCGGAGACCTTCGGCACCAGCGGCGAGGCGGCCAGGGAGGGCTCAACGGACCGCGACAGGGGAGGCACGCATGAGCCGCGCACCGAAGGCGTTCGTCGCTACGGGCTCAGCACGAGCTGGCGGAACGGCACTCGGATCCTCGATGCGGCCAACCGCCTGGTCGAGCCCCTCACGGCCCGGTCCAGAGTCGCTGTCGATGTACTCACGCCGTCGCCGGCGGCGAGCACCAGGGACATCGAAACCGTGTTCGTCGAGACGGTTGCCGATGAGGCGGATGCAGCCGCCGCTTGGCTGAAAGAGCGGCTCGCATATTCCGTGCTGGATGTCGATGATCGGCCGGTCTTCGACGCGCAAGGACGTCGCGCGGTGCCGAGCGCCGCGATGCTGTTCCGCTCGCGCGGAACGCAGTCCGCGTTCACGGCCGCCCTGCGCGAGCACGGTGTGAAATACCACGTGCTGGGCGTCGGCGGACTCCTCGCCGAGCCGGAGATCGCAGACCTGGTCAGCGCCCTGAGGGTGGTGGACGATCCGACCGCCGGGTCCGAGTTGGTGCGACTGCTTTCCGGTGGACGGTGGCGCATCGGCGTGCGCGACCTTCGCGGGCTGCGGGATGCGGCGCGCTGGCTCGCCGAGCACGACTACAAGCAGCAGCGGCTGGATGCCGACGTACGGGCATCGATGCGAGCCAGCGTGATCGACAGCGAGCAGGCATCCGTCGTCGACGCACTCGACGCGCTCGTTCACGCGCCCGACGGGCACCGCATGCTGCAGGGCATCTCCGATGCCGGGCTGGCCAGGATGCGCGACGCCGGCCGCCTGTTCGCTCGCCTCAGGGCACGCAGCGGGCTCGACCTGCTCGATTTCGTCACACTGGTCGAGCAAGAGTTCCGCCTCGACATCGAACTGGCGGCCAACGAGTTCCGCACCGGCGGTCGCGGGGCGATGGATGCCTTCTTCGATGCCCTCGCCGACTACCTGGCAGTCAGCGAGACGGCGGGTCTGCCCGGGTTCCTCGGCTGGCTGCGTGAGGCCGAGCAACGCGACTCGCTCGCACCCAGGTCGGAGAAGCCCGAGCCGGGGTGCGTGCAGATCCTCACAGTGCACGGGTCGAAAGGACTCGAGTGGGACCACGTCGTCGTACCGCGACTGGTCGAGGAGGAACTGCCCGCGAAACCGAACGAGGGCACGGGCGCGTGGCTCGGATTCGGGCGACTGCCGTGGGAGTTTCGCGGTGATGCGGACGAATTGCCGTCTTTCGACTGGCGCGAGGCGACCACGCGCAAGGAAGTGAAGGAGGCCAGGCAGCGATTCAAAGACGAGGTCGGTGAACACTACGAACGCGAGGAGCGGCGGCTCGCCTACGTGGCCGTCACGCGCGCCAGGCACTCCCTTCTGCTGACCGGGTCGTTCTGGTCGACGCAGAAGCAGCCGCGACGCCCGAGCCGCTACCTGAGCGAACTGGCCGACACGGGCATCGTCGCTGCGCTGCCGGAGGCTTCCGTGCACGACGAGAACCCGCTGGGCGAGGGCGCCGAGCCCATCAGGTGGCCGGTCGATCCGCTCGGCGGTCGCAGGGCCACGGTCGAGCGCGCTGCCGAACTGGTGCGCAGCGCGGACCCGAGCAGGCCGGGTCGCTGGACCCACGACGTGGAGCTGCTGCTGCGGGAGCGCGACCGGATGCTGCGGGCATCCGGCGTCGTCACGGTGCCGACGCGTGTGCCGGCATCCCGCTTCAAGGACTACATCGACACTCCGGGTGAGGTGGCGCAGGGGCTTCGTCGACCGATGCCGGACCGGCCGTATCGTGCGACACGCTTGGGCACACTGTTCCACGCGTGGGTGGAGCGCCGTGCCGGCGTCGCGGGTGGGACGGAGGTGATCGATGCGTTCGCTGCGGAGCTCGACGAGGAGCCGCTGACGCCGGGCCGGGCCGATGGCGATGGCGATGGTGATGGGCCGGAACTCGACGCCGACAGATCCGCCGACCAGCTGGAGCGGGAACGGCTGGCCGCGCTGCAGCGCACATTCGAGCGTTCGCCGTGGGCTGATCGGCAACCGGTGGAGGTCGAGCGCGAGATCCATCTGCCTTTCGACGGCCACCTCGTGATCTGCAAGATCGACGCGGTCTATGAGAGTGACGGACGCTACGAGATCGTGGACTGGAAGACCGGCAAACCGCCGAAGGATGATGCCGACCTCGCGAGCAAGCAGCTTCAGCTTGCGCTATATCGCCTGGCGTTCTCGCAATGGCGTGGCATCGATCCAGGCCTGGTCGATGCGGCGTTCTACTACGTCTCCGACGACCGGGTCGTTCGGCCGACGGAGCTCGTGGATGAGCACGAACTGCTCCGGCTCTGGCGGGCAAGCACGGGCGCGGAAGGGAGCGGCTTCGCCGCGGCGTGACGGCCGTTGACGGTTGAACAGCTCCCGAAAGGATCGGCCGTTGCGTAGTGCGCGTCGTGCGGCGAAGCCACAATGGCCGTCGAATCGACGCTGGATTAGGCATCCTGTCCGCAATGCAGCTTGTCTGCAATCTTGTGCGGCGGAACAACGGCCAGGGCACCTGCGCGGCCGTCGCCGTCGCCTGGTCATCTCGGTCTCCTGTCCGTGCGGCAGTCCCGTTATCGATGGCCGAGGGTCAAGCGGCGGGCCAGGCCATGTGGTGGCACACCATGTCGAACCCGTTGCGAAGGTAGCTGCGGTGCGCGGCATGGCGGGTGTAGCCGGTATCGAGGTGCAGCTCGTCGCATCCGCGTCGTCGCGTTTCGTCTTGCAGGTATCGGAGCAACGCCGTGCCGAGACCGGTTCCCACGTGATCGGATCGAGCAATGAGGTCGTCGAGGTAGAGGATGCGACCCCACGCCATTGTGGTCATCTCGCGGTAGCCTGCGGCAGCGACGACCACGCCTTCGTCGTCTTGGACGTATGCGATCTCGTATCCGGCTCGGGCCTGCACCTGCCATCGGTCGAGGAACGACTCCTCGTCAAGGTGAGGACGTAGCTCGGCGAATACGGGGAAACAGGTTCGCGCCTGAGCTATCGTGCGGGCGATCTTGATCGTCGGACCGGGCATTGAATCATTATGCTGCCGCTCCACTGATGACCTGCAGGACACATCCCGGAGGGGGTTTCGCAAACCGGATGACTTTCGGCCCCTCACTGCGCCAGCCTCGCGGTGAGGGATTCGCCCGCGGGCGAATCAGTCGGGCGCACCGCATCGGCACAGGACCTCCAGGTCGTGCACCGCTCCTGTGCCTCCCTGCGGTTCACACTTCGACGCGGTAGCCGAGCGCAAGATCGGCCGCGTTCTGGCCGCGGATGCCCCAGTTGGCCTTCGGCGTCTCGTAGAGCGTGATCTCGACGCTCTGTTGGCCGATGCCGACCTTCGTCTCGATGCGGGCGAACAGCTCGGCGATGAGAGCCCTCTTGGCTGCTTCCGAGCGGCCTTCGAACATCGATATCTCGATGATCGTGTCGTTCGGCCCTCGATCGTCGGGATAGACGAAGTCATCACCGTCGAGTGCGATGAACCGTTGGAACTTCTTCTCGGGCGGGTATTCGAGGGCGACCATGATCGATTCGTGGATCGCCTCGGACAGGGCGGAACGATGCTTGGTGAGCGATTCACGCACACCATAGACGACTACCTGGGCCACGAGCTCAGCGTATCCGGCCGGTCTACGGGTGCTCGCGCGCTGCGGGATCCCGAACACGACGACCAGGACGACCACCGAGAAGAACGCGCTCCGACCGCCCCCGGCGAACGGCAAGATGGTGGCGCGGGGGACCGCATTTGCGGGCGCCCTGGCAACCGCAGGTTTGCGCGGTCGGTATCGAGTTCTCGGCTACCGTCGGGTCCAAGCCGACAGTCCAAGCCGACAGAGGAGGGCGGACGATGGGCGAGGTGGATGCTTCGGCTTCCCGATCTTCGTTCGCCCGGTACTGGACGGCGGCCACGGTCAGTTCGTTCGGCTCGGCGGTCACCGCGGTGGCGATGCCGGTGTTGGTGGTGCAGTTGCTGCACGCGACACCGTTCGAGGTCGGTGTGGTGAACGCGTCGCAGTTCGTGCCGTACGCGTTGCTCGGGCTTGCTGCCGGGGTGTACACGGACCGTTGGCGGCGCAAGCCCATCCTGGTGTGGGCCAGCGTGGGGCGGGCGCTCTCACTGGGGTCCGTCCCCCTCCTGTGGCTATCCGGTGTGCTGCAGGTCTGGATGCTGGTCGCCGCTTTGCTGACGTTCGGTGCGTTCTCGGTGTTCGGGTTCGCAGCGACGCAGTCGCTGCTCCCACGTCTGGTGCCGCGCGCACGACTTTGGCAAGCCAATGCCCGGCTCGACCAGACGGACGCCGCAGCCCAGACTCTCGGTCCGGCGCTTGGCGGCGGACTCGTGGGCCTGCTCGGCGCCCCGGTGGCGATCGTCGTCGACGCGGTCAGCTACCTCGTCGACGCAGTGCTGAATGCCGGCATCCGGATCGATGAGCCGCGGTCTGCTGCCCGTGCGGCGAACTTCGTCGCCGAGATACGGGAGGGTTTGAAGTGGACGTACCGGCACCGCACGCTCGGCCCTTTGACGGTGTCCACGCATATCTGGTTCATCGCCAACGGTGCAGCGATGACGGTGCTCTCGCTCCTGGCGCTGAGGACGTTGGGATTCTCCGCCTTCACGTTCGGGCTGCTGCTCACGGTGTTCGGCGTCACCAGTCTGATCGGCGCGTCCCTCGCACCGCGGGTCGGTGCCCGACTCGGAGCAGGACGAGTGATCGTCGTCGCACGCATGATCTACCCGATCGCATGGATACTCGTGGCGGTTGCTCCTCCGAGCGTGGTCGGCGGAGTGCTCCTGTTCGTCGGACTCGCGCTCCAAGGGCTTGCCATGGGCGTGGAGAACTCTCCGGAGCAGGTCCTGTGGCAGACGCTCACCCCCGACGAGCTGCTCGGCCGAACCAACGCCACCCGACGCTCGGGGAATCGCACGCTCGCAGCCCTCGGTGCCGTCTCAGGAGGCTTCGTCGCCGGGCTCGTCGGCGATCGGTTCACCCTCCTCGGGGTGATCGTCGTCTTCGCTTTCGCCGCGCTCACGGCGATACTGTCACCGCTGCGCGAAGCACCCCAGAACTGTTAGCCGGGACGGCGGAGCACCAGACCGTCCGAGCTCAGTCGTCGTCGCGTTCGAACTCGTCGTCTGTGGGCGGACGGTCCTCTGCGACAGGGGGGAGACCCTGCGAGGCGGTGCCGGCGTCGCGATCGAGCGGCGTGGCATCCAGCAGTGCCTCCACATCGGTGACGGCCATGATCGGTCCGGTGTGCGGAGCGAGCGGGTCGACGTCGTCGTCGTGCACCCGCTCCACGAGGCTGTCGAGCATCGTCACGGCATCGTCCACGATGAGCTGGTCGTGCAACTCGCGGCCGTGCATCAACCATCGTGCCAGTTCGAGTTCGGCGTAGAGCGTCGCCCGGAAGAGGAGGTTACGGTCGGATGCCGCCCCGCGTGCCAGCGAGTACGCCTCGATCGCGCTCTCCGCGGCATCCGCGTTCATGCCGAGCACCCAGTGCAGGTCGCGTGCCGGGTCGCCCACGCGCAGTGCGGACCAGCCGATGAGGCCGACCACCGATTCCTCGCGCACGATGAAGGAGTCGATCGTCAGGGCCCCGTTGATCACGGTCGGCTGGAACCGCCAGAGCTCCTCGTCGTCGACCGCTTCTCTCCAGCGCTTCGACAGCGCGGCGGGCACCAGCCCGGTGGCATCGGCCGCGGCGATGAGTGCCTTCGTCGCGGCGAGGCACTCGGCAGCCGTCAGTGCCGGCAGTCCCGCCTGGCTCACGAAAGACGTCGGCAGCGTATGGATGGCGGCGATCGCCCGGCCGATCGAGGCGGCGAGGCCGTCTCCGGGCTGCACGTTCTCGAGTGCCACCTTGCTGCCGGGCAGGAATGTGTAGACGACCGCGCGAGTACCGCCTATCGGGGTCTGACCGACGTATTCGGGTACGTCGAAAGGCAAGCGCGCACGCACCCCAGGCGTGAGCGAGTGCAAAGCGACGAGGTCTGCGCTCTGCTCGGTCTCGGCGTCCTGCGAAGCCGGCACCCGGATGATCAGCTCCGTGCCGTCGCGGCTGGTGAGCAGCGCTGACTCGAAATCGCCGTGCAGATCGTAGCTGTAGCTGCGGGTGCCGGCGATGTCCAGGTCGGGCACGGCCGACGTGGCCAGCGCAGCTAGAGTGAGGTGGGATCTGGCCATACCGACAAGGTTAGGCTCCCGCCAGCGCACCGAGGCAGTGCGCCACGCGCTGCGGGCCAGGCCGGTGGGCCAGCCCATGTCGCCCAGGCCCGGCTGCCCAGATCCGGTTGCTCCGATGCAGCCGGAGAGGCCCAGTCGCCCAGACTGGATCACTCAGACTCGATCACGCAGACTCGTTCACGCAGAACCCACTCACCCCCCAGAACCCACTCACCCAGAACCAGCCGTTCCGAGGAGATCCGCCCATGCCCCGCCCGCTCGGTCCGCTCCCGTTGGCGCGATCCGCTGTCGACCGCGATGCCGTGAGTCGTACCCGTGAGTCGCTCTTCGACGAGTTGCTCGCCGAAGAGTCCACCAAGGTGCTCCCGCTCTGGAACGGCAGGGTGCTGACGACGGACGTCGAGGAGGGGTCCCGTCTCACACTCTTCCGCGCCGACGAGGTGACGTCGGCGCTCACGCGCGTCTATCTCGGCCGCACGCTGGAGGGCGGTCCCGACGAGCCCGCCGGGACCCCGGTGATCCTCTCCGTTCTGGCGGATGCCGCTGCCCGTGAACTGCAGGCGGATGAGAGCGCGTGGCGGGGCCTGCGCGAGCTCTCCACAACCCTCTGCGACCGTGATGCCGGTCTCGTCACGGAGTCCGTCGCGGTGGCGAACTGGCACGCATCCCACACCCATTGCCCGCGTTGTGGCACACCGACCGTCGTGGAGCACGGCGGGTGGATGCGCCGCTGCTTCGTCGACAACAACGAGATCTTCCCGCGCACCGACCCCGCCGTGATCATGAGGGTTCTCGACGACGATGATCGCCTCTTGCTCGGCTCGAACGCGCTGTGGGAGAACAACCGCTGGTCGCTGCTTGCCGGATTCGTGGAGGCGGGGGAGTCGTTCGAAGACGCGGTCGTGCGCGAGGTCGCAGAGGAGTCGGGAGTGCTCGTCACCGACCCGCAGTACCTCGGGTCTCAGCCGTGGCCTTTCCCGGCATCCGTGATGATCGGCATGGAGGCCCGCGCGGTCGCCGGCCACACCGAGCCTCGTCCCGACGGCGAGGAGATCCTCGCGCTGCGCTGGTTCAGCCGTGACGACATCTGGCGGCAGCGCGACGACATCCTTCTGCCCGGTGGTTCGTCGATCGCACACGCGATCGTGCGCGACTGGTACGGAGGGCCGCTGGATCGGCCGCCTGCGGAGGTTGCGTGACCGACTTCGCCGGGTCCGGAGCGGTGCGGCCCGGTGAGGTGCCGGAGCAGCGCGATCCAGGCTCCCCCCAGGCACTGCTCGACGCGCTCGATGACGCACAGCGTGTCGCGGCCGAGGCGTTGCTCGGGCCGGTGTGTGTTCTCGCCGGCGCCGGCACCGGCAAGACGCGGGCGATCACGCACCGCATCGCGTACGGTGTCGCGACCGGCGTGTACGCGCCGAACCGCGTGATGGCGCTCACCTTCACCAGTCGCGCGGCGTCCGAGCTGCGCACAAGGTTGCGCGCGCTCGGCGCATCCGGGGTCGCGGCTCGAACATTCCACGCGTCTGCGCTGAGCCAGCTGAACTACTTCTGGCCCATCGTCGTCGGGGGCGGCCTGCCGCGCGTGCTCGACGGCAAGGCGAGGCTGCTCGGGCAGGCGGCCGAACGCATCCGGCTACGGGTCGACACAGCCACCCTGCGCGATGTGGCCGCAGAGATCGAGTGGCGCAAGGTCAGCGAGCTGAGCATGGACGACTACGCCGGAGCGCAGCGTTCCGCGCCCGGGGCTCTCAGCGCCGAGCAGGCGCTCGACCTGCAGCGCGCGTACGAAGCGCTGAAGGACGAGCGCAGGCAGCTCGACTTCGAAGACGTGTTGCTCGCATGCGCAGGCATGATCGAGGCCGAGCCGTCCGTCGCGATGCACGTGCGCGAACAGTACCGGTTCTTCGTCGTCGACGAATACCAGGATGTCTCGCCTCTTCAGCAGCGTCTGCTCGACCTGTGGCTCGGGGACCGCTCCGACCTCTGCGTCGTCGGTGACGCGAGCCAGACGATCTACTCGTTCGCCGGTGCATCCAGCTCGTTCCTGCTGGAATTCTCCCGCCGGTACACGGATGCCACTCTCGTGCGGCTCGAGCAGAACTATCGCTCGAGCGCGCCCATCGTGGAGACCGCGAACCGCCTGATGCGCGGACGACCCGGTGCACTGACGTTGCACGCGCTTCGACCGGTCGACGTTGTGGACGAGTCAGGCACGCCTCTGGAACCGTGTTCCACGGGCGAACCCGCACCAACGCTCTCCGGCTACGCCACCGACGCCGAGGAGGCTGCCGCGGTCGCCGCCCAGCTGAGCGCGACCATGCGCGCCGGCGCGAAGCCGCAGGACCTTGCGGTGCTGTACCGCGTGAACGCGCAGGCGGTGACGCTGGAGGCGGCGCTGAGCAATGCCGGGGTGGCCTACCAGATGCGCGGGTCGAGGCGGTTCTTCGACCTGCCCGAGGTGCGGCAGGCGGTGATGACGCTGCGGGCCGCTTCGTTGACGGTGTCGGACGACCCGCTCTTCCAGTCTGTGAGCGACGTGCTGCGCTCGCTCGGTTGGACCCTCGATGCCCCGCAGTCCGCGGGCAGCGTGCGAGACCGCTGGGAGTCGCTCAATGCGATCATGGGTCTCGTCGACGAAGCGCCGTCCGGCACCTCGTTCCGGCAGTTCACCGAAGATCTCCTTGCACGACAGGCGGCGCAGCACGAACCCGCCATCGCCGCTGTCACGCTCTGCACGCTGCACGCCGCGAAGGGACTGGAGTGGGACGACGTGCACCTCGTCGGACTCGGCGACGGGCTCGTCCCGATCGGCTACGCCCGAACTCCGGAGGCGATCGACGAGGAGCGTCGCCTGCTCTATGTCGGCATCACCCGCGCGAGACGCCGACTGGCGCTGAGCTGGGCTGCGAGTGCTGCCGGGCCACGAGAGCCGTCACGTTTTCTGGCAGAGCTCGGCATCCGCACAGCGCGTGAGCCGAGTGGGTCTGCTCGCTGACGCTCCCGTCGCGGTGCACATGGATGCTCGTGGCCGCGTGAGAGCGATCGCCCGCGCGCACCCGGGCATCCACCCATCGTGCCGCGAGCGAGGCGACCTGCGCCGAGAGGAGTGTCGGCTCCGGAGCGGGCACGTGGGCGTCGAGCTGCACAGCGATCGCCGGCCATGCGGGGTCGAGGTCGCGACGCTCCAGGGAGAGACAGCGCAGGCAAGGGTCTTGGTCGTGTGCACCGGCATCACCGTCTAGCGCGGGATCGGCGTACGACGAGTCGACGAACGGGCCGACGCGGGCGCCGTCGTCGCCGATGACGATCGGCAGATGCGGGATGTCGCGCCGCAGCCAATGGCCGTGCCGCCACGGCGGGATGACGTACGAGCCGACCATGATCGCCGCGGCCACGTCGTCTGCCCTGTCACCACTTCGATCACCCAGGACGATGCTGTGCCCCGCCTCGCGAAGCAGGCGAAGCAGTCGCTCCGCGGTGGGCCCCGCACCGTCGAGGGCGACGGTCGGCGACGGCGACGGCGACGGCTCCGGTGTTTCGAGCGCGCCGGCGACCGAGGCGAGCAGGGCGTCCACCTGCTCCGCCGCGTCCGCTCGCGAACCCCTCATCGCCTCCACCTCGAGCGCCGAACGCGGGGCGCCTGTGCGGAGCGCCGCGAGCATCCGCTCCGTCTGCGGTGCGATGTTCGCGAAGACGCACACGACGCGATCCACGCCGAGCTGCAACGTGTGCGGGTCGCGCCACACGAGCGGTACCGCGGGATCGAGGCGATGGATCATGAGCGCCATCATGCCGCCACTCGGACCCGGGCTGTCGGGTCTGTCCACAGGGTGTGCGGAGACATGTCGAGGCGTGCGAGGTACGTCGCACCTGCCTGCCACACTGTCGCTGTGCGCACGACCGACCCGTTCACTCAACCTCCTGTCGTCGCGGTCTCTCGCAGCCCCGATGCGGACGACCGGCCTGGAATCTGGCCACGAACCGTTCCCGCGATCGCGCAGCTCCTCGACGAGGGGCTGCAGCCGGCACCGGGGGTCACGTTCCTGGTCGGCGAGAACGGCTCGGGGAAGTCGACGATCGTCGAAGGCGTCGCGGTCGCGTACGGCCTCGCGCCGGAGGGCGGTTCGGTGTACGCCCAGCACAGTACGCGGAGCACCGAGTCGCGGCTCTCGGACTGGCTGGGCCTCCAGCGCGGCGTCGGCGCGGGGCGATGGGGGTTCTTCCTCCGTGCCGAGACGATGCACTCCTTCTATACGTACCTCGAGCAGCATCCGTCGAATTCCCGCCGCGGTCCGGAGCCGGCATTCCACGAGATGAGTCACGGCGAGTCCTTTCTCGCCATCCTCGAGACACGCTTCGACTCACCAGGGTTTTATTGCCTGGACGAGCCCGAGGCCGCACTCTCATTCGGTTCGACGCTCGCGCTGATCGCCACATTGCAACGCATCGTCGAGCAACGCGGTCAGGTGATCTGCGCCACACACTCACCTGTTCTTGCGGCGCTTCCCGGCGCACGCATTCTCGAACTCGGCCCGTGGGGAATGCGGGAGACCGCCTGGGGCGACCTCGAACTCGTACGACACTGGCGCTCGTACCTCGACGCACCGGAGCGCTATCTGCGGCATCTGCTCGGCTGAAAGCGACCCGAGCAGACACCTCACACCGGCTTCGTGCCCTCGTCGCCTTCTGCGCTCCCTGACGCTCGATCGTCGTCCGAACGCGGTGCGTCTCCGTCTCCGCCGACTGGCGCCTCGCCCGGATTCACGCCGTTCAGCAGGGCCGCGATCGCCTCGTCGAGCTCGTCGAGCTCCGGCTCGACGCCCGAAGCGGATGCCGTCAGCCGCGCGACGAGGGCACTCGGGTCGTCGACGTCCTCCGAGGTCGGCAGCAGGTCGGGGTGCGACCACAGGCGGTCCCGCTCGTCGTCGCCCGCCGCATCCGTGACCTGCGACCACATGAAGGCGGCCTCGCGCAGCCGGCGGGGGCGCAGCTCGAGGCCGACGAGCGTGGCGAACGCCGACTCCGCCGGACCCCCTGCCGCCCGCCTGCGCCGCACGGTCTCGGCGACGGCGTCCGATTTCGGCAGACGCGACGTCGCGCGTGCGGTGACCACGTCGACCCAGCCCTCGATGAGGGCGAGCAGAGTCTCCAGCCGCACGAGTGCAGCCTCCTGCGCCTCCGTTCTCGGAGGGATCAGTGCGCCGCTCACCATCGCCTCGCGCAACTCGTCCGGATTCGACGGATCGAAACCCTCCGCGAGCTCCTGCATGCGGTCGGAATCGATCGTGACACCGCGGGCGAACTCGGTGATCGCGGTGATCAGCCGCAACCGCAGCCACTTCGCGTGCCGGAACAGCCTGGCGTGCGCCAACTCGCGCACAGCGAGATAGATCGCCACCTGGTCGGACGGGATGTCGAGCCCCTCGCCGAACGCGGCGACGTTCTGCGGCAGCAGCGCGGCCGTGCCGTCGCCCAGCAGGGGGATGCCGACGTCGCCGCCGGACACCACTTCTGCCGACAACCGCCCGACCACCTGGCCGAGCTGCACGGCGAACAGCGTGCCGCCGACCGCTCGTACGATGTGGCCCGCGTTCTGCAGCATGCCGCGCATCTCTTCGGGAGCCTGCTCCTGCATGACATTCGTGAGGGCATCCGAGATGCTCGTCGCCACAGGCTCGGCCAGCTGTGTCCACACCGGCATGGTGTCTTTCACCCACTGCCGGCGGCTCATCAGAACGGGCGTCGTCATCAGCTCGGAGATGCTCGTCACCTCGTCGAGCCAGAGAGCCGCGACGGTGAACGCCTGGTCGAGCGACGCGCGGTCGGCAGGAGTCGCCTCCAGCGCATCCTTCGAGGCGATCGTCGTGCCCTGTTCGAGCGCGATGTTCCAGTCGATGCCGTCGGACGACGAGCGCAGCGCGCCCTGCAGCTGGCTCATCAGCGCCTGGATGCTCGCAGCATCGCCGGGCAGACCCGCCGCACCGGCGAGCTGACTGGGATCGAACGACGCGTTTCCCGACAGGAACTGCCGCAGCATCTCGCGCAGCTCGTCCTCGGAGTCGTTCCGGTCGTCATCGGACATGCGATGCCTCTTCCCGTCGTCGCCGTCTCTTGCGAATCACTGTCTGAATCAACGCTAGACCGCTGCACAGGGGCCGCAGGTGGGAAATCGCCTACGCTGGGCTGGTCCGCCGTCCGCCCGTCGCGAACAGGAGCCATCCGTGTCGCTTTTCTCCGATCACGCGCAGGCGGAAAGCGCGGGCGGGGGAGCGGATGCCGGCGACGAAGTCTTCGACGACGCCCGCGTTCCTCGTTCGCGCCGCATCGGCACCGCACTCGTGGTCGTGGCGTTCGTGCTGCTGCTGGTGATGGCGCTCTCGCCTGCGCCGTACGTGATCGAGGCGCCTGGACCGGTGTTCAACACGCTCGGCTACGACCATCCGGTCGGCCAGACACCGTCGAACGCTGCCGAGAAGAAGCCGCTCATCGTGGTGGACGGGCACAAGACCTACCCGACGAAGGGGTCGCTCGACCTGCTCACGGTCTCGGAGATCGGCGCGCCGGGCCAGCTGCCCAACTGGGGCCAGGTCATTCAGGCATGGCTGTCGCCGTCGCGCGCGGTGATTCCGGTCGGCGTCGCGTTTCCGCCAGGGCAGAACGTGCAACAGCAGAACGCCGAGAACGCCCAGATGATGACCGATTCGCAGAAGGATGCCGTCGCTGCGGCTCTCAACGAGCTCGGCTACACCTTTTCGCAGCGCATCATGGTGAAGCAGGTGGCGAACGGCCCGGCGAAGGGTGTCATCGACGTCGGGGACGAGATCACCGCAGTCGACGGGGTCACGGTTCTGGGCGTGCAGTCGCTGCGTGACCAGCTGGCGAAGAACGGCGCGGGCACGCCGGCGACCATCACGATCGTGCGTGGCGGCAAGAAGCACGATGTCACTGTGACGCCGGAGAAGACAGCCGGTGCGGTGGTGATCGGCATCGGCGCGACGATGGACTACACGTTCCCGTTCGACGTCACGATCCAACTGAACAACGTGGGCGGGCCGAGCGCCGGCCAGATGTTCGCACTCGGCATCATGGACAAGCTCACGCCCGGCTCGCTGAACGGCGGTGCCCGCGTCGCAGGGACAGGCACGATCGACAACGAGGGCAACGTCGGTCCGATCGGCGGCATCAGGCAGAAGATGTTCGGCGCGCGCTCCGCGGGGGCGACCGTGTTCCTCGCGCCCGCTTCGAACTGCGACGAGGTGACGGGGCACATCCCGGCCGGCCTGCACGTCTATGCGGTCAAGACGCTGAAGGACTCGCTCACAGTGCTGGATGCCGTGCGCACCGGCTCGAGCACCGCGCATCTTCCCACCTGCAAGGCGTCGTGACGCTCAGCCGTCTGAAGCACCGACCCGTCGGCTTACTCATCATTGTCGATCAGCTCACTCCCAGGTGACGTCCGACCGGTGCGCGGCTTGCCCGCCCTAGGATGGATGTTTCAGGGCGTGCGGTCGCCGACACGGTACGCGCATCCTGACGCCCGACAGCGAACCGTGCGGTTCGTGCGCCCCCACCAAGAGGATCATTCGTGACATCCGCAGCAGTAGGCCGTCCAGGTCGACGTCGCCGAGCGGCGATCTGGATCACGCTCGGCATCGTGGCCGTGCTCGTCATCGCGTTCTTCATCTTCACGAGCCTGTACACCGATGTGCTGTGGTTCGGCCAGCTCGGCTATCTCGAGGTGCTCACCACCCAGTGGTTCGCGGGGTGGGCGATGTTCCTCATCGGCTTCTTCGCCATGGCGATCCCGCTCTGGCTGTGCATCTTCCTCGCCTACCGGCTGCGTCCGGTGTATGCGAAGCTCGACTCGGGAGTCGGGCGTTACCAGCAGGTCGTCGAGCCCCTCCGTCGCGTCGCGACGTACGGCATCCCGGTCATCTTCGGCCTTTTCGCCGGTGCCGCATCCTCGAGCAGGTGGCAGACCGCCGCACTGTGGCTGAACGGGGTGCCGGCGGGCAGGACAGACCCGCAGTTCCATCTCGATGTCTCGTTCTACATGTTCGCGCTGCCGTTCTATCGCAGTGTGCTGGCATACATGTCGGCCGTCACCATCATCGGGCTGCTGGCGACGATCGCCACCTGCTATCTGTACGGCTCCATTCGGGTGAACGGCCGCGAGGTGCGCATCTCGCGCGCCGCTCGGGTGCAGATCGCCGTGATCGCCGCCTTCTACCTGCTGCTGCAGGCCGTGAGCATCTGGCTCGATCGATACGCCTCGCTCACGGACTCCTCGGTCGACGGCCGCGTCAACGGCGCCGCCTACACCGACGTCACCGCCACCATCCCAGGGCGCGCCATCCTCGCCGGCATCGCCGTCGTGGTGGCGCTGCTCTTCGTGCTGACCGCGTTCATCGGTCGGTGGCGCTACCCGCTGGTCGGTACGGCGCTTCTCATCGTGTCGGCGATCATCGTCGGCGTCATCTACCCGTGGGGCGTGCAGAAGCTCATTGTCGCGCCGAGCGAGAAGACGATCGAGTCGACGTACATCGAAAGATCGATCAAGTCCACGCAGCAGGCGTTCGGCGTCGACAACGTGAAGGTGAGCACGTACGACGCCAAGACGGACGCCAAGCAAGGCGCGTTGCGCAAGGATGCCGACACCACAGCGAGCATCCGCATCCTCGACCCGTCCGTGGTCTCCGGTGCATTCGCGCAGCTGCAGCAGTTCCGTCAGTACTACGGGTTCAGCACGGACCTCGACGTCGACCGCTACACGATCGACGGCAAGGAACAGGACAGCGTGGTGGCGGTGCGCGAACTGCACCAGTCCGGCCTCGGCAACTCCGGAAAGTACAACGAGACCTTCGTGTACACGCACGGCTACGGCCTGGTCGCCGCGTACGGCAACAAGCGCCAGGCCGATGGGCAACCGGACTTCTTCGAGTCGGGTATCCCGACCTCGGGAGCGCTCGGCGACTACCAGCCACGGGTCTACTTCGGTCAGGACTCGCCCCGGTACTCGATCGTGGGCGCTCCGAAGGGCTCGAAACCGGTCGAGCTGGACTACCCGGCAGGCTCGGGCAGTCAGCAGGCGACGTACACGACGTACTCCGGCGACGGCGGTCCGAAGCTCGACAACCTCTTCACGCGCCTCGCCTACGCGATCAAGTTCCAGGACGAGCAGATCGTGTTGTCAGATGCCGTCAACAACGACTCGCAGATCCTCTACAACCGCGACCCGCTCTCGCGTGTGCGGCAGGTCGCGCCCTATCTGACGCTGGACAGCGACCCGTACCCGTCTGTGGTGAACGGCCGCGTCGTATGGATCATCGACGGGTACACGACCAGCGATCAGTATCCGTACTCGCAGGAGGTCTCGTACGGCGACGCCATCTCCGACTCGCAGAACTCGTCGACCACCGGGTTCGGGATGGACAACGTCAACTACATCCGCAACTCCGTGAAGGCCACCGTCGATGCGTACTCGGGCAAGGTGTCCCTGTATGCCTGGGACGCCTCCGACCCGGTGCTGAAGACGTGGGAGAAGGTCTTCCCCGGCACGGTGAAGCCGATCAGCGACATGAGCGGGGCTCTGATGAGCCACGTTCGCTATCCTGCAGACCTGTTCAAGGTGCAACGCCAGATCCTGGCGCAGTACCACGTGACAGACCCCGGCTCGTTCTTCTCGCGCACCGACGCGTGGCAGGTTCCTGACGATCCGTCGAGTTCGGATGCCGCATCGCTGCAACCGCCGTACTACCTGACGATGCAGATGCCCGGCCAGAAGTCTCCGGAGTTCTCGCTCTACTCGACCTACATCCCGCAATCGACGAGCGCGTCGAATCGCAGCATTCTCAAGGGATACCTGGCCGTGGACTCCAACGCCGGGAACAAGTCCGGTACGAAAGCATCGGACTACGGCACCCTGAGACTGCTCCGCCTGCCATCGCAGGACACGATTCCGGGCCCGGGCTCCGTGCAGAACAGCTTCGACTCCGATCCGAACGTGTCTGCTGCGCTGAACCTGCTGAGGCAGGGATCGACGAAGGTGATCAACGGCAACCTTCTGACCCTCCCTGTCGGCGGCGGCCTGCTCTATGTCGAACCGGTGTACGTGCAGTCCAGCGGATCGACCAGCTATCCGCTGCTGCAGAAGGTGCTCGTGTCGTTCGGCGACAAGATCGCTTTCGAAGACACGCTCAACGGGGCACTCGATGTACTGTTCGGCGGTGATTCCGGCGCGACCGCCGGTGACACCGGGACCGGTTCTACCAGCGAGCCGACCACCAGCGGCAGCAGCAGCGGCCAGACCGGCAGCACCGGCAGCACCGGCGGATCCTCGTCGGCGAACGCCACACAGGAACAGAACCTGCAGAACGCCCTGAATGACGCGAAGCAGGCGCTCACGGCCCGCGATGCCGCGCTGAAGGCGGGGGACTGGACGACGTATGGAGAACAGGATGCTCGACTCCAGAAGGACCTCGCCGATGCCCTCGCCGCGCAGCAGGCGATCGCCGGATCGTCAGGTTCCTCCGGTGGTTCGAAGTAGCCGGACGGCACTCCGAACCGTTCAGCAGACGTTCTGACACCCCCTCACCCCGGACATTCGATATGCCACGCACTCTCACCGTTCTCGACGACTACCAGCGGATCGCGCTGCGATCCGCTGACTGGGCGCCCATCGCCGACGTGTTCGACATCGTTCAGGTCGACCGGCATCTGGAGGGAGCCGAGCTTCTGGAGTGCATCGGCTCCAGCGAGGTGGTCGTGGCGATGCGCGAGCGCACGCGATTCCCGGCCGAACTGCTCGGGGAGCTGCCCGAGCTGCGGCTGCTCGTGACGACGGGCATGAGGAACGCATCGATCGATCTGGAGGTCGCGACGCGATCCGGCATCGTGGTCAGCGGCACGGGGTCGGCAGGCAACAGTGTCGCCGAGCTCACCATCGGCATGATGATCGCGCTGACGCGGCACTTCGTGGAGGAGGACACCGCTGTTCGCTCCGGCGGATGGCAGCACACGATCGGGCCGGGGCTCGCCGATCGCACGTTAGGCGTGCTGGGACTCGGGCGCCTCGGTGTTCCCGTCGCGCGACTTGCGCGGGCGTTCGGCATGCGCGTGATCGCGTGGAGCCGCTCGCTCACGCCTGAACGGGCGGCGGAACACGGCGTGACGGCGGTGACGCGCGACGAACTGTTCGCGGTGCCCGACATCCTCACCGTTCATCTGCCGCTCACTCCGGGAACGCGCGGCATCATCGGAGCCGCCGAACTCGCTCTGATGCGCCAGGACGCCTATCTGATCAACACATCGCGCGGTCCCATCGTCGACGAGGCGGCGCTGCTGGATGCCTTGCACGGCGGCGGCATCGCCGGTGCAGCGCTCGACGTCTACGATCAGGAGCCGCTTCCGGCCGACCACCCGCTGCGGTCGGCGCCGAACACGTTGCTGCTCCCGCACATCGGCTACGTATCCACGGACAACTACCGCGCGTTCTACGGCGACGCCGTCGAAGACGTGCTGGGGTACCTTCGCGGTGCTCCCGTGCGGGTGCTGCCCGTCCCATAACGTTGCTGACATGACAGACCTCTTCACCGCGGCATCGCCGTTCGACCTCTCAGGGAGCACGGTGCTCGTCACCGGTGCGCGGCGCGGGCTCGGCCGCGCCATCGCGGTCGAGTTCGCCCGTGCGGGCGCCGAGGTGGCCATCGGACTGCGCGACGACACCGACGACGCGGGGCTGACATCCGAGATCGAGGCTTTCGGCCGTCGTGCCCTCCGGGTGCGGCTGGATGCCACCGACCTCGACTCGGGCCGGCGAGCCATCGATCGAACGGTGGCCGAGCTCGGCCGGCTCGACACGCTGGTGAACAACGCCGGCGGTGGCATCGTGGCGCCGGCGATCGAGGCGACGGAGACGGACTTCGACCTGGTGTGGGCGCTCAATGCGAAGTCGACGTACTTTCTGTCGCAGCATGCCGCCCTGCACATGCGGGACGCCGGCGGCGGCGCCATCGTGAACGTCGCATCGCAGGCCGGACTCGTTGCGCTGCCCGGCGAGTCCGCATACTGCATCGCGAAGGCGGCCGTCGTGCACATGACGCGATGCCATGCGATCGAGTGGGGCGAATACGGCATCAGGGTGAACGCGCTCGCCCCGACCTTCATCGAGACGGACGGCACCCGGGCGGCACTCTCCGACCCGGCGTTCCGGGCGGACACGGTGGAGCGCATCGCCGCGCTTCACCGCATCGGTGTCCCGCGCGAGGTGTCGGGTGCTGCGGTGTTCCTCGCGTCGTCCGCAGCGTCGCTGATCACGGGCCAGACGCTCGCCATCGACGGCGGATGGACGGCACGCTGAAGCGCAGCGCGGGGCCGACGATCAGCGTCGCTTGACGCTCCCGGTGAGCTCGGCGACGGCATCCAGTCGCGGCGGCCGCAGCACCGCCCACGCCACGGCGATCACGATGAGCGACGCGACGAAGACGATGAGGCCGATCCAGGTGTCGTCATCGCGCAGACCATAGAGATGGTTGAGGTTGCGCAGCGGCTCGGTGAGCAGCACGAGCGCCACATGCACCACGGTGAACGCCACGAACCAGATCATCGTCGCGAAGTGGATGACGCGCGCCGTCTTCAACGGGAACCGCTTGTCGAATCGCCGCCACCGAACGGAAAGGCCAGGGGCGAGGCGGATGCCCGTGAGCACGGCGAGCGGCGCCGCGAGGAACACGGTGGCGAAGTAGGTCAGCAGCTGCAGCGCGTTGTAGTTCACCCAGCCGTCGGTGTGCGGCCAGTGGAACGAGACATACTGCAGGGCGGCGGAGGCGGCGTTGGGGATCACATCCCACCGGATCGGCACGATGCGCACCCACTGCCCGGTGCTGAACAGCAGCACCACGAACAGCAGGCCGGTCAGCACCCAGAGGCCGTCGACGGTCAGATGCCACCACGACGTCAGCGTGATGCGCACCGGCGGGTTGGGCGTGCGCACGAGCCGGTCGTTGTCGCGGATCCAGAACTCGCGCGGTCGCACGCCTGAGCGCCGCGTGCGGCGCACTGTCAAGCCGGAGAGAACGATGAAGAGAAGGAACGCGCCGCTCAGGAAGTGCAGCACCGCAAGCCACAGCGGGAACCCGACCGGGGCCCAGGAGGGCAGATGGCTCTGCCCGGGGTAGGCGCGGATGAAGTCGGCGATGGCCGGCACGGCAACGAACCAGCGTGCGGCGAGCACCACGACCACGGCGCCCACGACGATGAGCGGGATGATCCACGTGAGGGGACGCCACCTGCTGCGCGTTGCGACTGCGGTCTGCTCCTGCGTAGTCATCGGGGTTCACCGTAACCCATGCGCGTGGGAGTCCGCGTGCGGGTGCCGATTCACCTGACCGACGCCGTGGCGTTGGAGACGGCGACCTGCTCGTGGCGGGGAACGACCTTGACGCGCTCGCGCTCGACGGGCGAGGTGTCGGCCGCGCCGAGTGCGCGCTCGTGGGCGTCGAGAGACAGCCAGCCCTGCCAGGTCGTGTACTGGATGCCGCGCTCATGCAGCAGGTCGAGCACGGAGTCCGGGCTCGGGTCCGGTGGGGCCGGTATGGTGTCGAGATCGCTGACCAGGTGCTCGATCGTCTCCATCGCGTCGCCCTTGGTGTGGCCGATCAAGCCGACCGGCCCGCGCTTGATCCAGCCGGTCGCGTACAAGCCCGGAATGGGAGCGCCGAGCTCGTCGAGCACTCGACCCTCCGCATTGCGCACGACAGCGCGCTCGGTGTCGAACGGCACGTCGGGCACCGGCGAGCCGACGTAGCCGATGGCACGGTAGAGCGCCTGCGCTTCGTGGTCGCGGAACTCTCCGGTGCCGACGACTCCACCGCGTTTGCCGAGTGCGGTGCGCTCGAAGCGCACGCCTTCGACCGAGCCGGTGCCCAGCACCCGCACCGGCCGGTGCCAGAAGTGCAGATGCAGCCTGCGTGCGGCATCCGTGCGCGGGCGGTCCACCCAGCCGCGCATGGTGCGCGTCATCACCTTGACCTGGTTGCTGCCGGCAGCGGCGACGACCGCGTCGATGCCGGCGGTGTCGGCGAAGTCCTCCTCGTACACGATCGTGTCGACGCCACGGATCTCGCCGAGTTCGCGCAGTTCGATCGGCGTGAACCGCACGTGGGCGGGGCCGCGCCGGCCGAACACGTGCACGTCGGTCACCGGCGAGGCCGCCAGACCCGCATGCACGTTCGCCGGAATGTCGGTGCGCAGCATGTCCTCCGGCAGCTTCGCCAGCACCCTGGCCACGTCGAGCGCCACGTTGCCGTTGCCGATCACCGCGATCTCGCGGGCGTTCAGGGGCCACTCGCGCGCGACATCCGGGTGTCCGTCGTACCAGCTCACCACGTCGGCGGCGCCGAACGATCCGGGCAGGTCGATACCGGGGATGTCGAGCGCGGCGTCACGCGATGCCCCGGTGGCGACGATGGCGGCGTCGTACAGCCGGCGGGCGTCGGCCAGCGTCAGATCGCGGCCGAAGGTGACGTTGCCGAGCAGGCGGATGCGGCCGCCGTCGAGCATCTCGTGCAGCGAGTTCACGATGCCCTTGATGCGGGGGTGATCGGGCGCGACGCCGTATCGGATCAGGCCGTACGGCGCAGGCAGCGCCTCGAACAGGTCGATCGAGACATCCAGTCCGGTGCGACTCAGGATGTCACCGGCATAGATTCCGGCCGGTCCGGCGCCGATGATCGCTACACGCAAGTGCCGGGTCATGTTGGTTCGTTCCTCTCGTAGAGTTTCACGACGTCCCCCACCACCGTGACGGCGGGCGGGCGGATGTCTGCGATCGCGGCGATCGCGGCGATGGTGCCCAGCGTGCCTGTCGTCACACGCTGATGCGGCCCGAAACCGTCCTCGATCACGGCGACCGGCGTACCGGCGGATCGACCGGAGCGCACCAGGGCGGCGGCGCTGGCGGCGAGTCCGCCGACACCCATCAGGAGCACGACGGTGTGGCTCGATCCGCCGGGGATGTCGGCGATGTCCTCGTGACCGGTCAGCACGGTGAAGCCGTTCGCGATGCCGCGGGCGGTGACCGGGATGCCCACGGCGGCCGGCACCGCGATCGCGCTGGAGACTCCGGGCACGACCTCGACCGGCACGCCGGCCGCGCGGCAGGCGGCGACCTCTTCGAAGCCGCGGCCGAACACGAAGGGGTCGCCGCCTTTGAGGCGCACCACCGCGCGGCCCGCGAGCGCGTGTTCGACGATGATGCGGTCGATCTCATGCTGCGGCACCGGATGATGCCCGGGATGCTTGCCCACATCGATCACGAGCACGTCGTCGCCGAGCTCGTCGAGCAGCGAACGCGGACCCAGCCGGTCGGCCACGACGACATCCGCCGCGTGCAGCAGTTCGAGCCCCCGAACGGTGATGAGCCCGGCGTCACCGGGCCCACCGCCGATCAGCGTCACGGATCCGACCCTCGAGTAGCGCGGATCGCTCAGCGGCGAAGGCCCGGGGGACCTTCGCGCGACCCGTGCCGAGCGAGCTGCACTCGCCAGAACAAGGCGTGCATCGAACCTGGGAGCCGCTGCGCGACCGAGAGATCGGTGGGATGACCGCTGGACCCGCTGGCTGAGCGTGTCGAAACCCGAACGCTGAAGAGCGGTTTCGTTGAGCTCGACCAGCGGTATGCGGTACCTCATGTCGCGCTGCCGTGCGCAAGGCCGCGAGAGCGGGCCAGCCGGCGCTCGAGCGGGGCGAACACGAGCAATTCGACCAGAATGCCGATCGCGAGGATGGACAGGATCGCCACGAACACACCCGAGATGTCGGCCAGCTGTCTGCTCTGGTCGAGCAGCGTGCCGAGCCCGAAGCCCATCGTGCCGCCGGTCGTGATGATCTCCGCCGCCATGAGCGAGCGCCAACTGAACGCCCAGCCCTGCTTGAGCCCGCCGAGGTAGCCGGGCAGCGCGGCGGGGAGAACGATGAGGGTGCCCTGCTGCACACGTCCGGCGCCGAGCACCGTTCCGACACGGCGGTACAGCGGCGGCACCTGATCCACGCCGCTCAAGAGACCGTTCACGATGGAGGGGATCGCTCCCATCAGCACGACGAAGTAGGCGGTGGCATCCGTGAGTCCGAACCAGAGGATCGCGGCGGGAACCCAGGCCACCGACGGCAGCACCTGGAGCCCGGTGATCAGCGGCCCGAACGCCCGGCGAAGCACCCGCACCTCGGCCAGCAGGAGTCCGAACGGCGTCGCGACGGCCGCGGCGATGAGGAACCCGATCACACCGCGTTCAAGGCTGGTGAACACGGCCTGCTGCAGGCGTCCGGTGGCGGTGAGCTGACCGAACGAGGCCACGACATCCGTAGGGCTCGGCACGATGTCGGGACGCGGATGCGCGATCGTCACGTACAACTGCCACACCACGACGAGCACGGCGAGGAGCGCGACGGGCAGGAGCACACTGCTCAGCACCCGTCGCCAGGAGCGGCCCGGCCCGGTGCCCTCCGCCTGCAGTGAGTCGAGGCCGGACTCGAGGGTGCGCAGGTCGCTCTCGTCGCCGGTCGAGTCGCCGCGTAACTGCGTGCCCGCCCCGTCGGCTGAGGCGTCGCGAGGGGGCGCATCCATACCGCGGGTCGAGTCGCCGCTTGACGGTGCGCTCTCGCGGGCTGAGTAGCCGCGCAGCGGTGTATCGAAACCAGCATCGTCCACCGTCGTCGTTTCACGCGGCACGGCGGATCTCCGTTCGCAGCTGATCGGTGATCTCGATCGCCAGACGGGAGACCTCGGGCGACTCGATACGGCGCTCGCCGACTCCGTCGAACGCGGACGCGACGTGCCACTGCGCCGCGACCCGCCCAGGGCGGGACGAGAGCAGCACCACCCTCTCGCCGAGACGCACGGCTTCGCGCACGTTGTGCGTCACGAAGACGATCGTGCGGCGCATCTCGCGCCAGACCCGCACGAGCTCGTCGTGCAGCAGGTCGCGGGTGATCGCATCCAGTGCGGCGAACGGCTCGTCCATCAACAGCACGCCGCGATCCTGAGCAAGCGCCCTGGCCAGTGCGACGCGCTGCCGCATGCCGCCGGAGAGCTCGTGCGGCCGTCGGTCGGCCGCCTCGGCCAGGTTCACCAGGTCGAGCAGTTCGAGCGCTCGTGGCCGGCGACGCTGTTTCGGCGTTCCGGCCAGCTTCAGCGCGAGCTCGACGTTGCGGGATGCGCTCAGCCAGGGAAACAGGGCGGGCTCCTGGAACATCACGGCGGCGCGGCCGCTCGGCACGTTCACCGTGCCGGAGGTCGGGGCTTCCAGTCCCGCGATGATGCTCAGCAGCGTCGACTTGCCGCATCCGGATGCCCCGACCAGGCACGCGAACTCGCCGGGCGCGATGGAGAGAGAGACGTCGTCGAGCACGACGGGTCCCCGGGCGGCGTAGCGCTTCGTCAGCCCTCGGATGTCGACGGCCGCGGCTCCTCCGTCAGCGGCATACCCGCCGAGCGCGGTGTCGAGCGTGGTCGATTCGGCCTTCATCGCTCACCCAATCCCGCCGTGGAGACGGGCGTCGCCCTGCTCTTCTCCAACGCCGAGTTCAGTGTGCGCAGATCGAAGAGGCCGTTCAGCTCTGCGTCCTTGGCGATCCCGGCATCGACGGCGTGCCTCAACTGCACGGGGAACGTGGACGCGAGCGGGTCGACGCTGAACGACACGTTCTTCAGCGCCCGCGCGACCACGGCGTCGGGGAGAGCGGATGCGCCGTCCACCGTCAGTCGGGCGTTGATCGCCTTCACGGCCGCTGCGGAGTCGTGGTCGTGCAGCCAGGCGATCGCGCCGCGCTCACCGGCGATCAGCCTCGCGACGGTCTGCGGATGCTGGTGCAGGAAGTCGGCGCGCACCACGAGCACGGTCGTGGGGAACGCGCCACCCTTCCACTGGGTGCGTTCGTCGACCAGAACGTGAGCACCGGCATCCAGAACCAGGCGGGATGCCCAGGGTTCAGGCAGCCACGCGCCGTCCACCTTGCCCTGCGTGAACAGCTGCAGCGTCTGGGCGTTGTCGGTCGGAGTGATGGTCACGTCGCCCCCGCCGCTGATCGAGGTCTTCAGACCGTTCTTCGTCAAGTAGGTGCGCAGCGCGACGTCTTGGGTGTTCCCGAGCTGAGGCGTCGTGAGGGTAGTGCCCTTGAGCTGCGACACCGTGTCGATGCCCCTGCGTACCACGAGCGCCGCACCGCCGTTCGTCGCGCCGGCGACGACACGGAGCGATGTGCCGCCGCTGGCGGTGAACGAGTTGATCGCGGGCGACGGACCGAGGAACGCGGCGTCGATCGCGCCCGCGCTCAGCGCCTCGATCGCGGCGGGGCCGGCGTTGAACTGCTCGGCCTTGAGGCTGACAGAGCCTAGCGACTTGCGGAAGAGACCCTCCTGCATGCCGATCAGCGCCGGCGCGTGCGTGACGTTGTCGAAGTATCCGAGTCGGAGCTGCTTGGCAGCGCTCGGCGTCGCGGCCGCGTCGGCGGCGGGGGAGGAGCATCCGGAAGCCACCGCTACCAGGCAGCCGCACATCGCCAGCACGCTCAGGAGTCGGAGGATGGGCTTACGCGTGCGTGGTGCCATGGTGGTTCTCCTTTCGAGTGGAATGTGCCGGTGGACGGGCCGTTGAGAAGCGGACGGGCCCTTGACAACAGAGCCGGAGAGCGCGGGACGATTCAGATCGGCGACGGCTGAGGCCCGATCACGCCGAGGTGCGGATGACCGTGCCGGCGGCGAGGGTGGCGCCGTCGTGGGGGTCGATGACGACGAACGCTCCGGCCCGTCTGTGCTCGGCGTACGGCTGCAACGGCAGCTCGGTCGCGAGCCGGAGCGTCGCCTGCCCGATGTCGTTGATGTCGAGCCGCTCGGTCGGCCGCAGCGCGAGGGTGTCGAGATCGAACCTGCCCTGCAGCTCGCGCACGAACGCCTGCACTGTGGCGGTGCCGTACTTCACGAGCACGCGCGCTCCCGGCGTGAGTGGGCGTGGGTCGAGCCAGAAGAGAGACGCCGTCAGGTCGGCGGAGGGGAGTGGATGCCTGCCCTCCGCAACGATCACGTGACCGCGCGCCACGTCGAGGTCGTCCGCCAGGCGCAGCGCGAGCGACTGCGTGGCGAACGCGGCCTCCCGGGCCTCGCCGGCGCGATCGATCGCCGTGACGGTCGTCGTGGCCCCGCCGGGGATCACGGTGACGCGATCGCCCACCCGCACCGAACCGGATGCGATCTGGCCCGCGTATCCGCGGTAGTCGCGGTAGGCATCCTCATCCAGACCCGGCGCAAGCGCACCCTGCGGACGGATGACCGACTGCACCGGAAAGCGGAAGGGTGCGACAGCAGACTCCACCTCGTCGATCACGCTCAGGGTCTCCAGCAGATCGAGCAGCGTCGAGCCCTCGTACCATGGCGTGTTCGCTGATGCCTCGACGACGTTGTCGCCCTCCAGTGCCGACACCGGGATGACGTGTGGATCCTCGATGCCCAGCTCCGTCGCCACGACGAGCACGTCGGATTCCACCGCGCGGAACACCGCTTCGTCGTAATCGACGAGGTCGACCTTGTTGACGGCGACGATCAGGTGCGGCACACGCAGTAGCCGCACGACGGACAGGTGGCGGCGGGTCTGTTCGAGAACACCCTTGCGCACGTCGATCAGCACCACGACGGCGTCGGCCGTGGTCGCCCCGGTGACCATGTTGCGGGTGTACTGCACGTGGCCCGGGCAGTCGGCGAGGATGAAACTGCGCCGGTCGGTCGCGAAGTACCGGTAGGCGACGTCGATCGTGATTCCCTGCTCGCGCTCCGCACGAAGCCCGTCCGTGAGCAGGGCGAAGTCGATGCGGTCGCCGCCGCCGAACCCGCGTGCGGCGCTCGCCCGGGTGAGGGCATCCAGTTGGTCCGCGAGGATCGCCTTGCTGTCGTGCAGAAGCCGTCCGACCAGCGTGGACTTGCCGTCGTCGACGGAGCCCGCCGTGGCGAAGCGGAACAGCGCGCTGGAGCTGAAAGAGGAGGTCCGGTGGACCTCCTCCGCGACGCCAGCGCCGATCGAGCTGTGCTCGATCGGTTGTGAGGAAGCGGCGAAGCTCGAAGTCATCAGAAGTACCCGTCCTTCTTGCGGTCTTCCATTCCGGCCTCCGAGATGCGGTCGTCGGCCCGGGTGGCGCCTCGCTCGGTGATGGTGGATGCCGCCACCTCGCGCACGACGGAGGCGACGTCGGCGGCATCCGACTCCACGGCACCCGTGCACGACATGTCGCCGACCGTGCGGTAGCGCACCGTGCGCCGTTCGACCACCTCGTCGGAGCGGGGTGGCGAGACCGGGCCGACCGCTCGCCACATGCCCTCGCGCCGGTACACCTCACGTTCGTGGGCGTAGTAGAGCGGGGGGAGTTCGATGGCCTCGCGCTGGATGTACCGCCACACGTCGAGCTCCGCCCAATTGCTGATCGGGAACGCACGCACGTGCTGTCCGGCGGTATGGCGCCCGTTGTAGAGGTTCCAGAGCTCGGGGCGCTGGTTGCGCGGATCCCACTGGCCGAACTCGTCGCGCAGCGAGATGATGCGCTCCTTGGCCCGTGCCTTGTCCTCGTCGCGGCGCCCGCCGCCGAAGACGGCGTCATGCCGCCCCTCCCGGATGCCGTCGAGCAACGGCAGCGTCTGCAGCGGATTGCGGGTGCCGTCCGGGCGGTCGGACAGGCGTCCATCGTCGATGTAGTCCTGCACACGGGCCACGCTCAGGCGCAGTCCCAGCCGTTCGACAGTGGCATCCCGGAACGCGATCACTTCAGGGAAGTTGTGCCCGGTGTCCACATGCAGCACGGGGAAGGGGATGCGCGCGGGCCAGAACGCTCTCGCCGCCAAGTGCAGCATGACGACGGAGTCCTTGCCGCCGGAGAACAGCATCACCGGTCGCTCGAACTCGGCGACGACCTCGCGGATGATGTGGATCGCCTCGTTCTCCAGCGCGTCCAGTGCGCTTCCGAGGGCGCCTCCCGTCTCGTCGGTCGAGTGGGGCGTGTCAGTGCCCGCCGTCTCGTCGGTCGAGTTGGGCGTCTCAGCGCTCGCTGTCTCGTCGGTCGAGTAGGGCGTGTCAGCGCCCGTATCGAAACCCGCGTCCCGCCTCGAACGCTCGGCCACGGTCGTCATGTCAGTCACAGATGTATCCCGCATTCCGTCTTGGCGAGCCCGGCCCAGCGACCGGATCGCGCATCCTCTCCCGGTGCCACCGCGCGAGTGCACGGTTCGCACCCGATCGACGGGTAGCCGTTGCCGAGCAGCAGGTTCAGCGGCACGGCATGCTCTTCCGCGTAGTCGAGCAGTTCATCGAAGCTCCACGCGGCGAGCGGGTTGACTTTGACGAGTCCGTGGCGCTCGTCCCACTGGATCAGCGGGGTGCCGGTCCGGGTGGATGCCTCGTCGCGGCGCACGCCGGTGAACCACACCTCGTAGCCGGCCAGCGCCTTCTTCAGCGGCGCGACCTTGCGCAGCGCGCAGCACAGCCCGGGGTCACGGGCGAAGAGTTCAGAGCCGTACTCGGCATCCTGTTGCGCGACGGTCTGCGCGGGCAGCACGTCGACCACAGCGACGTCGAGCGACCGCGCCACCTCGTCGCGCGTGATCCTGGTCTCCAGAAAGTGGTACCCGGTGTCGAGGAACAGCACGTCCACGCCGGGCACGTGCTGCGAGACGAGGTGCGGCAGCACGGCATCCGCCATGGAGCACGCGACGGCGGCCGCTCGCACGCCGAAGTTCTCGGCGACCCACGCCACGACGTCGGCGGCCGACACCTCGTTGCTCGTTCCCGAGCCGACCGCGGCAGCGCCGGCCTCGGCCAGGGCACGCAGCTCGTCGGACGACCGTGCGCGGTTGCCGGTCGGGGCTGCCGGTGCGTCGGATTCCCGCGGCGTTCGTGTCTCGCTCATCGCAGCGCCTCCTCGTCGGCGGAGTTCGCCCATTCGGCGAATGTCTGGTTCTCGGTGCGATCGGCGAGGTAGCGCCGAACGAGACGCTCCACGTAGTCCGGCAACTCGGATGAGATCACCTTCAGCCCGCGCACCGTGCGGCCGAGAGCCGCATCTGCGCGAGTGTGCGAGGCGAGCCCGCCGCCGAGGTGCACCTGGAAACCCGGATGCTGCACGCCGTGCTCGTCGGTCACGATCTGGCCCTTGAGCCCGATATCGGCGGCCTGGATGCGCGCACACGAGTTCGGGCATCCGTTCACGTGGAGGCTGATCGCCTCCGGCAGTTCGACGTCGGCCAGACGTTGCTCGAGTTCGGCGATCGCGTCGCGCGCGGTGTCCTTGGTGTCGACGATGGCGAGCTTGCAGTACTCCAGCCCGGTGCACGCCATGGTGCTGCGCCGGAACGGGCTCGGCCTGCTCGAAAGCCCGAGGGCGTCGAGTTCCGCGACCATCGAGGGCACGAGTTCCTCGGCGATGTCGAGCACGAGCACCTTCTGGAACGCGGTGAACCGCAACCGCTGCGATCCGTGCCGCTCGACGGCATCCGCCAGCTCGATGAGCTCGGTCCCGGAGGTGCGCCCGACGGTGGTCGCGGCGCCGATGTAGTACCGGCCATCCTTCTGATTATGCACGCCGACGTGGTCGCCCGGACCGGTCGCGCGTTGTGGAGCCGGGCCATCGGGAAGCTCGTACCCGAGATATTCGGTCTCGAGCACCTGGCGGAATCGTTCGGGCCCCCAGTCGGCGAGCAGAAATTTGAGCCGTGCCTTGTTGCGCAGCCTGCGGTATCCGTAATCCCGGAAGATGCCGGTCACGCCTTCCCACACCTCGGGCACGCGTTCTTCGGAGACGAATGCGCCGAGCCGTTCGGCGAACCGCGGCGTGGCGGCCAGCGCCCCGCCGACCCAGAGATCGAAGCCAGGGCCGAGTTCGGGATGCACCACGCCGACGAACGAGATGTCGTTGATCTCGTGGGCGACGTCGAGGCTCGGGTGCCCCGTGATCGCGGTCTTGTACTTGCGCGGCAGGTTCGAGTAACGGGGGTCTCCGATGTAGCGCTCGCTGAGCTGGCGGAGCGCGTCAGTCGGGTCGATGAGCTCGTCGGCTGCGATGCCGGCGACGGGGCTGCCGAGCATGGTGCGCGGCACGTCGCCGCACGCCTCGGTGGTGCGCATGCCGACCTCCTCGAGGCGGCGCCAGATCTCAGGGACGTTTTCGATCTCGACCCAGTGCAGTTGCACGTTCTGCCGGTCGCTGATGTCGGCCGTGTTCCGGGCGAAGTCGCGAGAGAGCTCGCCGATCGTGCGCACTTGCCGGGTGGTCAGAACGCCGCCATCGGTGCGGATGCGCATCATGAAGTAGCGGTCCTCGAGCTCTTCGGGCTCGAGTGTCGCCGTCTTTCCGCCATCGATGCCCTGTCTGCGCTGCGTGTAGAGGCCCCACCAGCGGAACCTGCCGTGCAGGTCCGTCGACTCGATGCTGTCGAACCCGTTCTTCGCATAGACGGTCTCGATGCGCTCGCGCACGTTGAGCCCGTCGTCGGCGCCCTTCAGCACCTCGGTCGGGTTCAGCGGCTCGGGGCCGTCGACCTTCCACTGCCCGTTCGGCGTGCCGGCGCGTGGCGGGCGTACCCGGCGCGCCGGTCGTGATTCCACTGACGTCATGCTCACCTCGCTGGAGTCGGTCCGGCGACGGTTGCGCACGATGGCGGCGCTCAGGATGACGGTGCTTGATGTCCGGACCGGCGTTCACGCTACGTGCGGCCCCCGCTCTGCGCGACCGTCGCTGCAACAGCGGTACACGTGGCGTCATAGTTCGTGACGTGCTTGCGTAGGAGACGCGTTGCTCATATGAGCACGCTGATGCGCGCGTCAGTTCAAGCGTTCGGGTGCGCAATGACGTCGTTACGCCGGCGCCGGCGCCTCTGCCGGTGCATGTTTGCGCGTGAATATGAACGTGCGCGGCTCATCTGCATGTGGCGCGGCCCGTTTGCATATGGCGCGGCCCGTTTGCATGTGGCGTGGCCAGTTTGCACGTGACGACGCCAGTTTGCGCGTGACGACGCCCTTATGCGGCACCCGACGCGGGCGAGCTCTCAGCTCGGTGCAGTCGCGTACCGCCGCCGCCTCAGCCTCGCGCAGAGGCCGCTCGAGTCTGGTGCCGCGTCCGTCTCAGTCGTCTGGGGTCCGCCTCAATCTGGTGCCGCGTCCACCCCAGCCGGGCACGGCGCGCCCGTCTCAGACGAGGGCGGCGGCGCGGTCCAGCACGATGTCGACCAGTTCTCGAGGCGTCGATTCCGGGCTGAGCAGCGGCTCGGCGACGAGGTCCCCTCCCGCGCGTTGTGCGAGGTCGGCGAAGTATCCGGGAGCCAGGAGGTAGGTTGCGATCGCGACGGGTGCACCCGGATTCCGACCTCGCGCAGACCTGATCGCCTCGGCAAGAGGCGGCTTTGCGGCGGAGATGAAGCCGACCTCAACGGGGGTGCCGAGCTCCTCGGCGAGCATGCTGCCGGTGCGTTGGCAGTCCGCGACGGCTCGTTCGTCGCTCGAGCCTGCGGCCGCGAGCACCACGGACGTGCCTGGCGTATATCCGGCTTCGCGCAGGCGCCGGGCCAGCACGACGACCAATCGGTCGTCCGGCCCCAGCGCGGGCGCGACCGCCGCGGGAACCGCGGCTTGTTCGGCGCTCTCGGCGAGGTCGACGTACACGTGATACCCGGCGGAGAGCAGCAGGGGCACGATGACGGCGCGGTCGGCGGTATGCGTGACGTCGGCGAGCGCTGAGTCGACATCCGGTTGCTCAACGTCGACATGGCATCCGATCACGGGAACTTCGAGTGAGGCCGCGACGCGTTCGACGAGCATCCGCACCGCGAGCCGTCCGGCAAGGGAGGAGGTGCCGTGCGATGCGGCGAGAACGGTGGGGCGCACCAGTATCTATACCTCCCAGGGAAGTGGCTCGTCGTGGGCGACGGGGTCGAGTGGGATGACGATCACGGGGTGATGCTGCCGGTGAGCGAGGTGAACCGCAACGGATCCGTTGAAGAACTCGTGTGCCGTCGTGCGCAGTCCGCGTTTTCGGGTGCCGACGACGATGGCCAAGGCGTTGACCTCGTGCGCAAGCCTAGCCAGTTCGTGGGCCGGGTCTCCGGCCAGTGCCCGCATGCTCCATCGGACACCGGAGTTCTTCAGCAACGCCGTGACGTGCGCGGCCAGGAGCTGGTCGAATTCTTCCGTGACGGAGTCCGCCGAGTCCGGATCGATCGGGAATGCGAACACCGTCCCGTCGGGGTTGCGTTTCGTCGTGTACCTGGTGGCGTCGACGTTGGCCACGACGAGTTGGGCTCCCAGCATCCGGGCGAAGCGGATCGCTTCGATCAGGACGGTGTCGGACATCGTGGCGCCGGATTCAGTGGCGCCAGATTCAGTGGTGCCGGACTCCGCGATACCGGATCTCGCCGTACCCGATCCCACGGTGTCGGACGTGGCCCGACTGGATTTCGTGGCGCCGATCGCGTTCGTCATGACGCCTACGACAAGCACGTGCTCTCGTGCAGCAGGTTCGGACATCGTCGACCGCCTCTCCTACGTTTTCAGAATGCGCCGTTGAGCGGGTGACGGCAACATGCGTGCGGCGGGAGGAAAGACGGTCTCCGACGCGGTGCTAGCCCGGCCGCGCGGAGCGGAGGGATGAGTGCGCGTGCCTCAGGGGGCGCCGCAATGTCACCCGTGGGTGTGTCTCCGACGGCGCGATGTCACGTGCGCGCGTCTCAAGCTGTGCACTGTCACTCACATGCGCGCGATGGTGGACCCGGGTGGTGGCGCCGGATTCTGTCCGTCAGAGAGGGTGCGGCGTCGCCTCGTTCGCCGGCGATGGTAGAGCCATGCCGCCGACTTCGAGCGAAGTTCGATAGGGACTCGTTCCGTGTCGACCGATCCCGGCGGAATCAGCACATATCTCGTTGCGCCCGGGGATGCGTCTCGCTCGATCCTCCACCCCTTGTTGTGCAGCAGGAGATGGTGAAATCGGCAGAGCAGCACGCCGTCCGCGATGTCGGTGCGGCCTTGATCCTCGTACCAAGGATTGATGTGGTGCGCCTCGCAGGTCCACGCAGAGTTCTCGCAGCCGGACCATATGCACCCGCCGTCACGCACCCGTAGGGCGACCCGCTGCTTCGATGAGAAGAGCCGCTGCTCTCGGCCGAGATCGAGAGGGTTTCCGCAACTGTCGACGATCAGCAGTTGAGAGCCGGCGTCGCAGAAGCACCCCTGCACTACAGCCAACGGGATAGCATGGTCGCTTCCCTCGAGATGCCCGATGCCGTCGGCAACGCCAGAGGCTAAGTCGTCGTCTCGCGTGACGATAACGCGAACCGCGGGGCGGTGAGTCCGGAACGTCGTCGAGTCGTCGGATTCAGCCCCGCACCGGAGCACGTCCAGCATGGTGTCGAAAGCCAGTTGCTCGTTCGTGCGTGGGTCGTTGATGAGTTTGTCTGCCTGGGCTCGTTCCGCTTCCGAGATGAACCGGGGACCACCCCGCCGTGGACTGAGTGCGATGTCGAGCACCTGGGTAGCGAAGACCCCGGACTCGTCATCGAAGACGACATGAGCCGTCAGCTGGCCGTCGTTGTTCCGACGCATGATCCACGACCGATTGTGGTAACGCCGCTGCCAGCGCACTTGAACGCCCGCCGGGTCGATCTCGTCGCGCATTCGTCGCGCCATCCGAAACAGTTCGTCGACGTGCGTGATTCGGGCGTCGTGCACCATCTCGGATGCCGCGGTCCGGAGCGTTTCGATATCGCAGGTTTCACTCGGCCCGACGAGGCCGCGAACGATCGCGTCGCCAGCGGCGGGTGTGATGGCGCCTACCCCGACGGCGGAAGTCACTGGATGATTCCACGGCAGCATCGCGGACGCCGTCGGCGTATCCGTTGAGTCACGGTTGCCCGCGTCGGTATCGGTGCCGTCACTCGTCGATACACCGCGGCTGGGGTCGTCTTCGGGCGAGCCATCGGAGCGCATGAGCAACACTTGCTCCGCCGCGTCCGCCTCGCCCATCGCCCCGCCCAGGCGAACCTGACGTGCGGCCTCGCCGTGACCAGAGCCGGTGATCGACTGGACGAAGCGCACGGCGTCGCGATGCCCGTACCGCTGCGCAAGCCCTGACTGCCCCTGCGAGCGCTCGGACCGCTTGGCCGCGACGCCGGCAGCCACCGTGATGACCGTGTCGAACTCGCTGCGGCCGCGAGCGGCCTCCGACATCAGTCGCGCCAGCGCGTCATCGTCGAGCGCAGCGACCTGCTGCACGAGCGACGGCGCGTCAGGCTCGTTCCCGGCGGCCCGAGTCCGCGCCGATCGAAGGGCGTTCGCCGTCGAGCAGCGAAGGACGGAACACGCGTGTTGCGTGGCTGCTTCCAGACGCTCGATCGTTGAGGGCATGCGTCCACTATAACCGAGATGATAGGAGAAATCTTCGAATGTGAGAAACTCGAATAATCGCCTACTTGTGGACGGAAAGGCCGTCAATTCGGGCGTGCAATGAACATTGTTCGAAGAGAAACTCGAATGTATGGATCTCGTTCGATCACTGCACTGCCTGAAGTTGCGGCGTGTGCCACAACATCCAGTTCGCGGTCCGTGCTCTGTGTACCGACCCGGTCGGGAGCCTGCTCGACGGGAAACGGAACGTGTTCGGCGTCACAGTCGACAACCACATCGCACATGCGGGGCCGTTCGGATCACGCCGCTTCAGCCGGGCATCGCGCATGGCCGCCGTCGAGCTTGCATCGGCGGCGGGTGCGGATGCCGTTTCGGCGAGCCTCGTCCTCCGCTCGCGTATGGCCCACGCTGGTCAGGGCCAGATCGCGCGCGAGACGTCGGCGGCCTGCGCTGTTACGTTCGAGGGAGCGCCATCCATGGCGTAAGGGAGCGCCCGTCGAGGCGCAATGGATCCTCCGACCACGCGAAAGGCCGCATCGATGCTGTACTCAGGCAAGAGCCCTGCCGATAAGCGAATCGACCTACGAGCTGCGCTGGCCTCGGGTCGTCTTCTGCGGTTCCCCGGCGCCTTCAATCCGCTCAGCGCACGCCTGATCGAGCGTAAGGGATTCGAGGGGGTCTACATCTCCGGTGCGGTTCTCTCCGCTGACCTCGGACTTCCCGACATCGGTCTCACCACACTCACCGAAGTGGCCGGTCGTGCGCGGCAGATCGCTCGGATGACGGACCTGCCCGCCCTCGTCGACGCGGATACCGGCTTCGGCGAGCCCATGAACGTGGCACGCACCGTGCAGGAAATGGAGGATTCCGGCCTCGCCGGATTGCACATCGAAGACCAGGTGAACCCCAAGCGGTGCGGCCACCTCGACGGCAAACAGGTCGTGGACGAGCAGACCGCACTCCAACGGATTCGTGCGGCCGTGGATGCGCGCCGGGACTCGAACTTCCTCGTCATGGCGCGCACCGATATCCGCGCCATCGACGGTCTCGAGGCCGCGATCGACCGGGCGAAGGCGCTCGTGGATGCCGGAGCGGACGCGATCTTCCCCGAAGCGATGACGACACTGGAGGAGTTCGCCGCCGTTCGCGCCGCTGTCGACGTGCCGTTGCTGGCGAACATGACCGAGTTCGGCAAGAGCGAGCTGTTCACCGTGCAGCAGCTCGCCGATGTGGGCATGAACGTGGTGATCTGGCCGGTGTCGCTGCTGCGCCTGGCCATGGGTGCCGCGGTGCGGGGCCTCGACGAGCTGAACGAGAACGGCTCGTTGACGGGCAAGCTCCGCGACATGCAGCACCGCTCCGAGCTCTACGACCTGATCGACTACGAGGGCTATGACCGATTCGACTCCTCGATCTTCGACTTCACGCTGTGAGCTTCGACCCGCGATTCGCCATCGGTCGTGCCATGGTGGAGGTGAGCGGCTGCGACCCGCCACAAAGCGGGTCGCAGGCAGGTGCGATTCGGCGGGTTCGGCGCATTCTCAGAAGGGATCGCATGAACCCCGAGCAGGCAAGGAGGCCGGCATGCAAGATCATCGGACGTTCTCGAAAGGACGCGTGGAGGTGATCGCGCCGTGATCGACAAGGTGGTCGGGAGTGCGGCTGAGGCGGTTTCCGACATTCCGAGTGGTGCGAGCCTGGCGGTCGGTGGGTTCGGGTTGTGCGGCGTTCCGATGGTGCTGATCGACGCGCTCCTTGAGTCTGGGGTGGACGGGCTGAGTGTTGTCTCGAACAACTGCGGTGTGGATGACTGGGGCCTGGGGGTGCTCCTGGCGGCGCATCGGATAGGCAAGATGACCTCGTCGTATGTGGGGGAGAACAAGGAGTTCGAGCGGCAGTTTCTGTCGGGCGAGTTGGAGTTGGAGTTGACTCCTCAGGGGACGCTTGCGGAGAAGTTGCGGGCCGGCGGGTCCGGGATAGCGGCGTTCTTCACGCAGACGGGGGTGGGGACGCAGGTGGCGGAGGGCGGTTTGCCGCGTCGGTATCACCCGGACGGGAGCGTCGCGGTGGCGTCGCCGGTGAAGCCGGTGCGGTCCTTCACGGTGAGTGGTGTGGAGAAGGAATTCGTGCTCGAGGAGGCGATCACGACGGACTTCTCACTGGTGCACGCGAAGCTGGCGGACCGGCACGGAAACCTGGTGTTCCACGAGTCCGCCCGCAATTTCTCCCCTTTGGCGGCGATGGCGGGCCGGGTGTGCATAGCGCAGGTGGAGCGGGTGGTGGATGCCGGTGCGATCGATCCGGACGCTGTTCACCTTCCCGGCATCTACGTCGACCGGGTCGTGGTGGTCGGTGCCGGCGTGGAGAAGCGCGTGGAACGTCGCACGGTGCGGAAGGAGGCCTGATCGTGGGGTTGAGTAGGGAGCAGATGGCCGCCCGTGCAGCACGGGAGTTGCCGGATGGTGCGTACGTGAACTTGGGGATCGGGCTGCCCACCCTGGTGCCGAACTATGTGCCGGATGGTGTGACGGTGGTGCTGCAATCCGAGAACGGCATCCTCGGCGTCGGCCCGTACCCGATGGAGGATGACGTGGACCCCGATCTGATCAACGCAGGCAAGGAGACCGTGACGCTGAACCCCGGTGCGGCGTTCTTCGACTCGGGTCTGAGTTTCGGGATGATCCGTGGCGGCAAGATCGACGCCGCGATCTTGGGTGCGATGCAGGTGTCGGTCACCGGCGACCTGGCGAACTGGATGATCCCGGGAAAGATGGTCAAGGGTCCGGGCGGGGCGATGGATCTGGTGCATGGTGCGCGCAAGGTGATCGTGCTGATGGAGCACGTCGCCAAGGACGGCTCCCCGAAGATCGTGGAGAGGTGCACGCTGCCGTTGACCGGCAAGCAGGTGGTTGACCGCATCATCACCGACCTCGCCGTCATCGATGTCACCCCGGACGGGCTCGTACTGCGTGAGCTGGCACCCGGCGTCACCACCGAGCAGGTCATCACGGCCACCGAACCACCACTTCATGTCGCGGTGTGAATACCAGTGGGTGAAGCGGCTGAAACGGGCCAACTGAATCGCGCCGACTGAGACGGGCCAACTGAATCGCGCCGGCTGAAGCGGGCCAACTGAATCGCGCCGACTGAAGCGGGCATCCACTCGTCTCGGAATGCGGCGCGAGGTTGTCATGGCACATGCGGTGCGGCGCCACTGTGTGGTGTGCTTCTGACATGTCGCACGAACCGCGCCCGGCCATTCTGTACGTCGAGGACGACCGGGAGATCGCGGGCATGGTCTCCGAGGTGCTGTCCGAGACGTACGACATCGATCACGTCGCAGACGGTGAGACGGCGTTGCGTCACGCGCTCCGCGACAGCTATGACGCACTCGTCGTCGATCGCCGACTTCCGGGCTTCGACGGAATCGAGCTCGTGCGTGCCGTGCGAAAGGCGCAGATCACGACCCCGATCCTGCTGCTGACCGCGCTCGACGCCACCCGCGACCGTGTCGATGGGCTGGATGCGGGCGCCAACGACTACCTCGTCAAGCCGTTCGACTTCGACGAACTCCTTGCGAGGCTGCGGGCGCTCCGGCGCGGCTTTCGCGCGGAGGGGCGGAGACGCCACGTGGCGGACTGGCTGTACGTGCCCGATTCGCAGGCGATGTACTCGGTGGGCGGCTCGCGCGTCACCTTGACGGCGACGGAGAATGCGCTCCTGAAGCTGCTCACCGACAGCCCGGAGCACGTGTTCACGCGAGATGAGATCCTCGCATCCGTCTTTCCCGGTGGCGAGAGCGCCGGCTCCGTCGACACCTACGTGCACTTCATCAGGCGCAAGACTGCGCGAGAGGTCGTCGAGACAGTCCGTGCCCGCGGATACCGGGCGGGTTCGACGTGAGCGATGATCAACGCCGCGCCCGGCGGGCCTCGCTCTCCGTCGGTCTCTTCGTCGGCGTCGCGTCTGCGGTGATCATCGCGGCAGGCGTCGCCATCCTGCTCGCGGTCATCCTCGTCACGGGCCGTCACGAGGGCGAACCGGGACGGCCGCCGGGCGGGCGACCGATCGTGGGCGACCGGTTCGTCGTCGATGTGGACCGCGTTCTGCCGTGGGTGATCGGCCTCGGCATCGTGGGCGTGCTCCTGCTCGCCGTTGTCGGCTGGCTGGCGGCGCGAAGGGCGTCCAAGCCGCTGTCGGATGCCTTGACTCTGCAACGCGACTTCGTCGCCGACGCGAGCCACGAGCTGCGCACACCGCTGACCGCGCTGAGCAGTCGCATCCAGCTTCTGCAACGCCGTCATGATCGGCAACAGCCGATCGATGAGACCTTGCTCGAACTGCGACGCGACGTGGACGCCATGACCGAGCTGCTCACCGATCTGCTTCTCACCGCCGAGGGAGCAGCAGTGGTGCCTGAACGGCCGGCGGTCGTAGCCGATGCCGTTCGGCAGGCGGTCGACGCTATGGTCCCATTGGCTGCGGATGCCGAAGTGCGGCTTGATCTGCACGTCGCATCGGCTGCCGTGGTTCAGGTTCCGGCGTCGACGATCGCGCGGGTGGTCATCGCCCTCATCGACAACGCCGTTCAACACGCGCCTGCACACACCGCAGTGATGGTGCACGTGGATCGGCAGGACGGATTCGCGACCGTGCGAGTGCAGGATCAGGGCGGCGGCATCCAGGGCATCGAGCCGGATCGTGTGTTCGACAGGTTCGCGCGGTCGGGCGAGTCAGGCAGGCGGCGAGGGTTCGGCATCGGGCTCGCCCTGGTGCGACAGGTGGCGACGCGCTATGGCGGCAGTGTGGCGGTCGAGCAGACCTCGGCGGCCGGCACCGCCTTCGTGCTCAAGCTGCCGGCGGCGGGTGCACAGCGGAGGCCGACGGGTCCCACGTCGTGAGTTCGACACCCCTGGCGAATCGCCGCACCTCGCCGGTCGATGAGACGACGAGCCCCGACTGCACTCCAGGTGCTGAGATCCACGAGAGGTCGTGGAATCCCGCGATCACGGCCGTCGTGGCCCACAGGTCGGCGATGTCCGCGTCGGCGGCAACGACCGTGGCCGACGCGATCGAGCGCGGCGGTGAGCCGGTGCGCGGATCGACGATGTGGCATCCGCGCTCGGCCGTGCCCGAGGTCGCGACCGCACCCGTCCCGATTTCCAGCGTGGCGCTGACACTGCCGGATCTGTGCGGATCGGCGATGCCGACGTGCCACGACCAGTCCGAGCCGGCAGCGGTGTACAGCTGCATGTCGCCGCCCACGCTGAGCCCGGCGGCCAGCACCCCGGAGCGGCCGAGCAACGGGAGCAGGCTTCGCTCGGCCGCGGCCCGGATCGCCCAGCCCTTCACGTAGCCGGTGGGATCGAACCAGCCCTGATGCCAGGCGTCGAAGAGACCGCCTGTCGCGTCCTTCGCGCTCAGGCAGGCGCGGTGCACGATGGCCACGCGCGGGTCTGCGGCATCCAGTTCGAGTTCACCGGAGCGCAGGCGCGAGACGTCGGAGTCGATCCGATACGTCGAAAACACGCGATCGACGTCGCGCAACTCACTGAAGCATGTATCGACGGCGCTCTCTGCATCCGCCGACAGTGCGTGAGCGACCGGTGCCGCGGCCCCTGGCGATGCGGGGTCCGCAGACGAAGCGGGGTCGTCCACGATGAGGTGGATGCTCGCCATCGTTCCCATCACCGCGTCGGTGCGCACGTGGCGATGCCGACAGGCGGAGGTCACGACGCGGCCTGATCGAGCGCGCTCTGCAGCGACTGCTCGTATCCGTCGCTCGTGAACGTGGCGCCGGAGACCATGTCGATCTTCGAACTCTGCGCGCTCAGCGTCTCGGAGACGAGCTGTGGGACCGCCCGCTGGTTGATCTCCTGGTCGCGAAAGCTCTCGGTGGGGTACGTCGGCACATCCACCTGCGTGATCTTTCCGGCCGACACCGTCACCCGCACCTGCACCGGACCATATCGGGTGTCCACGGACTGCCCGGTGAATGTGCCGTCCTTGGGGCCGCTCGACGACGCGGAGGCCGAAGGCGACGACGACGGGGTTGAACCGCCCTGCTGGGAACCCGAGCCCGATGACCCGCTCTTCACGGAACTCGAGCCGGCGGACGAGCCCGACGAGGTGCCCGAAGATCCCGTGGTCGAGGAACCCGCGCCGCTCGTGCTCGTCGACGCGGTCGGGTTCACAGCATCCAACGACGTGCGGTAGCTCAGCAGCAGAACCGTGCCTGTCACCGTTGCCAGCAGACCGTAGATGATCTTCTTCATCGCGTGAACTCCATTCCTCGCCCGGTCGACCCGGAGGCTCCTCGCCCGGTCACACCGAGAACCGTTCGGTGTGGATGCGCGCCGCAGGCATCCCCGCCGTCCGCAGATCGTGCGTGACGCTGCGCATCCACGGCTCGGGTCCGCAGACGTAGGCGTCGTACTCCTCGAGATCCGGCGCGAGGTACCGGATCAACTCGTCGCCGGGCCAATCGGCGTGGGACTCGGGAAGCCAGGCGGATGCCCCGCTCGAGCGCCTGCCGTCCAGCCGTGCGTACCGCAGTCCCCGGCCGCGCACCAACTCGCCGATCGCCTCACCACGCAGGCCGTCGCCCGATATCCGGTCGCGCACCACGAGCGTGGCCTCGCCCGGCTCGTACGGCTCGGACTCGAGAAGGGACACGAGGGGGGCGACACCCGCTCCGGCGCCCAACATGATCAGTTTCCGGCCGTGCCGATCGCGCCCGGTCAAGCGTCCGAACGGACCCTCGAACACGACCCGCGTTCCCGGCCGCATGGCGGCCAGTCGTCGGGTGCCGTCGCCCAGCACCCGAGCCGAGATCGCCAGTTCATCCCCGCTGGGAGCTGCAGCGAGCGAGAACGGATGCCCGCGCATCCAGCCGGGTCCATCGAGAAATCGCCAGACGAAGAACTGTCCGGACTCGGCGCGGAGCCTGCTCAGGCCGCGGCCCTGCATGCGCACGAGCACACCGCGGTCACCGTCGGGTGCGACGGATGCGACCCGAACACTGTGCCGCAGCGACCGCGTCACTGGTAGCACCAGCCGGTACACGACGATGCTCGCCGCCGCGAGAGCCCACAAGGTCCACCAGTAGACGGTGGCGGGTGCCGAGGAGAGGAAGTCGGCGCCGGTCCACAGCATGTGCGGGATGGAGAATCCCACTCCGAGGTAGGCGTAGAGGTGCAGCAGGTGCCACGACTCGTAGCGGATGCGCCGTCGCGCGCGCCGCATCGACGTCACGACCACCAGGAGCAGCAGCGCCGTTCCCGCCGTCGCCAGCAACATGCCCGGGTAGTCCCACACGAACTGCCACGCCTGCACCACGAGGTTCGTGCCGCTCTCCACGGCGTACCCGATCGTGATCAGCACGATGTGCGCGAGCATCAACCAGAATGACCAGAAGCCGACGAGCCGGTGCATCCTGGTCATGCCGTCGCGGCCGAACCCGCGCTCGAAGAGTGGGATGCGCGCCATGAGCAGCACTTGGTGAAGCAGCAGGTTCGCCGCCACGAGGCCGGTGATGCGACCGAGCGTGTCGATCGTGTCGGGGTTCCACCGCAGCAGATCCTCGACCGCGCCGCCGGCGACCCAGAGCGCCACGACGAACAGGCTCGTCAGCCACACCACGGAGACCGCGCCGATGCGCCACCAATCGGTGGTCATGCGGCCGCGATCGAGGGGCGCGGCCCGGTCGGGGCCGGCGCTCGAGGCGTCGGACGAGAGCCCGGGCGGCTCCCGATAGGTGGTCATAGTTCGATCGTGCTTGCGCGGTTTTGAGACAGTTGCAAGAATCCGGCTCTCCCATGGATGTCAGAGAACATGCATAGGCATACACGGCCTCGGTCGGCTGCGGCGCGGCCCGCGTGGGCACCGGCGATCAGGGGCTGCGCGCCCGCTGCAGCACCCAACCAGGTGATCGGCCGTGACGGCGCTGTCGATGACCATCGCCTGGGCGAATTCTGAGAACCACATGGAAAGGCTGATGTCAGGGTGCGTCTCCCGGTGCGGACCGGTCTTGACGGGAGCGCATTCCCGACCTCGAAGGGGTGCCGAGATGATCTGGGCGTGGGTGACCGTGGGGTTCATCGTCGCCGCGATGGGACTGGGCGCGCTCTTTCTGACGGCCGCCGTCGTCTGGGCGCGGGAGGAGCGCGCAAGAAACGCGCCGCAGACGGGCGGGAGCGAGGAGAACGTGATGGCCGCCGCTACGGCAGCGGGGAAAGCAGATACGTCGCGGTCGCGTGCGACGCTAAGCGAGCGCTGACCAGTTCGGCGCCACGGGAATCCCGGGCAACGGAGACCTTGGCGCCCGTCCACAGGTCCTTGCCCGTGAATCTCGAGCCGACGCCGAGTTCCTGTGCGGTGACGCTGATCCGCTGGAGACGCGGCGCGAGATTCGTGATCGAGAGGGACCACGACCCGTTGGCGAGGCGTTTGAGCAGCACGAGTTCGCCGGGAGAGGACCGGATGACCGCGGGAGCCGCGCCGAGAACATCCTGATCGACCCGGATGAGGCCGCGCGCGCCGAGGATGCGCAACGTGGACGGCGATGCCGAGCGCAGGTCGCATCCGATCAGAAGTGGCGCGGACAGCTGCGCCCAGAGCGCGAAGTGGCTGCGTTGCTCGTCGTCGCTCATGCCGCCATTGCCCACCTCGAGCATGTCGGGGTCGTTCCAGAACCCGGGCGATGCCAGGTGTGCGACCTTCAGCGTCGACCGCACGATCGAGACGACCGAGGCCCAGGAGTCCTGAATGTCTGGCGTGGTGCGGGAAAGGTCGGAAACCCAGCGGCGCCAGGCCGGAACCGGCTGTTCCGGCTTGTCGTGGATGCTGAGCACGATCGGCCGCCCCGTCGCGTTCAGTGCAGCCCGCATGCGCGCGAACGCCTGCTCGTGCCCTACGCCCTCGCGGTCGGCGGCGCACCAGTCGTACTTCAGGTAGTCGACGCCCCAGGCGGCGAAGGTTCGGGCGTCCTGCTGCTCGTGCCCGAGGCTGCCGAGGTGGCCGGGATACCCCTGGTAACGCTCGGCGCACGTCTGCGCACCGGGGGAGGCGTAGATGCCGAACTTCAGGCCCCTCGAGTGAACGTAGGCGGCGAGCGCGGCGATGCCGTGGGGAAACCGCTTCGGATCTGCCCGCAACGCGCCGTCACGAGCGCGGCTCGGCGCCTGCCAGCAATCGTCGACGTTCACGTAGCGGTAGCCGGCCGAGCGCAGGCCATCCGCGACGATGGCGTCGGCTGCGGCCTTCACGTCGGACTCGGTGACGGAGCATCCGAAGTGATTCCAGCTGTTCCAACCCATCGGCGGCGTGGCGACATGCGGTGGAACGGACGGCGCGACGGATGCCGGCGAGCATGCCGTCAGCGTGAGGCCCACGGCGCAGAGCACCACAGTGGCGATCAGCCTCAGCCTGCCCGCCGGAGCTCGCATACTCACACCAGCGCTGCGGGTTTCACCCGCACCGGCGACATCCAGAGCGCCACGATCACCGCCGTGATCGCGCCGGTCGCCATGATGGATGCCAGCACCACGATCTGGAATCGGCCGGCCTCCAGCGGTGAGACCCCGCCGAAGATCGCACCGACGAACGCGCCGGGCAGCGTGACCAGCCCGGTCGTCTTGGTCTGGTCGGTCGACGGGATGAGCGCCGCGTACACGGCATCTCGGGCCAGCTCGTGTGTGGACTGGCGCGGAGTCGCACCCAGAGACATCCATGCCTCCACCTGATCCCAGCGGTCACGCACGAGCTCCACGAACCGACGCCCCGCCAGTGTCGCGATGGTCATCGTGTTGCCGATCACGATGCCGCCGATCGCCAGCACGTAGCGCGGCGAGAACTCGATGGCGCCGCTCACGAACACGATCGTGAGCGTCAGGGCGATTCCGGCCGCCATGGCGGACACGAGCATGTACGCGTGCTGCCGGGTCCACCCGATGCGGCGGATCGCGGTCGCGCACGCCACGCCGAACATCACGAGCAGCGCGAGCGCCACCCACCATCCGTTCGTGATGACGCCGGTGAGAATGATGCTCACGACCGCCAGTTGCAGCACGCCCCGCAGCACCGCGAGCGCCGGCGCCCAGTGGTGTGGCGCGCCGTAGAACCACAGCACACCGGTGGCGAGCGCGATCAGAACGGCGATGCCGATGAGGCTGTTCACCAGCACAGTGGTCATGACAGGAGCCTATGGGCGATTGAGGGTCGGTCGTGCGTGCTTGCATGCACGACCGACCCGATTGAGTCCGTGAGCGACGCAGCCGCGATAGAGGCGACTGAGGCGAGAGCCGTGCGAGCTTGCGCGCACGGCCGAGGCGATGGAGCCTTTGAGTGGCGCAGCCGCGATATGGGCGATTGAGGGCGCCACCGCTCTACGATTCGACTCCCGTGAACGATCCGTCTGCGAGTGCGCGCTCGCGACGAGGCGCCCGCAGATACATGAAAGCGACCAGCGCCGCCATCAGGAGCACGAGAGCGAGTGATACCGGGCCCGCACCGGCGCCGAGGCCGCCGTCGGCTCGCGGTTTGCCGAAGTAGTCCGCGATCGAGGCACCGAGCGGTCGCGTGACCACGTAGGCGAACCAGAAGCAGAACACGCCATTCCAGCGGGCGAATCGGAAGCCGAGGGCAGGGATGAGGATGACCACGGCGAAGATCACGATCGACGCGAGGTAGCCCATGCCGAGCCCGATCGCGGTGAGATCGCCCAGCGCGGTGCCCATCGCGAAGGTGGCGACGACGGCGGCCCAGTACAGCAGCTCGCGTCGCGGTGTGACGATGTCGTGCACCGACAGGGTGTGCTCGAGCCGTCGCCAGAGCAGGAAGACGGCGGCGAGAACCACGGCGTAGAACGTGGTGCTGATCGCGTAGGGCACGCCGAGCGCGACGTGCATCACGTCTGCTGCCATGGTGCCGAACACGCCGACCATGCCGACCGTGAGCCAGTACGACCACGGCGTGTACCTGCCGCGTGTGAGCTGCACGATCAGCGCGATGACGAACAGGGCGAAACCGCACAGTACCGCGACCACCGGAGGCAGCACATGGATCGAGTAGTCCGAGACGGCCTCCCCCATCGCGGTCGAGACCGCCTTGGTGATCCAGAAGACCGGTGTCGGATCGGGAACGCGGGGGAGTCGAGGGCTGCTGTGGCGGGCGGTGGCGCGTCGTGTCATCCGTTGTCTCTGTCGATCGGGCGTCGTGTGCTGGGGGTCGATGGGCTATGCCGTCAGCGAGTGAACAGGTAGATCACGCTTCGATGCAGCGAGTACTGGGCGGTCTTGTGATAGCCGAGCTGTTCCAGCGACTGGGTGCCCCACAGGTAGACGTGGCCAGGCATCGAGTACTCGACGACCCACACCCGGTCGATGCCGTGGAAGCGACCCATCGCTGCTGCCTTCTCGACGGTGTACGCGGAGCCGTACCAGGTGTGGCTCTGTGTATACGGAACGCGCAGCGTGACGTCTTTGACCGCGGAGAAGGCCGCCGGATTCGTGCTCATGGCCAGCCGGGTGCGGCGGGAGGGGCGAACACCCTCGTCGAACACGATGCCGTCACCCTGCTGGGCGTTCGCGTGCACGGTCGCGGCGATCTGGTTCCAGTCCGATTCGTTCATCGAGTAGGGTTCCCGCTGGCTCACCCAGACGGGCGCCGCAGCGACCAGCACGGCGGCGACACCGACGACCCCCACCCATCGGCGGGCGGTCAGAGAAGCGAGGCGATCGATGCCCGCAGCGATGAGAATGGCCGCGGCGGGGGCCGCTATGGTGCCGTACCGCGCGGTGAAGCCGTGCATCAGTGCGCTCGTGGCGATCAGGACGCCCATCGGCAGCACAAGCCAGCACAACGCCAGCACGACGAGCTCCGGGCGATTCGCAATGGGTGTGCGCACCGCGATCGCACGTGCCTCTCGGCGGCTCTTCACCGTGCGCAGCACCAGGTCGCCGACGGCCACGAGAATGAGCAGCCATGCCACGATCGCGAACGGCACGGCGCCGAACCACATCTGCACGAAGACGGATGACGAGGTCACCTGCGCCTGATCGGCCAGATACGCCACCTGGGCGCGTTCCAGATACGCGAACACGAGCAGCGGCGCCGAGGCGATGACGGCGAGGCCCGTCGCCGTCACGAACCCGCGGAGGTGCCTGTGTGCCATCGGCGTCAGGGCGAGGAACACGCCGATCGCGATCACGATCAGCAGGTTGTAGAGAAAGAGGTAGGTGGCGAACACGAGCACGAGGCCGTACGCCGTCCACAGCCCGACGCTCCGGTGACGTCTCAGCACGATCTCGACGACGATCGCGCACACCACGGCGCACAGGGCGGCATCCGTGGCGTACGACCGGGCCTCCTCGCCCGCATAAGTCAGGCGGGGCAGCACCACGGCGACGATGCCGGCGATCACGGCGAACCGTAGCCCGCGCATCCTTCCGCACATCCAGACGACGGCGGCCGCGCCGAGGCCCACGCCGACCGCGCTGGGCAGCCGGATGGCGAACGGGGAAGTGCCTGCGACGTTCACCCAGAAGTGCAGCAGCACGTAGTACAGGCCATGCACGGCATCCACATGCCCGAGCATCGTGAAGAGGCTGCCGAACGAACGCTGCGCCGAGAGCAGGCTGGCGGCCTCGTCGCCCCACAGCGAAGGAATCCATGAGCCGATCAGGCTGACCGCCAAGGCGACCAGGCCCGCCGCGACGGCGATGCCGCCGAGACGACGTCGCTCGCTTGTGCGGACGGCGCTGACGACCGGTGCGGTGGCAGTGTCGACCATGCTCGCAGTCAATTCGCGCGGGTCCAAGAACCGGCTAAGACCGGCGAGTCCTGGCGTGTTTCTGTCAGCTTTCGCAAGCACGGATCGACGAGGCGGAAGCACATGACGAGCATGCATCCATTAGATCGCCGATTTCTTAGACGACCATGGGGATGCGGCGACCAGCATGGCGCCGTGGATGCACGAACACGCACCGCTACCTCGTTCCAGGCGGGGGCCGGTGTACGGGAGAGCCAGCGCGCCCAGCGCGCGTTGGCGCCGTTGCGGCATCCCGTGCTCTGGATCGCGGCCGGAGTCGCCGCGATGGCCCTCGTGCTGGTCGCGGGGCTTGTGCTCGACGGGCATCCGTCGTGGTCCGCAGCCGAGGTCGCCGTCGACCGATGGGCCGGTGTGGGCTCGTCTGCGCTCGTCGGCGTCGTCGCGCTCGTCTTCGACATCACGGTCAGCACGGCGGCCGGCGTCGTTCTGCTGCTCATCGCCGCGCTGATGGTGTATCTGATGGCGGATGGCGCGACATCCTTGGTCTTCCTCGGCGGCGTGTGCCTGGCCTGGTTGGCCTCGCTCGCCGTGTCGGTGGCCGTGAACCGCCCGCTCCTCGAGTCGTCTGCGGGGCACGTCGTCGCCTTGTCGGGTACGCTCAGCTACCCGAGCACGCCCACCGCCTTCGGTGCCGCCACCGTCATCGGGCTCCTGCTCGCCGCCCGCGGAAGCGATTGGCGCTGGCTCGTGGCGCTTGCCGGGGGAGTCGCCCTGGCCATCTCCCTCTGGGCCAGGCTCTACCTCGGTGCCGGTTACCCGACGGATGTCGTCGCCGGCGTGCTGGTCGGCGGGGCCGTCGCGGCGATCTACTATCCGGTCATGCTCGACCTGGTGCTGCCCGCGTCGCGTCGTCGGGCCAGGTGGCGCTGAGCGCCACCTCTGCGAAAGTCACTCGTCCAGTTCGTCGACGTCGTCAGGGGTCGCTTCCTCGTTCCGCAGGCGCCGCTCGTCGCCTAACAGCGACAGCGCGAAAAGGGCCGCACCGGCGAGCAGAGTCGCGCCAAGGGTCGCGGTCGCAGTCGTCCATTTGACGTCCACAGGTCCTCCCGAATCTCCTGCCGAGTGTGCCATTCGTCGTCCCAGTTTCGTCTCAGAACACGACCGGCCGCCTATCGCACGGATGTCCGTCCAGTGACGTTCACGCCCGCGGCAGCGTCAGCGTGAACGTGGTGCCCGCCGTGGAGGTGTCGGAGACCTCGATGCGTCCGTCGTACCGGTCGGCGATGTCGCGCACGAGCGCGAGCCCGATGCCGAATCCCGAGCGGGTGCCGTTCCGTGCTGCACCGTCTCCGTGGGCGAACCGTTCGAACAGGCGGTGCGGGTCGATGCCGACGATCCCTTCGCCGTGGTCGTGCACCGAGAGGGCGAAGTATCCGCGATCCTTCGCCGGCGCGACCACGACCTCCACGGATCCGCCGCTCGGCGAGTGAGCGATCGCGTTGTCGACGAGCGCGACGATGCAGCGTCGCAGGGTGCTGGCCGGCACGCGTGTGCGCACGTCTCCCGACTGTTCTCCCGACGGGGCTTCCCTCGTCTGGGCACTTCCCGACTGGGCCTCCTCCAGCTGGACATCGTCGTCGGCCGTCAGGCTGAGCGCGATGCCGCGCTGGCCGGCGATCATCTGCAGGTCGGCGATGGTCGTGCGGCTCAGGGCCGCGACGGAGGTGAGACGGTCGGGTTCGGTTTCGGCGGGAGGAGCGGCGGTGAGCAGCAGATCGGTGATCACGTCGCCGAGCACGCGCACGTCCTCGCGCAGACCGTCGAGGTTCTCGGTCGTGTCGGCGCCGGCGTCGATCTCCTGCCCGAGCAGTTCGACGCGCGCTGCGACCACCGCGACCGGTGTGCGCAGTTCGTGGCTGGCATCCGCCACGAACGTGCGCTGGATGCGCAGCGCCTCACCCAGCGGACGCACCGCCCGGCGGGCGATCACCCAGCTCATCAGGCCGGCCAGCGCGATCGCGATGACGCCGACCACGATGAGGGCGATGAGCATCTCGTTCGCATCGACGTAGATCTTCGTCTGCCCTGGCGCGGGCCTCTCGAGCAGTTCGCTCGGCTCGGACTGCTTCGTGATGAACGCCACCGAGAGGGCGACCACGAGCACGACGATGGCGGCGGCCGCCACGGTGATCTGAGCGGTCACGACGCGGGAGGCGTGGGAGATCGCGGCGGCGTCCGCTCCCTGGCCCCGCCGCCGGCTCACAACTGTCCCAGCCGATAGCCCCTGCGGCGCACGGTGAGCACGATGTCGCGATCGGTCTTGCGGCGCAGGTAGTGCACGTACGTGTCAACGGTCCCCGGCTGGTCGTCGGCACTGAACACCGCGCGCAGAATCTGCTCCCGGGTGTAGGTGCGTTCGGGGTTCTCGGCGAACAGGCGGAGAAGTGCGCACTCGCGCGGGGTCAGCAGAATGCGCCCGATGTGTGGCGAGTAGATGCATCCGTCATCGGGATAGAAGGTCCACTCGCCGACAGGCAGACCGGCGCCCTGCGGGTCGAATCGCCTGGTCAGGGCGCGCAATCGTGCCAGCAGTTCGTCGAACTCGAACGGTTTCACGAGGTAGTCGTTCGCGCCCGCGTCGAGGCCGTCCACCTTGTCGGCGGTGGTGCCGAGCGCGGTGAGCAGCATGATCGGAGTCGCCACGCGTTCGTGCCTGACCTTCTGCACGATGCTCAACCCGTCAAGTGACGGCAGTCGGCGGTCGATCACCATGACGTCGTGGTCGCCGCTGAGGGCACGTTCGTAGCCCTGCTGACCGTCGGCGACGAGCTCGACCTCGAACGACGTGTGCAGCACCTTGGCCATGAGAGGTCCGAGCCTGGGGTCGTCTTCGACGAGAAGCAGGAGCGGGGGAGTCTCGCCCCCCGCGCTATTGCCCATGAATCGCACCTTCTCTTCCGCGGTGTCCCGCACCGGTTCGTCCCGGCCCTGTGCCGTGCCGGCCACGCAGCGCCGGTATCGCCACGTTCACGATCAGGGGTATCACGACGCCTGCGACGGAGACCGTCAGAAGCACGGATGCCGTGACATCCGTCGGGAAATGCACGCCCAGATACATCCGCGACCACGCCACGAGCACCACGACACCCGAGCCGAGCACGATGACGACCCACTCGTAGCGCCAGTCGCGGAGCGTCAGCAGCAGCGCGAGCACTATTGCGCACGCGAACGCCGTGTGTCCGCTCGGAAAGCTGAAGCTCGTGGGCGTCTCGACCACCGTCACGGACAGGTGGGGGCGGGGCCGCTGCACCAGGAACTTCATAGCCTCCGTGCCACCCCAGCACAGGCCGATCATGACGGCGAACACGAGTGCCCGCGTGAACGAGCGGGTGAGTGCCCACACCGCGATCGCGAGGAGCAAGGTCAGCGATGCGGCGATCAGTGGGGAGAAGAACCACGCGATGAACTCCGCCAGCGCGAGTCCTGCCTGCGTGTGGGTCGTGGCGATGGCGCCCAGTGCATCCGTCTCCGACACCGTCCAGTGCGGCACGTGCGTGACTGCGAACCCGAGCGCTCCGGTGAGCACGATGCCGCACAGCCCCAGAACGAGGAGGGGAATCGGATGCCGTACCGGGCGAAGCGGGTCGCCGGCGGTCATCCTGCACCCTGCCTTGCGGCATCCGCGATGCCGGTGAACTCTTCAGCGACCTCGGCGCGGTAGGCGTCGGCGTCCAGCGCACTGGGCGGCACGTCACCGTTCAGGTACGCGAGCATGCCGTCGGCCAGAGCGGAATCGGCCTGTCCCACGACGTGGATCGCGCCGGAGGGCAGCGCGTCGTGCACCGACGCGAACGCCGTCGAGACGATCGGGAGCCGGCACACGGCCGCCTCCAACAACACCATCGGCTGTCCCTCGTAGACGCTCGAGAGCACGAAGCAGTCGGCAGCAGCCAGGATGGCGAACGGGTTCTGATACGCGCCGGTCAGCGTGGCGGAGTCCGTGAGTCCGAGTTCGTCGATCAGAGCAGACAGCTCCTCTCTGAGCGGTCCGCCGCCCACGATCAGCAGGCGGGCATCCGGGTGCTTGACGTGCACGTCGCCGAACGCCCTGATCAGTCGCGCATGGTTCTTCTCCGGCGACAGGCGCCCGACGGTCACGAACCAGCGGCCGTTATGCTGCTCCAACGCTCGCACCCAGTCGGGTACGAGCACCTCATCGGTCTCCGGGTCGATCGGATGCCCGTCCAGCTCGGCCAGCGGCTGCTGCATTCCGGCGAGAACGCGTTCGACGTTCGGAAGGTTCCGCACGGTCACGAAGCGGTCGGCCGGTGCGAACTCGGCCAGCTCGCTGCGGTTCAGATCGGTCAGCCGCGGCGAGACCGAGACCAGCTGATCGTATGAGCGGTATAGCGCGAAGACATGACCGAGGCTGCGCAGCATGCGCTTCTTGCCGTTCACCTCGCGGTGCCGATCGGCCGCCATCTCGTTGTGCAGCCAGATCGCACGGGGGGCGTCGGGCGAGTGCAGCAGAAGCGTCGCCCAGAATGGGCCGTACCCGCTGAAGTCGGCGACCCAGTCGAACTTCGCGTCGCCGAAGACCCGCCTCCACTCGTCGTCCCACAGCGCCTTGTACCGCAGCGGATCGTCATGCTGCAGCACCTCGCCGCGCCGCTCGTCGAGTTTGCGGCGCACGTGGGAGAGCTTGCTGCCGTTCATGCCTCCGACGCGGTAGATCTGCCGCACCTGTTGGGGGATCAGCGCCTGGTTCGCGCGTGCCCAACTGCGTCGCGAGTACGACATCAGCGCGGTCACGTCGTAGCGTTCGTGATCGATGCCTGCCAGAAGGTTCATCGCGGCGGTGGTGATGCCGTTGGAACGCATTCCGCCGAGGTAGAGGAGCAGGCGGCGCCGGCCGTCGTCGGCTGCGGCTCGCACAGCGTGGTCTGCGGTGATGCCTTTGAAGACGACGTCGATGACGCGCTGGGTCGCATGGCCGTCTTCGTGTGGGGAGAACCGCTCCTGCCACTGCGCGTACCGTTCGGTGGCGGGCTCGCCCTTCAGCAGCCGCACCATGGCCTGGCCCGCCTCTGCCGCGTCGTCGACCACCGGGCCCGGCAACTCCTCGGGTGGAAAGTACGTTCCGCGCGTCTGTGCGTACTCGTCGGCGCCGGGCGTGTAGAAAACGATCGGTCTCCCGGTGGCGAGGTAATCGAAGAAGATCGAGGAGTAGTCGGTGATGAGCCCGTCGCAGACGCCGAGGATCACGTTCGTCGGCAACGAATTCGGGGCGAGCATGCGCCGCAGCTCAGGCCGTGACGCCGCGAACCCGTGCACGATCTGGTGCGTCTTCAGCAGCACGACGTAATCGGAACCGAGTTCGTGCTGCAGCCGCCGCACGTCGACGATCAGCTGGTCGACATCATCCTCGGGCCGTCCGAAGGCCTCGCCGTGCCACGTCGGCGCGTAGAGCACGATGCCGCGCCCGCTCAGCTCCGCACCGGATTGTTCCAGGGCGGCGCGCACGCGCCCGACGGCCGGGCTGTCGAGTCGCTGTCGGTCGATTCGCGGATAGCCCTCTGTGATGATGCGGCCCGTGTAGATGTTGCGCAGGCGGTAGGCATCCTCGTACATGCGCTCGGCCATGAAGTCGTTGGCGGCGAGCAGAAAGTCTGCGGCGAGGAAGTTGCGCAGCGTGTTCGCCGCTTCGAGCGCCCCGCCCGGCATGTCGAAGCCCATCTGCTTCAGGGGCGTGCCATGCCAGGTGTTCAGATACACCTGCCCCGGCCGTTTGCTGAACTCCGCGGGGAACGTCGCGTTGTTCACGAGGTACTGGCTGGTGGCGAGCGCCTTGTAGTACGCCCCGCTGCGGTAGCGCACGAACGTGACGCGGGGCTCGTTCGAGAACTCGCGCACGAGTTCGGGTGCGGAATCGCGTTCGGCCAGCGCCCACACGTGTTCGAACCCGGCGAACTCCGGGTCGGCGATCAGGCCGCGGAAGATCGCCTCCGGGTTGCACAGGGCGCCGTTGCCCGAGAACGATTCGTACAGCACCGTTGCCGGGCGCACCGGCTGCTTACGCCAGTACGCGTGCCTGTCGTATTGCGCAGCGCGCTTCAGTTTTCGCGCTTGTCGGCGAATGCGGGCGAGCGGTGACTTCACTGACGACTCCTGGCAATACGTGGCCCCGATGAGTCTTTGCATGCGACTCAAAGACTTCTCACATCGTAGGCGGCGCACCTGTACCGCCACCTTGTGGTCCTGCAACGCGTGCGGTGCGATTTTCGGGGCCGCGCACGCCGTGCTAGGCTCAGTGATCGTGCCGCGGGGTGGAGCAGTTCGGTAGCTCGCTGGGCTCATAACCCAGAGGTCGTAGGTTCAAATCCTGCCCCCGCAACCAAAAAAGAAGAAGGGCGTCCCGGCAGGGGCGCCCTTCTTCTTTTCGTCACGGGGTGTGTGAATGAACCTGCCCGTAGGTGGGCCCCCATCGCCGGAGGCTCCGGGCGCGGCGAAGCCGTGAGTGGAGGGGCGGTAGGGACAAATCCTGCCCCCGCAACCAAAAAGAAGAAGGGCGTCCCGGTAGGGGCTCCCTTCTCCACTTGTGGCGCAAGTGCGAAAATGCGGCCGCTTCTTCGGGCTGCCGCATCGAGCAAAGACCGTAGGGTGGCACCATGTCGGGTTCGGAAATGCTCGTTGCGGTCGCAGCCGCGCAGTTCGCGCCAGGGCACGACACGGCGGAGAACCTCGCCACGATCGCCGACCTCGCATCGCAAGCCGCACAGCGCGGAGCACGGCTCGTCGTCTTCCCCGAGTACTCGTCGTACTTCGTCGATCCGGTCGATGCCCTCTACCTCGACCACGCCGAGCCGCTATACGGTCCCTTCACGACGTCACTTGCGAGACTTGCCGACGAACTCGCACTCACGATCGTCGCGGGCTTCGCCGAACGCACGGATGACCAGAACCGCTTCTTCAACACGCTCGTCGCCGTCGCGCCGGGCTCGGGCATCCGTGCCGTGTACCGCAAGCAACACTTGTACGACGCGTTCGGTGTTCGCGAGTCCGAGGTCGTGCGACCCGGGCCGCTCGAGCCGCCACAGCTGTTCGATGTCGATGGGCTCACCGTCGGGCTTCAGACCTGCTACGACCTGCGCTTCCCCGAGATCACCCGCACCATCGTGGATGCCGGCGCCGACCTCGTCGTCGTGCCGAGCGAGTGGGTGCGCGGGCCGCTCAAGGAGCATCACTGGCGCACCCTGATCACGGCGCGGGCGATCGAGAACACGGTGTTCGTCGCTGCGGCCGACCAAGTGGGCGGCGTCAGCATCGGCTCGAGCGTCATAGTGGATCCTATGGGCGTCGTGCTCGCGGATGCCGGTGAGCGGCCCGGGTTCGCTCTCGCCATGATCGACCGCGAGCGGCTGACACAGGTGCGAGCGCTGAACCCCGCGCTGTCCCTGCGGCGCTACGCGGTCGTGCCGAAGGCCTGACCGAGCCGAGTCAGCTGCGCGGCGGCTCGCTCGAGCACGTCGATGCGTTTGCAGAACGCGAAACGTACGAGCGATGCGGCCTCTTCGCGCATCCGCGGTCCGCAGAACGCGGTGATCGGCACGCCGACCACCCCGGCGAGCGACGGCAGTTCGCGGCAGAAGGCAACGGCATCCAGGTAGCCGAGGGGAGCCGCATCTGCCACGACGAAATACGAGCCGTGCGACGGGAACACTCCGAACCCGGCACTCTCCAGACCGGCCGAGAGCAAGTCTCGCTTCGCAGCGAGCGTCGCGGCGATCTCGGTGAAGAAGGAGTCCGGCATCCGCAGCCCTGCCGCGATCGCGGGCTGGAACGGCGCGCCGTTCACGTAGGTGAGGAACTGCTTCACCGCTGTGATCGCCGTCACGAGCTCCGGGGGAGCGATCAGCCAGCCGATCTTCCAGCCTGTCGTGTTGAACGTCTTTCCACCCGAAGAGATCGTCACCGTGCGATCACGTCCGCCCGGCAGCGTGGAGATCGGAATGTGCGGCCGATCGAAGGTGAGGTGTTCGTACACTTCGTCCGTCACGATGATCGCGTCGTGCTCGTGCGCGACCTCGATGATCGTCTCGAGCGTTTCACGTCCGAAGACCGCGCCCGTCGGGTTGTGCGGGTCGTTCACGAGGATGACCCTGGTCCGGTCGGTGACCGCTGCGCGCAGGTCGTCGAGGTCCGGTTCGAAGCTCGGCGCCGACAGTGGAACCGTGCGGTGCACCCCGCCTGCCAGCTCGATGATCGCCCCGTACGAGTCGTAGAACGGCTCGAAGGTGACGACCTCGTCGCCGTCTTCCAGCAGGGCGAGCAACGTCGCGGCGATCGCCTCGGTCGCCCCGGCAGTCACCAGCACCTCGCGATCCGGGTCGACCTCCAGTCCGTAGAAGCGGTGCTGGTGCTCGGCGATCGCCTCGCGCAGCACGGGCATCCCGATTCCCGGCGGGTACTGGTTGACCCCGTCACGGATGCTCCGAACGGCAACGTCGAGCACCTCGGCGGGTCCGTCTTCGTCGGGGAACCCCTGCCCGAGGTTGATCGCCCCTGTCCGCGTAGCGAGCGCGCTCATCTCCGCGAAGATCGTCGCAGACACGGCGCCATCCGCGCTCAGGAGCCCAGCCCCGCGCGCCGCCCGCTGCCAGTTGCCGGGAATCAGCGCCGCCATCGTTCCTCCGGTTCGCTTGTCGCGCGGCCGAATCGTCGTCACCGGCCGTGCTTCTCACGGTAGTGCGCGGTTGAGTGCGACGCCCTGCGTTCTACGTCTCGCGACGAACAGGTACGGCTGTGGATAACGCCTGCCCCGAACCTCGCCGTGCCCTACGGTTGTCCCCATGTCAGTGCGCCGACGGATGCCCGCAGCGGCCATCGCCGCGCTCCTCGCGCTCCCGCTCGCCGCCTGCACCCCCGCGCAGCCCGCACCGACGCCGTCGCCGACATCAGCGCACACGCGCCTCTTCGCCTCGGATGCGGAAGCGCTCAAGGCCGCAACGGATGCCTACGCGGCGTACCTGAAGGTGACCGATAACGTACTCAGCGAAGGCGGCGCAGACTCGGCGAGACTTGAGTCGGTTGCCTCCGGGGATGCCCTGAAGAAGGTTCGTGCTGACACGGCGGATTTCAAGGACAACAACGCACATACGGTCGGGACCACCAAGTTCGACTCCGTTCGCCTGGCGTTCTTTGAGCCGGGTGCGCGACAGCCAGTAGCAATCTACGTGTGTGATGACGTAAGCAATGTGGACGTCGTCGATTCGAGTGGCAAGTCATTGGTCGCGCCAGATCGAAAAGCACGCACGCCCTGGCATGTGACGTTCGTTAGGCCTGCCAACGAAGGTCACCTACTCGTAGCGGAACGCGCTCTGTGGACTGGCGGTGGCTTTTGCGCGGGTTAGTTGTCGGTCTTCTGGCGCTTTCGATCAGTCTTGCCGTCCCGTGCGCGGCAAGTAGTAATGACGGTTGCGGCCGCTGGGGGCAATACACCGGCGGCTGCTCCACCGGCTCAATCGCCGGCGACCACGTCGACGTCGGGACGAACGGCGGTTCCGGCGGCAGCTCCGGCGGCGACAGCGCCTCCGACGACGGCACGGACGCCGCGCCGGGCCCGGCAGGCAGTCCCTGTCCGGCCGGCGTCGTCTGCAGCGGGAACATGGTCGTGCAGGTTCAGGGCGGTGTCACGATGTCCGCGCTCGCGTCGTTCTACCCGCAGGCGCCCACGGTCTCCGGCGAGCCGAACGGATGGGCGATCATCGGCCTCGACGCCAACTTCGTCTCCGATGCCGGCCGGCACACGGCATCCGGGTCCCTGGCCGGACAGCCCGCGACGGTGCGTTTCACGCCGGTGCGCTTCGCGTGGGATTACGGCGACGGCGTGCACGCCTCGACCACAACAGGAGGGGCCACCTGGCAGTCGCTCGGCGTTCCGGAGTTCAGCCCGACATCCACGAGTCACATCTACACAGCGGGGGGCAGATACGGCGTCGCCCTCACAGTGGAGTACTCCGCGCAATATCGCATCGGAGGCGGGTCATGGCGAGACGTGCCGGGCACGCTGAGGCTCTCCGCGCCGACGTTCACGGTGATCGCCGCCGACGCGAAGACCGTGCTGGTGCAGCGCAACTGCCAGGCCGACCCGGGAGCGCCGGGCTGCTGACGCAATCGAGCGGGATATCCGCCTCGCAACACCGGAGCACGGCGCGGCGGTCGCCCACTCATTCCGGTCCCATGGGATTGTTCTAGTCCGTTCACAGATTGCCCATAACCCATGCCCAGCATGACAGCGGATGCTTTAAGCGCTTGGAAGGAGCACGACAGATGACCGACACACCGAAGGATCCCGCGGAGATGCCGGAGACGGCACCGCAGCAGCCGCACGCGCAGGACTCGGTTGCCGACTCGGCGCCGGCCGTCGAGCAACCTGCGGTTGAGCAGTCCGCGACAGAGCAGTCCGCTCATGACGTGCAAGCCAACCAGACTCAGCCGACGGAGCAGTTGCCGCCCTATAACGCAGCACCGCCGGCACCCGCGCAGCCCGTGCAGGGCCCGCAGAACCCTTACGCGCAGCAGGGTTACCGCTATGGTCAGCAGCCGGGCTACGCGCAGCAGCCCGGACCGTATCAGTACGGGGCGCAGCAGGCCGGACCGCAGCAGGCGCCCCAGCACGGAGCATTCGGGCAGCCGACGTACGCCGGCCAGCAACCTTACGCTCAGCAGCAGCCGGCTGAAGCACCGAAGCCGGCCAAGCAGAAGGACGGCAAGGGAAACCGTGCAGGACTCCTGATCACCGGATTCGTGCTCGCGGGTCTCCTCGGCGGCGGCGTAGGCGCCGGCGTGGTCGGCATCTACGCGGCGAACTCGAACTCGGGCCGACCTGTGGCATCCACGGGCGCCACCAATGTCACGGTGAACGACCCGCAGACCGCCACCAACGTCACCGCTGTCGCGTCGAAGGTGAGCCCGAGCGTCGTCACCATCAACGTCACGGGCAGTCAGGAGGCGGGCACCGGATCCGGCGTCATCCTCAGCTCCGACGGCTACATCCTGACCAACACTCACGTCGTCACCCTCGACGGGTCCACCGGCGCCGCCACCGTCAGCGTCACGACCAACGACGGCAAGATCTACAAGGCGACAGTTGTCGGCACCGACCCGGTGCTCGACCTCGCGGTGATCAAGCTTCAGAACGCCAGCGGTCTCACCCCTGTGACGTTCGCGAACTCCGACAAGGTCAACGTCGGTGACCAGACGATCGCGATCGGCGCCCCGCTCGGCCTCTCCGGCACGGTCACCAACGGCATCGTCAGCTCACTGAACCGCAGCATCTCGATCGCATCGTCCGCCGCACCCAAGCAGGACCAGCAGAATCAGGGCGGCAACAGCCCGTTCAACTTCTGGAACTTCGACCAGAACGGCGGCAGCAAAGGCCAGTCGTCGGCGCAGAGCACAATCTCGCTCCCGGTCATCCAGACGGATGCCGCCATCAACCCGGGCAACTCCGGCGGCCCCCTGCTCAACGGCAAGGGCCAGGTGATGGGCATCAACGTCGCGATCGCCAGCGCGAGTTCGTCGAGCAACTCCAGCGGGCAGTCCGGGAGTATCGGCGTGGGCTTCGCCATCCCGTCGAACGTGGCGCAGCGCGTTGCCGACGACATCATCAAGGACGGCAAGGCGTCAAGCGGTCTGCTCGGGGCGACGGTCTCCGACTCGACATCGAACAGCAACGCGACGACGGTCGGTGCTCTGATCAAGTCGGTCAGCTCCGGCGGTGCAGCGGCGAACGCGGGCCTGAAGGCCGGTGACATCGTGACCAACTTCAACGGCAAGCCGATCACCAACTCCACAGACCTCACCGCACAGGTTCGTGCCCTGGCCGGCGGCAGCAAGGCCACGCTCACGTACGAGCGGGGCGGGCAGACGCAGCAGGTCGACGTCACACTCGGCACACTCGCCACCGACTGAGCCCCAGCGGAGCGCATTCCGCTGGTAGAGCCCGCTGCGGCGTGTGGAGCGCTCGCCGCGACTCGAGCCGATCGCCACGGGTCGAGCCTGTCGCGGGTCGAGCCGCTCGCCGCGGGTTGAGCCTGTCGCCGTGGGTTGAGCCTGTCGAAACCCCCGATCCTTGCAGATTCCAAGTTTCGACCGAGCTCAACCCGCGGTCGTCTCAGCACGCCCTCGCCGAGCCGCCTCCCATCGCGCTGATAGGCTGGGCCGACGATTCGACGAGCGGATGTGATGGGCGAGGCCAGCAGTTCAGGCGCCGAAAGCGCCCTCGACGGGGCGGGTGCACTCCCGGGTGTCTCGTACGTGATGCCGGTGCTGAACGAAGCTCCGTACGTGCGCGCAGCGGTCGAGCGGCTTCTCGCCCAGGACTATCAGGGCCCCTACGACATCACGCTCGCCGTCGGGCCCAGCACCGATGGCACCGAAGAGGTGTTGGCCGCGCTGGCGCGCGAGCACCCGAACGTGCGGGTGGTGCCCAACCCCGCGGCGTCGACCTCTGCCGGGTTGAACGAGGCGATCCGGGCATCCGGCTATCCGATCGTGGTGCGTGTCGATGCGCATTCGCTGTTGCCGCCGGAATACACCCGTGTCGCCGTCGAGACACTGCGACGCACCGGCGCAGACAACGTCGGCGGGCTGATGGATGCCCGCGGCACCACCCCCTTCGAGAAGGCGGTCGCCCGCGCCTACCGTTCCCGCATCGGCCTAGGCGGCACGCAGCATCACGTGGGCGGCAAGGAAGGACCGGCGCAGACCGCCTACCTCGGCTCGTTCCGGCGTGATCGCCTCGAGGCGGTCGGTCTCTTCGACGAGCGCGTGCGTCGCGGGCAGGACTGGGAGCTCAACCGCCGTCTGCGGGCCGCGGGCGGCACGGTGTGGTTCACTCCGCGACTGGTGGTGACGTATCAGCCGCGGTCGAGCATCCGCTCGCTCGTCAACCAGTTCTTCGCGACGGGAATGTGGCGCGGCGAACTGGTGCGTCGCTTCCGGTCCGCCAATTCGTTGCGCTACTTCGCACCACCCGTGCTCGTGGTGCTTCTCGGGGTTGCCATCGTCGTCGGGCTTCTGGGCATCGTCGGGCTGATCATCGGAGCGCCGCTGGGATGGTTGACGCTGGCGTTCGTCGTCCCCGTGCTCTACCTGCTGTTCGTGCTCGCCGCGTCGTTCAGCATCGGCTCCCGAGACGGGTTCGCCGCCATGCTGCGATTCATCATCGTCGTGCCGACGATCCACCTGAGCTGGGGCATCGGCTTCATCGGGGGATACTTCGAGCTGTCGCACGATCTGCACAGCCGGTCCGGGAGGTAGCGTGTCGGCTTCTGATTCCCACCGCCGTCCTGCGTCGATCGCTCAGCTGCGCGAGGTGACGCAACCACCGGAGGTGCGCCAGCGGCGCAACGCGGAGCACTGGACGGCGCATCTCTACCTACGCGCCATCTCGCCGTACCTCACCTGGGCGCTGCTGAAGACTCGCATCAGCGCGAACGGCGTCACCGGCTTCATGATCCTGAGCGGATGGCTCACCGCTGCCGCCCTGCTCATCCCCGGCTTCTGGGGTGCACTGATCGCCGTCATGCTCGGCCAGGTGCAGATGCTCTTCGACTGCTGCGACGGCGAGGTCGCCAGGTGGCGGAACAGCTCGTCGCCGGCCGGGCACTTCCTGGATGCGGTAGGTCACTACTCGACGGAGACGTTCATCGCGATCGCGCTCGGCCTGCGTGCAGCCGCCTGGCCGTTCCAGACGCCCGACGACTACCTGTGGACGACGCTCGGCTTCGCGCTCGCGCTCGTGCTCGTGCTGAACAAGGCGCTGAACGACCTCACCCGAGTGGCTCGTGCATACGCCGGACTGCCCAGACTCGGCAACGCCGAAGCGGATGCCGCCCCTCAGCATCGCCTCATCGCGCTGGCCCGCCGCGCGGTGAAGTTCTTCCCCTTCCACAGGATGTTCCACTCGGTTGAGCTGACGCTGCTCACGTTCGTCGTCGCGGTGATCGCCCTGTTCACCGGGTCGCCCGCCACCGACCGCGTCTACCTCGTCGTGCTTCTCGCGTTCGCGCTCCTGGCCATGTTCGGTCACTTCCTGGCGATCATGAGCTCCAACCGGCTCAGGTCATGAATTCAGTCCTGCCCACGGCCGGTGTCGTGGTGCTGACGCAGGGAACGCGACCGCAGGAGCTCGCGCGAGCACTGGCATCCGTGCTCGCTCAACGCGATGTCGAGGTCAACATCGTCTGCGTGGGCAACGGCTGGCAGCCGACGGATCTGCCGAACGGAGTGAAGGGGCACGGGCTGCCGGAGAATCTCGGTATTCCGGCTGGCCGCAACGCCGGAGTTCCGGAGACGACGGGGGAGTTCCTGTTCTTCCTCGACGACGACGAATACGTCGAATCCGAGACGTTCCTGGCGGATGCCATTGCTCGCTTCCGCACCGATCCCGCGGTCGGCGTGCTGCAGCCCCGGGTGCGCACGATCGACGACTCCAGTCCGCCGCGCCGCTGGGTTCCGCGCATGCGCAAAGGAGACCCTGCACGGCCCAGCGCAGTCTTCTCGCTCGTCGAAGGGGCGATCGTGCTGCCTCGCAGCGTATTCGAGGCGGCCGGTGGATGGGCGGCGCCGTTCTTCTACGCGCATGAGGGCATCGAACTCGCGTGGCGCGTCTGGGATCAGGGCAAGCGCGCCTGGTATGCGGGCGATCTGGAGGCACGGCATCCGAACGTGCCGACCACCAGGCACACGGACTTCTACTGGCGCAACGCCCGCAACCGGGTATGGGTCGCCAGGCGCAACCTCCCGGCAGTGCTCGCGCCCGTGTATGTGGCGACGTGGACGGGCGTGCAGCTCCTGCGCGGCGCTCGCAACCCGAAGACCCTCCGACCCTGGTTCGCCGGCTGGGCGGCCGGCTGGCGCGACGACCCGGGGGAGCGGCGCCCGCTCCGGTGGCGCACCGTGTGGCGCATGACTCTGGCGGGCCGCCCGCCCATCGTCTGACGGTGCAGCGGCGCCTGTCGTCTGAGGGCAGGCAGCTCGCCGATCGAGCAGCGCGCCCTGCACGTCGGGCAGTGCGAGTCTCACCTGTTCAGCAGGTGCCGCGTAGTGGCACGCTTGTCGAACCCGCCCTACTCGACCGCAGCCAGCTCGGCCTTGTCGGCATCACCTGCAGCCAAGCGCGCGTTGAGCGCCGCGGGGAACACTTCCGGCAGCGACCCGAACGCCACATGCGCGGAATGCACGACCCGGGATCCGGTGATGCGGTTGCCTGCGCCGCCAACGAGCGCCCCCACGCCGAACGGAAGCGCCTTGCCGAGGATGCTCGCCGTTCCGGTGGTCGCCAGACGCTTCGCCGCCGCGGACTGCAGACGCTGCACGAGCGGTCCGATGACGACGCGCGGGATGCTGCTGGCGACCACCTGCCGCCAGTACAGCTCGCGGCTGACCTCCTTCTCAGTCAGTTCGATGCCCCACTGACGCACGAGATCGGATCCCTCCTTGCCGAGCATGAGGGCCAATACCAGGGCGCGGGCGCGCTCCGGATCATCGACGGGCAGTCCGTGCAGTTCGGCGATCGATTGCGCGAACAGTGCGGTCGCCTCGAGGAACGCGGCGGTCTCGACGGCGGAGAGCGCCAGCGTGGTGACCGTGCCGACGGCCGGAATCACAGCGGTCGTGCCGACCGCGGCACCGCTCGCGGTGATCGCGGCGAGGTATCGGCGCCCGACGACGTATGCGACTTCGTCGGGCGCGGCATCCGGATGCCTGCGCCTGACGCTGCGCAAATGGGCCAGGACGACCGGTCGCTGCACTGCGAGAAACCGGTCGACACCTCGATTGATGCGGGTCGGGATGCCGACTCCGCGAGAGGTGCTCGTGCCGGTGACACCCACGAACGGCTTGACCTTCTTCGAGCGAGCCATGCATTCGAGTCTACGGACGGGAGGCATTCCGCTCGCTGCATAGACGACGGTGCGACTGTCGTCGTGAACGGATTCTCCTAAGCTGGCCGGGTGCCCCGCCTGATCACGCAGAACGACTTCGACGACGTGCGACTCCGCACCGATCGAGTAGACGGCTCCATCGCGGAGACCTTGCGTGCCTGGGCGATGGAACCCGAACGCTTCAGCCTCGCGGATGACGTCTCGCGCGCCGCGGTGCTCGTCGAGGCGGGGGACGACTTCGGCTACGGGGGCGACCACGCCGAGGCGCTGCGCATGTACGAGGCGGCTCGGGATGACGGAGGGGCGACCTATGTCGACCCGCGTGCACTGATCGTGCAGGGGCTCTATCAGATCGGGCAGACGGCTTCCGCATTAGAGCTTGCCGACGCCTTGCGCAAAGAGTCCCCACGACAACTCAACACCTTCCTGGTGCTGGGCGGTTTCTTCGAACTCGTCGACGAGTTCAAGCAGGCCCAGCGCTGGTACTCGATGGGCATCCGGGCGATGGACAGTGGCAACGTGCCCGGCTCGGAGTCCCAGTACGAGTCCATGCTGATCGGCCGCGCACGAGTTCGCTCGGAGCTCGGGGTCCGTCAGGACACGCTCGACGGCGCGGCCGCCATCATCATCGAACGTTACGCGGCGGAGTTGGAGTCGGAGGAGTAGTCCTCGCGCCCGGGCATGTGCTCGCGGGCGGCGCGCTATCAGCCGTGAAACAGTTCCCGCGCGACTCGCAAGGCTCCTTCCAGTGTTCGTTCATCGGCGCCCGCGGCTGCGGTTCCCAACGATGAGCGGCTCGCAGTGAACAGCTTCTCCGGCCGCGCGTAGCTCACCAGCGGCAGTGATCCACGGATGAACGAGTCGGACCCGATCCTGACGTGCTGCGTGCTGGCGTATGGTCGCGGCACCGCTCACGCAACGCGGCTGCGAGCTCGTTCCGTCGATAGGGCACGAACGCTCTGGATTCGAACGCTGTCCGCTCCGTAGACAAGAAGGCGTGGTCGAGCCGTACTCCAACGCCGCAGGCGTGTTCGGAAAACGGCTGCGCCACATCCGCACCGGGCTGGCGCTGAGCCAGGAAGAGGTGGCGCACCTCGCGGAGATCCATCCGACGAACTACGGCAAGCTCGAACGCGGTCGGGCGAACCCGAACATGGAGACGATCATCCGCATCTCCACTGTTCTCGGAGTCGAACCGGGCGAGCTGCTGCACGGGCTGACGACGGCGGACTACCCGGGTCATCAGCACAACGTCACGGCCAAGGAGTGGCTCGAAGCGCGCGAGCGGATGCGTTAGGCAGCACGATCCGCTCCGCGACCGAAACGCGACAGTGACTGAATGGTCGCGGCTCCGAGGTACGTCAGAAGCTCGCCCGCCACAGGTACTCATCGCCGTTCGCTCTGTGCCAACGAACGACGAGCACCGTCGAACGGGCCAGGTCGTGACCGTGGATCGGGATCTCCGCGACAGCGCCTGGATCGAGTGTGATGGGTGCTTGCACTGGCATGCTGCCCGCGCCCAGCAGGGAGAAGCGCACGCCGGTGAGAATCTCCAGGCTGACGTTGCGCAGCCGGTAGCGCGGGGGAGCGCTGCGATCGAAGGCGAACGGAACGGGATATGCGAGGTTCGAGTCCTCGGTGCTCTCAGCGCGTCTGGTCGTGGTCATGCAGGGCACGCTAGGCGGGGCATCCGACGGACCGGTCTCTGCTGGGGACGGCACGCCAGGCGGGGCTCTGTGGACGGAAAGAGATGGCGTGGACGGAAAGAGATGATGGCCCGCCCGGCGCAAACTGGCTCAGCCGCCGTAGTCGCTGTTGTAACGCGCCAGCACTGAATCGATGTCAGCGTCGAGCGCGAGCCCGTGGTCGTTGAGATAGAGACCGCGGGTGCAGAAGCGGCGGATCTCCTTCTCGTTGTGCGAGACGAAGAACATCGTGCGGCCGTTCGCGAGCATCTCCTCGATGCGCTTGTAGCACTTCTCCCGGAACATGCGGTCGCCCACCGCCAGCACTTCGTCGACGATGAGGATCGGCTCGTCGAGTTGGGTGATCACAGCGAAGGCGATGCGCACCTTCATGCCGCTGGAGAGGTGCTTGTACGGCGTGTCGAGAAAGTTGCCGATGTCGGCGAATCCGGTGATCTCGTCGAATCGTTCGTCGATCTCCGCCTTTGACATGCCGTGGAGTCCGGCCGTGAGGTAGACGTTGTCGCGCACACTGAGGTCGTCGACGAAGCCGCCCGTGATCTCGATCAGCGGCGCGGTGCCCGCCTTCACTTCCACGGTGCCCTCGTCGGGCAGGATGACGCCGGCCACGAGCTTGAGCAGCGTCGACTTGCCCTGCCCGTTGCGTCCGACCACGCCGACCGCTTCACCGGCCGGCACGGCGAACGACACGTGGCGCAACGCCCAGAACTCGTCGGGCTTCACACGACGCTGACGGGAGGAGAACAGGTCCTTGAAGCTGCGACGGGAAGAACGATTCCGCTTGAAGCGGATGCCGACATCCGTCGCTTCGATCATCGTCGAGGTCGTCGTCGAAGTCGTCATCACATCTCCTTCAGCACGCTGCGGATCGTGCGGGAGTAAACCATCCAGCCGATGATCAGGAAGACCAGGCTGCCGATCGCCGAGCTGAGCACAAGGTCCCAGTGCAGGTCGCCAGGGAAGAATGCCGAGTGATAGATGCCGAAGAGCCCGACCAACGGGTTGAGGTCGGAGAACACCTTGAAGATGGGGAAGTCCTTCGGTACTGCCGTAGCCGGGTACAGAACGGCCGACACATAGAAAAGCAGGCGCAACAGCAGTTTCACCACGCGCTCGAGGTCGCGGAAGAACATCACGAGAGGCGCGATCAACAAGCCCAGGCCGACCAGCAATACGGCCTGGATGAGGAACGCCAGCGGCATCAGCGCAAGTTGCCAATGCACGTGTGCCCCCGTCACGATGACGAAGAACGCCAGCACCGGCAGCGAGAAGAGGTATTCGATGCCCTTGCTGAGCACGATCCGGTTGATCCAGATCGTGCGCGGTATGGCCACGGAACGGATGAGCTTGGCGTCACGGCTGTACGCCCGCGTGAAGTCCGACACGGCGCCGTTGAACCACGTCCATGGCAGCATCCCGGAGAGCAGGAAGACGATGTACGGGTCTTCGGTGACACCACCGCGCTGGAAGATCACGGTGAACACGAGGAAGTAGATGCCCGCCATCAGCAGCGGGTCGAGGATCGACCACAGGTAGCCGAGTGCGTTCGTCGCGTAGCGCACGTGCAGGTCGCGCTTGGTCAGCAACCACAGCGAATGCCGGTAGCGCCCGACCGGCGACCGCTGAGTACGCTCGGTCGGTCGCGCGGCGGCAGAGATCGTCACCCCACGATCGTAGCGACGACCGGCTGGGCAGAAGACGGATGCCGCCGGCCCAGCAGGCCGACGGCATCCGTCAAATCTTGGTGCAGCTCGTTCACACGAAGAGGTTCGCGCGCTCCAGGTCTTCCGCGAAGTCGATCTCGACCGCGTACAGGTCGGAGATGTCGATGGGCTCGACGAGCATTCCATCGTGCTGGATGGCCAGTTCGAGACCGCGCTCGAAGTAGTCCTGGTCGTCGACGCGCTGCAGGTGGTGCAGCAGTGCTGCCTTGTCGTGGCTGGAGACGTAGTTGATGCCCACCGCCTCGCCGAGCCCGCCCGTGACCGTCTTCGAGAGCTTCTCGATGTAGCCCTCGGCTCCGGTGGTGTACTTGACCTCTTCATCGGAGACCTTGGCTGTGTTCACCGTCACGAACGACTGGTCGCGGGCTACAGCGGCCGCGGCACGTACGAGCAAGCCCGGGTCGAAGACGACGTCGCCGTTCATCCAGAGCACGCCACCGTTTCCGCTCGACTTGAGCGCACGCATGAGGCTCTTCGACGTGTTGGTCTGGTCGTACTGCTCGTTGTAGACGAAGGATGCGTCGGGGAACGCCTCGACGATGTGCTCGAGCTTGTAGCCGACGACGATCGTGACCTTGGCCTTCGGGCCGAAGGCGGCATGGATGTTGTCGAACTGCTGCTGCATGATCGTGCGACCGTCGCTGAGTTCCGTCAGCGGCTTCGGCAGCGAACGTCCGAGCCGACTGCCCATGCCTGCCGCGAGAATCACGACCTGCGGTGCGGTGGTCACGTTTCGTCTCCTGTCATTCGTGCGCATAGTCGACCCCCCATGAGTTGAACTGTGTGACGTGCTGATGACAGCCGATCAGCGGTGAATCTTGAGGTGCATTTCCGCGCCGACCGCTTCCGTTCACCGAAGTGTCACTTTTGCGTGTGTGCAAGGACACCGCTTTGTGCCGGGAACGAATCTACCGGGTCACTGCACCCCGAATACGGGGCGTTGCCGTTTCGTGATCGTTTTATGGGAGTGCTCTTAGAAAGCGGACGTCGGCACACCATCCAGATCTCCGGCAGCCCACCTTCGCTGAAGCGGAGGTCCGGGTCGGATGTTCGGGCGAACGACACCAAGTCGCACGCGCACCATCGGGGCACAGAACGGTGGGTCCATCCAGGGGTGTTCCGACGAAGATTGGTAGGTTAGCGTAAGGAATTCGAATGGCTCCGATGGGGAGGGTTACCGGGTCGGCCCGCCGGCTCGGGGACAGCATCCCCGCCGGTGCCGATGGCGAACGGTGGTGGCCGCGAGATGAGCGGCTCCAGCGTTCGAGGGGACCACGGTAACGGGGGTAAGGCGCGTGCAAGATGACCCGCAGACGACGATCGCGGGCGGCGCCGAGACGGTGACTGGAGCAGCTTCTCCCGGTTCCGGCTCATCAGGCGACGCGCCGGTCGTTGGCACGCGCGGCGCGAAGCCGGCGGATGCCCGCCGTGGCGGACGCCCTCGTGCGACTGGTGCCGCTGCAGCAGCCTCGGTCATCGCCGATGCCGGTGCCGGCGAGTCCGTCACCGTCGTCACGACCACGGGATCACGCGGCCCCCGGGGTTCCTCACACGCTCGGGGCACCGTCACCCGTGCGACGAAGGGAACGGGCGTCGCGGCTTCCCCACGACTGTCGCAGGCCGCGCCGGCGCCACTCGCCGAACGGGTGGCGACACCCCAGGTCCAGGCCACGGCCGTCGAGGTCGAAGTCCCGGTCGTCGACACCGCCGGAGCGGAGTCAGACGCGGCTTCGACCACTCCGGCACCCGTGGACACGGCGAATATCACCACGCAAGAGGCCGCAGCCGCTTCCGAGCACGATGTCGTCGACACAGGACCGATGCCAGCCCAATCCTCAACAGTCGACGAGAACACCGGTTCCCGCCAGCGCATCACACTCTTCGGACGGCGGCGCAGGGCGGCGGCGGAGGCCGCAGCCGTGGCCGAGCCGGAGACCGAAGTCGATGGTTCGGATCTGCTCGCGGAGCTCGTTCGAGAGACCGAGTCGAGCGACTCCACGACGCGTGATGCCTACGTCGTCGGGCAAGCCGGCGCTCTCGACGGGCGAAGCGAGACGCTCGCAGGCCGGGTTCCCGAGGCCGAGTTCCTGCAGGAGACGGTCGATCGCGGCACGCTGACGCACCAGTACGACGCATCCGTGGCCGAGGCGGTTGAGTCGGAAACCGCGCAGCCTGCGCGGGCCCGCCGGGCGGCCGAGACACGGATCTTCCCGCCGGCACGACCGGCTCCGGCGACGACGGCGCCGGTCGTGCTGGCGGTGACGGGTCTGCACAAGCGGTATGGCGATGTGGTCGCGGTCGACGGCGTCAACCTCAGCATCCGAGCCGGATCCATGTACGGCATCGTCGGACCGAACGGTGCGGGAAAGACGACCACGCTGTCCATCATCACGGGCTTGCTGCGCGCCGACTCCGGGGTCGTCTACGTCAACGGAGTGGATGCCCGCAAGAATCCGCGCGCCGCGAAACGCGCCATCGGCGTGCTGCCCGACCACTTGCGCACGTTCGACAAGCTGACCGGTGCGCAGCTTCTGTATTACGCAGGAACACTGCGCGGGCTCGACGCCTCCACCACCCGGCAGCGCTCAGCGGACCTCGCGGCCGCATTCGGGATCGAAGACGCCATGGGTCGCCTCGTCGCAGACTATTCGGCGGGAATGACGAAGAAGGTGTCGCTGGCGGCGGCGATGATCCACTCGCCGCGACTGCTGGTGCTCGACGAGCCGTTCGAGGGTGTCGACCCGGTGTCCGCGGCGACGGTCACGGGCATCCTGCAGCGCTACGTGGGTGCCGGAGGCACCGTGCTGCTCTCCAGCCACGGCATGGACCTCGTGCAGCGCATCTGCGACAGCGTCGCCATCATCGTCGGCGGTGTCGTTCTCGACTCCGGGCCCGTCGACGAGGTGCGCGGGGAGAAGACGCTCGAGGACCACTTCATCGAACTCGCGGGCGGCCGCAAGGCGGTGGAGGGGCTCGAATGGTTGCACAGTTTCTCCGACTGAGGCTGGCGTCGCTCGGCAGCGGTTTCCGGCGGGGCGGCTGGCACGCGTTCGGACTGGTCGTCGGCCTGCTGTACACGGGGGCGATGACCGTCGTGGTGTGCTGGATTCTCGCGTCGGCACGCACGGCGAGCGATGGACAGCTTGTGCGCGACATCCTCGTGATCGCCGGCGGCGCCGTGGCGTTGTGCTTCCTTCTCGTTCCGCTGTTCAGCAGGCACGACGGAACGTTCGATCCGCGATCGTACGCCATGCTGGGCCTGGAGCCGCGGCCGATCTCGATCGGGTTGGGGGCCGCGACGCTGGTGTCGGTGCCGGCGCTCGTGCTCCTGGTCTGCGCGTTGTTCACCGTGGTGACGTGGTCGAGATCGCCCGGTGCCGCCGTGCTCGCGCTGATCGCAGCGGTGATCTGCGTGCCGACATGGATGCTCGCAGCGCGCCTGACGGTATCCGTCGCCTCGTTCGTGCTCTCGACGCGTCGCGCTCGGGAGTTCAGCGCGACGATCGCCGTACTGATCGTGGTCATGCTCTCGCCGGCCGCATTCTTTCTAGCCACCTTGAACTGGAGCCGAGACGGCTTGCGCGTCGTGCACTCGGCAGCGAACTGGGTGAGCTGGACGCCGTTCGGGGCGGCATGGTCGGTGGGCGGTGACGCGGCGGCCGGGCAGTGGGGTGCCGCCGTTCTGAAGCTCCTGATCGCCATCGCGTCGCTCGCGATCGTCGCCGTCGCCTGGTGGGCGCTGGTGCGGCACATGGTCGTCGCGCCCGATCGACAGGTGTCGGCGAAGACCTACGTCGGATTGGGCTGGTTCGGCAGGATGCCTGCCCGGCCGGCCGGTGCAATCGCGGCACGAAGCCTCACCTACTGGGGCCGCGACTCACGGTACTGGGTGCAGCTCGTGCTCGTTCCACTGTTCCCGCTGATCATGGTGGCGGCGTTGCTCGTCTCCGGAGCCGTGCGACCGCACGACGTGGCCCTCATCCCGTTGCCGGTGATCTGCCTGTTCGTCGGCTGGGTCGCGCACAACGACATCGCCTACGACGGAACGGCGATCTGGTTGCACATCGCCTCCAGCACCCGCGGTGTGGCCGATCGCTTGGGTCGCCTCGCACCAGTGGTGCTGATCGCGATTCCGGTCGTCGCAGTCGGAAGCATCCTGACGGTACTGGCGTACGGAAACTGGGATGTCCTGCCCGCGGTGACGGGCGTGAGCGTGTGCCTCGTTCTCACAGGGCTCGGCCTCTCCAGCGTGTCGTCGGCGCTCGCCCCGTATGCGGCGCCTCGCCCCGGTGACAGCGCGTTCGCACATCCGCAGCACACCGGCGGAGCGGCGACGTTCGCGCAGTTCGCGAGCCTGCTGCTGACCGCGCTGTTCGCCGGCGTACCCATCGCCATGATGGTGCTCGGCGTCGTTCAGAATCCGGAATGGTTCACGATGTGCCTCTGGGCGGGGCTCGGAATCGGGGTCGTCGTGCTCGTGGCCGGTGTGCTGCTCGGCGCCCTCGCATACAACCGCAGGGGGCCCGAGATCATGGCGTTCGCCCTGCGCAACGCCTGACGTTCTCGTGGGTTCAGCCGTTCCCGCTGCTCGAGCCTCGTCCCCGCGGATAGAGCCGTTCCCGCGGGTTGGGTCGTTCCCGCAGGTTGGGTCGTTCCCGCAGGTTGGGTCGTTTCCGCAGGTTGGGTCGTCCCCGTGGGTCCAGTCGTTCCCGTGGGTTGGGCCGTTCCCGTAGGTTGAGCTCGTCGAAACCGACCCAGGGCCCGCCACTGGCAACCGCCACCTGCGGCCTCTCGATTAAGCTGGCCGAATGGTCGACAACAGCATCGCAGAACCCGGCGGTCCCGGCGCGGCGCCAGAGGGCGGCGGTCTGGCGACCCTCGACCGTGAGCTCGAGGAACTGATCCAGAACGAGCAGATGGAGCCGGGCGACCACGAGCGCTTCTCGCACTATGTGCGCAAAGAGCAGATCGTGGAGTCCGCCGTCACCGGCAAGCCTGTGATCGCGCTCTGCGGCAAGAGGTGGACGCCGAACCGCGATCCCCAGAAGTTCCCCGTCTGTCCGGAGTGCAAGAAGATCTACGACGGTCTCAACGACGAGTAGCTCTCAGACGTATTCGGTCGTCAGCGCCGGCTCACCGCGGCCGAGCCGGAATGCCGACTCCGGCAATTCCTCCCGCGCGATGGCGTGATGTCGCCGAGCGGCCTCGACACCGGCCGCGCCGAGGTGCTCGGGCACCGCGACGCCGTCGCGCATGAGCGGCACCAGCAGGTGCCGGCCGGCGGGCGCCGGATCGGGACTGCGCAGTACGTGGATCTCCTCGGCCGACGCCACACCGAGCTTGTCGATCGCTCGAACCGGCACCTTCGATCCACCGATGGACGTCTTGCCTGTGGATGCCTTGGCCACCGGAGCCCACGCACCGCCCGTGCCTTTGCGTGCGACCAGTTTGTACACCATTCCGGCCGTCGGCGCTCCGGAACCGGTCACCAGCGAAGTACCCACACCGTACGAATCGACCGGCGATGCGCGTAGCGCGGCGATCGCGAACTCGTCCAGATCGTTCGTCACCGTGATGCGCGTGTTGCATGCACCGAGGGCATCGAGCTGAGCGCGTACAGACCCTACGAGCACCGGAAGGTCGCCCGAGTCGAGTCGCACGGCCCCCAGCTCGGTACCAGCCACGCGCACGGCGGTCTCGATCGCCTTGTGCACGTCGTAGGTGTCCACGAGCAAGGTGGTTCCGGGACCGAGGGAGCGCACCTGGGCGCGGAAGGCATCCTCTTCGGTGTCGTGCAGAAGGGTGAACGCGTGTGCGGCAGTGCCCATCGTCGGAATGCCCCAGGTTCGACCCGCCTCGAGGTTGGATGTCGAGCTGAATCCGGCGATGTAGGCGGCTCGGGCTGCGGCGATCGCCGCCTCCTCGTGCGCGCGCCGTGAGCCCATCTCGGCAAGGGGCCGCCCGCCCGCCGCGGACACCATCCGGGCAGCGGCGCTGGCGATGGCGGAGTCATGGTTCAGCACGCTCAGCGCCAGCGTCTCCAGGAGTACGCCCTCTCCGAACGGGGCATCCACGACGAAGATGGGCGATCCCGGAAAGTACAGCTCGCCTTCGCGATAACCGCGGATCGTGCCGTTGAACCGGTAGTCGGCCAGCCAGTCGAGCGTCTCCTCGCGCACCACATGGTTGCGGCGCAGCCACTCGAGGTCGGCATCCTCGAACCGGAATCGTTCGATCAGCTCCAGCAGGCGCCCCGTGCCGGCCACGACGCCATATCGACGTCCGCCGGGCAAGGAGCGGGCGAAGACCTCGAACACGCACTCGCGTTCGTGGGTGCCGGAGAGCATGGCGGCGTCGAGCATCGTGAGCTCGTAGCGGTCCGTGAGTAGAGCGGAGGAGCGGCGCTCGTGCAATGGCGTCACGGGTCTCAGCCTATGGGAGCGAGGCGGCCGTCCTGTCTGCCGGGCCGCTCGCAGGCTCGATCAGGGTGGAGCCTCGGCACCTTCGCAACGCCGGCCATCGATCGCATCGAGGGTGTGTCTCTCAGGCATCCTCACCCGACCCCGAATTGCGGGACACCCTAGGCTGTGAGACTGTGACAGACGCTCCGATCGGCATCTTCGATTCAGGTGTGGGCGGACTCACGGTCGCCCGCGCTGTGCGTGATCAGTTGCCGAACGAGTCGGTTCTGTACGTGGGCGACACTGCGAATTCACCGTATGGACCCAAACCGATTGCGCAGGTGCGCGCGCTCGCGCTGGAAACGCTGGACTTTCTGGTCGAGCAGGGTGTCAAGATGCTGGTGATCGCCTGCAACACGGCATCTTCGGCCATGCTGCGAGACGCTCGGGAACGTTACGACGTGCCGGTCGTCGAGGTGATCCAGCCCGCCGTGCGGCGCGCCGTCGCCACCACCCGCAGCGGGCGCGTCGGCGTGATCGGCACCATCGGCACGGTCAACTCGCGAGCGTACGAGGACGCCTTCGCCGCAGCTCCGTCGCTGCAGCTCTTCACCCAGGCGTGCCCGCGCTTCGTCGAGTTCGTGGAGGCGGGCGTCACGAGCGGGCCAGAGCTGCTGGAGGTAGCGGCGGAGTACCTTCGCCCCCTGCAAGACGCCCAGGTGGACACCCTGGTGCTCGGCTGCACGCACTACCCGTTCCTCAAGGGCGCGATCTCATACGTGATGGGAGAGGCAGTAGCGCTGGTCTCCAGTGATGTGGAGACGGCGAACGACGTGTACCGGGTGCTGGTGTCTCGGGGGTTGGAGCGCGTGGCCGCAAGCGAGCCGAGCATCCGCTACGAGGCGACCGGCGATGATACGCAGGACTTCGTGCGCCTTGCGCACCGCATGATCGGCGCGGATGTGTCCGCGGTCGACGTGGTGCGCACAGGCGCCATCGATCTGCCCGGCGAGCACGGCGCATGAATCAGGGTGTCTGCGGCGCTACCGACCATGCACCCGCGGGTTTCCGCGATCGTGGCGACGACCGAGCCACCGTCCCCTGAGAAATGCGTAGCGTGCTGCATCCGCCGTTCGCAGACGGCCATCGCTCGCTCACGCGCCAGCGCTCGCAGATACGCCAACGCTCGCAGATACGCCAACGCTCGCAGATAGGCCAACGCTCGCAGATAGGCCAACGCTCGCAGATAGGCCAACGCTCGCAGATAGGGTGGAGCGGTGAGCGAGACCATTCGAGCCGACGGCAGAACGACCGACCAGCTTCGCCCGATCACCATCGAGCGTGGCTGGAGCGGGCAGGCGGAAGGGAGCGCGCTCATCTCGTTCGGGCGCACGCGCGTGCTGTGCACGGCGTCGTTCACGAACGGCGTGCCCCGCTGGCTGACCGGCAAGGGCAAGGGCTGGGTGACGGCCGAATATTCGATGCTGCCCCGGTCGACCAACGAGCGCACCGACCGTGAATCCGTCAAGGGACGCATCGGCGGCCGTACGCACGAGATCAGCCGGCTGATCGGACGCAGCCTGCGCGCCGTCGTCGACATGAAGGCGCTCGGAGAGAACACCATCGTGCTCGACTGCGACGTGCTCCAGGCGGACGGCGGCACGCGCACCGCCGCCATCACGGGTGCTTACGTTGCGCTCGCGGACGCATTGGCCTGGGGCAAGGAGCGCAAGTTCCTCGCACAGCGCGCGACGCCGCTCATCGACAGTGTGTCCGCGGTCTCCGTCGGAATCATCGACGGCGAGCCCATGCTCGATCTGGCATATGTCGAAGACGTGCGGGCCGAGACCGACATGAACGTCGTCGTCACCGGCCGAGGACTCTTCGTCGAGGTGCAGGGAACGGCCGAGGGCGCACCGTTCGATCGTCGTGAGCTCGGCTCGCTCCTCGACCTTGCGGAGAACGGATGCCGTGAGCTGGCTTCGTTCCAGTCCCGGGCGCTCGGCGATGACTCATCCGATGGCGAGACAGGCGACAACAGTGCCCCGGACAGCGTGCAGGACGGCGAGTCCGGCGCGGCCTCGTCGTGAGCGAGGCGTCGAAGGCTGCCTTCCGAACGGATGATCCCGCCCGGGTTCGGGTCGTGCTCGCGACCCACAACAGACACAAGCTCGAGGAGTTCGCGGCGATCATCGGGCAGAGCATGCCTCAGGTCGACCTCGTGGAGTATGACGGGCCGGAGCCCGTTGAAGACGGTGTGACATTCGCCGAGAACGCGCTGATCAAGGCGCGTGTCGCGGCGGAGCACACCGGGCTCATCGCGCTTGCAGACGACTCGGGAATCTGCGTCGACGTGCTGGGCGGTGCGCCCGGCGTCTTCTCGGCCCGCTGGAGCGGAAAGCACGGCGATGACACGGGGAACCTGGCGCTGTTGCTCGCACAGGTGGCCGATGTGCCCGACCGACATCGCGGTGCGCACTACACGTGCGCCATCGCACTGGTGCGACCGGCCGAAGGCCTCCGGACCGTCGACGAGCGCACCGTGGAGGGTGATTGGGACGGCACGCTTGAGCGCGAGCCGCGCGGCACCAACGGGTTCGGCTACGACCCCGCGTTCGTCCCCGCCGGCTCGACGCTCACCGCGGCCGAACTCGACCCCGAAGTCAAGAACGCGAACAGCCACCGGGCGCGGGCATTCCAAGCGATGGTTCCCGTGCTCCACGAACTTCTCGTGGGGGAGTAGCCCCACCCGATCGGCGCCCTGCGGGCCCGCCTACCCTTGAAGAGACATGTCGCATTCTCACGATCACGGCGTCGGCCACGACCACGGCGCTCACGCATCCAGCAGGCGCCGCCTGGTGGTCGTCATCGCGATCGTGCTCGGGGTCTTCGTGCTCGAGATCGTCGGCGCGCTTCTCAGTGGATCGCTCGCGCTGCTCGCCGACGCCGGGCACCTCGTCAGCGACCTCGTCGGCCTGGTCGTGGCGCTCGTCGCGGCGACGGTCGCCGCGCGCCCGGCGACCGACCGTCAGACGTTCGGATTCCGACGGGTCGAGGTGTTCGGCGCGCTTGTGAACTCCCTCATCCTGATCGGGGTGGCGGTGGCGGTGGCGATCGGCGCCGCATTCCGGTTGGGTGGGCATCCGGAGGTGCAGGGCGGCTGGATGCTCCTGGTCGCCGTGATCGGACTGGCGGGCAACGTCGCCGGGCTTCTGGTGCTGCGGGGCGGGGCGAAGGCATCGATCAACATGCGGGGCGCGTATCTCGAAGTGCTCGGTGACACACTGGGTTCGCTCGCCACGATCGCGGCAGCCGTGGTCATCCTGACGACCGGTATCGCCTGGGCCGACTCCGTCGCGTCGCTCGTGATCGCCGCGCTCATCGTTCCTCGCGCGCTGAGCCTGCTGCGCGAGGTGGTGCGCGTGCTCAGCGAGTCGGCGCCGGCGTCGACGGACGTGGCCGAGATTCGCAAGCACATTCTCGGTACGGCCGGAGTCGTGGCCGTGCACGACGTGCACGTGTGGGCCATCACCTCGGGCGCACCTGTGTTCTCTGCGCACGTCGTCGTGGCGCCGATCGTCTTCGCGCGTGGTCAGGCCGGTGCGTTGCTCGATGAGCTGGCCGGATGCCTGAGTGAGCACTTCGACGTCGCTCATTCGACGTTCCAGCTCGAGCCGGCCGAGCACGCGGAGCACGAGGGCGACACGCATCGCTGACGAGGAGCGCTGCCGGCCGGCGTAGCTCGGCAGGCCGCGATAGGGGCTACTTGTCGGCCGCGATGCGGTGTGGTGCATACTCGCGGTGCGCTAGTCCACCCCGCTGGGACTGCCCGAGTTCCGCTTCGCGCCGAAGACTTCAGGCTCACTCGCGCGGTGCGCGGAGGATGAGGCCTGCTCTGCGGCATCCGTCGTCCCGCCTGCTGGCGAAAGCGTATCCGCCGCCGCTGCGGCGGCTTTGGCCCGTTTGCGTGACTTGCGAACGCCCAGCAGGTAGTGCCCGAGGGCCGGAACCACCGTCACCACCACGGCGAGGATCAGGATCAGGTCGATGTACTTCTCCACGAAGTGCGCCACCGGGGGGATGAAGCCGAGCAGCCATCCGAACAGCGTCAGTCCGGCGCCCCACAGGAACGCGCCGATGGCGTTGTAGATCGTGTAGCGCCGGTAGCTCATGTGGCCGACGCCGGCTGCGACCGGCGCGAACGTGCGCACGACGGGAACGAAGCGCGCGAGGATGACCGCGAACGGACCGAAGCGTTCGAAGAAGCGATTGGTGCGCTTCACGTTCTCAATGCTGAACAGGCCGCTGTCTTTGCGTTCGAAGATCCTCGGCCCGGCCTTGTGGCCGATCAGATAACCCACTTCTCCACCGAGGAAGGCGGCGATGGCGATGAAGATGCAGACCCACCAGATCGGCAGACCGAACACCATCTTCGTGAACGTCAGGATGCCGCTGATCACGAGAAGCGTGTCGCCCGGCAGGATGAAGCCCACCAGCAGCCCGGTCTCGGCGAAAATGATCGCACACACCACGAGCAGCGACCATGGACCGACCGAGTGGATGATCACGTTCGGGTCGAGCCACGGTATGAGTGCGGTGTGGAACACGAGTCTCCTGTCGTCGGCGCCCGCTGAAAGCGGCAACCGGCCGTCGGCGATGGGCTGAGGGATGTGACGATGAGCAGTGCGTCGAATACGCGTTTGCAGTGAGTCTACCGACGGCTGGTCGAGCGAAACCGGGTGTTAACCCCACGAATCGATGGTGTACTGCTCTCTCGGTCCAGGGTCGCAGCGAGACGTCAAGGAACGACTAAGGGTGCGGGAGAGGGGACTCGAACCCCCACGCTCGAAAGCACAGGAACCTAAATCCTGCGTGTCTGCCAATTTCACCACTCCCGCGAGGGCGCCCATCAGCATAGCCGCAGCCAGTTTCTGCGCCTGTGCTTCCGTGGACTCCAGCCCTCCCGTCGGTACCTGGGGATAACTTCGGCGCGGCATCCGGCGCTGGCGGCATCATGACCGCATGAACGATCCCGTGCGGCTCATCGCCGACCGCGTACGAGACCGGGTGCGGCGCGACGGGGTCGATCTCACGGCGGATGCGCCGCGAGCCATGGCCTACGCGCGAGACGAACTGCGCCGGTACTCGGAGCACGCGCTGGGCGGATCGCTGCCGCTCGTCGCCGACGAGGTGCGCACCGAGCGGGAGGTGCTCGCGTCGCTGACCGGTTTCGGGCCGCTACAGCCGTACCTCGACGACCCGACGGTCGAGGAGATCTGGCTCAACGCCCCCGACCGTGTGTTCATCGCTCGAGACGGGCGCTCGGAGCGGATCGATCTCGCGCTCACCGATGCGCAGGTGCGCGACCTCGTGGAGCGGATGCTGCAGGCATCCGGCCGTCGAGTCGACGTGTCATCGCCATTCGTCGACGCCTCCTTGCCCGACGGCTCGCGGCTGCACGTGGTGATCCCCGACGTCACGAGAGCGCACTGGGCGGTCAATGTGCGCAAGTTCTCGCAGCGCATCAAAGACCTCGGTCACATGGTCGCGGTCGATTCGATCACCAGGCAGGCCGCAGAATTCTTGCGGATGTGCGTGCTTGCCAATCAGAACATCCTGATCGCGGGTGCGACCCAGAGCGGAAAGACCACCCTGCTCGGTGCGCTCCTGACGTCGGCTCGTCCCGGTGAGCGCATCGTCACGGTGGAGGAGACGTTCGAGCTCGACATCACCGCGACCGATGTGGTCAGCATGCAGTGCAGGCAGCCGAGTCTCGAGGGGACAGGCGAGATCACCCTGCGGCGCCTCATCAAAGAGGCGTTGCGCATGCGTCCCGACCGACTGGTCGTCGGCGAGGTGCGCGAGGCGGAGAGCCTCGACCTGCTCCTGGCTCTCAACTCCGGACTGCCGGGTGCCTGCTCCATTCATGCGAACAGCGCGCGCGAGGCGCTGGCCAAACTCTGCACACTGCCACTCCTGGCCGGTCGAAACATCGATTCCGGCTTTGTGATCCCCACGGTGGCGTCGTGCGTCGACATCGTCGTGTTCTGCTCGCTGGAGCGCGACGGGCGGCGACGCGTGACAGAGATTCTGGCGCCGACCGGAGGGGTGACCGGTGGTGTGACCGAGGCGAGTCCGGTGTTCGCATCCCGGAACGGAGAACTCGTCGCCACCGGCGGTTATCCGGCCAAGCGGGCAAAGTTCGAAGCTGCGGGCCTCGACCCGGCGGTGGTGTTGGCACGATGATCGCAGGAATCGGAATCGGTGGGGCACTCGGGATCGGGCTGCTGCTGGCCGCGTCGCCATTTCTGTGGCCGTCGCGGGTGAAGACGCAGAAGCCGCCGCGCACCGACGGGCTGCGGCGCAAGCTTGTGCTTGCAGGGATGCCGGGGCTGGCCCCATCTGCGTTCGTGGGAGTCAGCGCCTTGCTGACACTCGTGTTCTTCGCCATCGCGCAAGCGGTCTTCGGACTCATCGCGCTGTCCGTCGGGCTGGCCGCGGTGGGAGCCTGGCTCCCGTGGAGCCTTCTCTCGTGGCGCGCTGCTTCGCGCTCGCGAGCCCATCGCACCATGTGGCCGGATGTGGTGGACCAGCTGGTCTCCGCGGTGCGGTCGGGACTCGCGCTCCCCGACGGTGTCGCGGCGCTGGCCCGTACCGCACCGGAGTCCACACGCGCAGCGTTCGCGACATTCGAGCGCGACTATCGGTCAAGCGGTGTCTTCGCTCCAGCGGCGGATCGTCTCAAGGCGGCACTGGCCGATCCCGTAGCCGACCGCATCATCGAGACCCTGAAGATGGCGCGCGAGGTCGGCGGCGGCGAGCTCGTCGGGGTGCTGAAAGCGCTGGCCGCGTCATTGCGCGACGACGCTGCGGTACGTGCCGAGATCGAGGCGAGGCAGTCTTGGACGGTCGGTGCAGCACGCCTCGGCATTGCCGCACCGTGGCTCGTGCTCGCCTTGCTGGCAACCCGGCCTGAGGCATCCGTTGCGTACAACACGCCGCTCGGAGCCATCGTCATCGTGGTGGGCCTCGTGGTGTCGCTCGTTGCATATCGCGGCATGCTCGCCATAGGCCGGCTCCCTGAGGAGCACAGGTGGTTTCGATGACGGGCGAGCTCGGATGGGGTGTGCTGTGCGGCATCGGGCTCGGGCTCGGCATGTGGTCGCTGGTTGCGTTGCTCCCGCGCATGCGGCGACCGCGCCTGGCCGATCGGGTGGCGCCGTACCTCGTCGATGTCTCCGAGGCGGCGCGGGCGTACGCGGCGCGAGGTACGATTCAGCCGCTTCCGGTGATCGGCTCTGCGCTCGCTCCCGCGGTCGGCGTGCTGCGCAGCGCGGCGTCGAGGATGCTCGGCGGCGGCGATGCCATCGAAGGCCGCCTTCGCCAATGCGCGAGCAGGCTCACCGTGGAGGAGTTCCGGCTGCGACAGGTGGCCTGGGCGCTCGGTGCCCTCGCCGTGGGCGGTGCATTGACGGCCATCGCCGGTTCTCTCCGGCCACTGCCTCCCGCCCTGCTGCTCGCTTTGCCGATCGTCTTGGCGGCCGGTGGGTTCCTCCTGCCGGAACGTCTGCTGTCCCGGCGAGTCGTGCGACGGCTGACCCGTATGACGGAGGAGTTCCCGACCATTCTCGAACTGCTGACGCTGTCGCTGAGCGCGGGCGAAGGCATCCTCGACGCGATGCGGCGCGTGGCGCGCAGCGGTTCCGGTGCGCTGGCAGCGGAACTGGGTCGCGTGGTCGCGGAGACGGGCATGGGCGTACCGCTGACGACGGCGCTCTCTCAGGCGAGTCGAGACATCCGCCTGCCGCAGTTCACGCGTTGCGTCGACGCGGTCGTCACGGCGCTCGAGCGCGGTACCCCGGTGGTGGAGGTCTTGCGCGCACAGGCGACCGATGCGCGAGACGCGGCGAAGCGAGGACTCCTCGAACAGGCGGGCAAGAAGGAGATCGGGATGCTCATACCGCTCGTCTTCTTGATTCTTCCGGTGACGGTGCTGTTCGCCGTGTTCCCCGGGATCGTCGTGCTGGAGACGGGTTTCTGATGCAAAGGCGAACACGCGTTGCGGCGCGCCGTGCAGAGGCGCGTGGGAGCCGAGGCGCCCGTAGACGGCGAGAGACGCGCAGAAGGCGGGATACGTGAAGAAGGCGAGAGCAATGAGGAAGGAACGGTGGGCTCGATGAGTAGCACGCGCTGGAGGAATGAGTCGTGGCGGGCGAGAGGGAGAGTGGTATCTCTCGCAGGCGATGAACGCGGGGATGTGCCCGGCTGGGTGCTCATCACGTTGATGACAGCCGGGCTGGTGATCATCATCTGGGGTCTGGCCGGCCCCGCACTGAGCGGAGTGTTCCAGCAGGCGATCGAACGCGTCACGTCGTTCTGACATGACGAGGTGGCGCGAGGAACGAGGTTCCGCCCCGGCGGAGTTCGTGATGGTGGGGGCATTGCTCACGGTCCTGACTGTCGCTGTTCTGCAACTCGGTCTGGCTCTGCTTGTGCGCAACACGCTGATCGACGCAGCGGCGGAAGGTGCGCACATCGCCGCGCTGGCCGACAACACGCTCGGCGACGGTGAGCAGCGCGCGCGAGAGCTCATCGGTTCCGCCCTCGGCGACGGTTACACGAACGGCGTCACCGCCGCCTACGGAACGTATCGTGGCACTCGCTCGGTGGTCATCACCGTTCGAGCTCCGCTTCCGATGGCAGGCCTGCTCGGGCCGCGTCGAGCGCTGGAGGTGAGTGGCCATGCACCAGTGGAATCCCTTCACTGAGGTTCGCGGAGGCCGCTGTCGACTCGCCCGCGTCTTGGGATCCGAGCACGGAACCGCCGCGCTGGAGTTCGTGACCGCGGGCCTCATCCTCCTCGTGCCCACCGTCTATCTCGTCGTGGCGCTGGCGAGCATCCAGGGTGCCGAACTCGCTGCAGCCGGCGCTGCGCGTCAGTCCGCACGGGTGTTCGTGCAGGCGCGGAGCGAGGCGGATGCCTCCGCCGAGGCATCCGCCGCCGTAGCGTTCGCGCTCGCCGACTTCGGCCTGCCCACCGATGCCGCCACGGTGCGCGTCCGATGCATGCCGCGCCCGGATGCCTGCCTCACCCGTCTCGGAACGGTCACTGTCACCGTGCAGGTGCACGCGCCACTGCCGCTCGTGCCTGATGTGCTCGATCTGCGCCACGATGCCTCAGTGACCGTGCAGGCGTCCAGCACGAACAGGGTGTCGCGCCTGTGGGGTGCACGGTGAACGCGAAGGCGTTCGGGGTCCGACTCCGCGCGGCCACTCGGTCACGGCTGATTGCGCGTGGCCTCGCCGATGAGACCGGGTCGATCCTGCCGCTCGTGATCTTCTACGCGTTTCTCTGCCTGGTTCTCGTACTCCTCGTCACAGCGATCACCTCGCTGTACCTCGAGCGCGAACGCCTGTACGCGGTGGCGGACGGCGCAGCGCTCGCGGGCGCCGAGTCCTACGACCTCGCGAGCGTCGCCGTGGTCGACGGGCATCCGCGACCTGCGCTGGAGTCTCCGGCAGTACGGGCCGCCGTCGCCGAGTTCGTGTCGACGTCCGTCGCGGACGGCTTCGACGCGCTGACGGTCGAGCGAGCGGGCACTGTCGATGGACGCAGCGCCGTTGTTCGGTTGTCCGCCGTCTGGCATCCGCCGGTGGTGTCGGTGCTTGTGCCAGCGGGAATCCGCATCGGCGTCACCTCTACGGCACGCAACGTCTTCTGGTGATCGCGGCCGCCTTGCCCTGGCGTGTCAATGCACGTGCCGGTTCCTCCGGGTGGCGTACAACACGCCACCGGTGCACACCATCAGCAGCAGAGACACGCCGACGGTAGCGAGCACAGAGCCGATCGCCGGTGGCACGTCCATACTGTTCGATCCGCCGGTGCCGTTCGCCACCACCGGGGGAGTGGCGCCGCCGCCTGGTGCGGCAGGCGGCGGTGTGGAGACGGGAGCGCGGCAGTCGTGCTCGCTGTACGTGACTGCGCGGTCAGGATCGACGACGCTCGCACCCCCTCCGTTGTAGCCGTGATCGGGAGCACGGGGCCCGCAGCCTCCGAAATAGTCGCCGATGGTGGCGTCCACCGTGCCGCCCGCACCGGCCGCCATCACGATGGCCGCCTGCCCGACCCCGTCGAAGGCTGTGCCGATCACGATCACGCTGCCTGCCACCGAACCGGCGTCGATCTTCATTCCGGTGTCGAAGTGGGCGAGGTTCGAGTTCTCGACATCCACAACGGATGACGGGCCGGACGTCGCCGAGAGCTCGATCGCCGGCCCCGATCCGCGCCCATTGCCAGACGGATTCAGCCGATCGATCTCTGCTCCGCGGCTGCCGGTGACGACCAGCGCCGGTCCGGTCGCTCCGACGACGAGTGTGCCGTTGACGACGGCCTCGCTGACGGCATCCAGCGACACCGCCGTTCCGACCTGGGAGAAGGTGTTCGAATCGATGAGCGGTGTCGCCGTTCCCTGGATGATGACGCCGGTGTCGTCGTCGTCGAAAGTGTCGCCCAGCATCGTGACTCCATCGGCGTGGGTCGCGCTCACCCCCACCCCCAGACCGTCGGCGAATCGACTGCCGAGCAACGAGTCGCCCTGGAGATAGGCGTCGTCGGCGCCGTCGAGGCGGATCCCCGTCGCGCACTGCAGCACAGGTGCATCGACGATGCGCACGTGCTGCGCCTTCACCGCGATCCCCGTGGACGACCCGTCCGCGTCGGAACAACTGGTGGCGACCGAGTCGATCGTGACATTGTCGGCCGCGACAGAGATCGCCGGACCGCGCTTCGGCGATGCCACCGTCGCCTGGATCGCCGTGAGCGTGATCGACTTATCCACCCGCACTGTTCCGTGATAGAGCCCCGGGCCCAGAACGACGGTGTCGCCGGTGCGTGCCCGTGCAATCGCGGTGTTCACGTCATCGCCGGCATCCACACTTATCGTGCGTGCCGGTTCGGCGGATGCCATGGGCGCAGATGCCAGCACGATACCGGTCGTCGTGCCGAACAGCACGACGGCGAGGGCACCGCCCGTCAGTCGCGATGTGCGCAGCAGGAGGGCCACCTCCCGTCAGATCCACACTGTCGCTTCCAGGATCCTCTCGTGCTGCGACCGCGACAAGGCGCGGTCGCGGGCCGAAGCTCACCCGTTCGCGGCCGCGCGCCTTCGCGGGACGAATCTCGGTGCGTAGCGAACGAGCATCCCGGCGCCGATGAGGCCGAGAACACCCATCGAAATGGATGCCGCTGCAAGCGAGAACAGCGCCGTCACGGCGGAGACGAACATGGGGGCCCCTGCCTGGCCGACGTCGTTGGTGAAGCGCCACGCGCCCAGGAACGGTGCAGGGTCGGACCGCGGAGCGAGGTCGGCGCCGAGCGTCATCAGGATGCCGCTGCCCACTCCGTTCACGACGGCCATCGCGATCGCGACGACCGTGAACCACGTCTGGTCGGTGACGAACGCGAGTGCGAGGTGCGTCACGCTGAGTCCGAGCATCGAGGGCAGTGCGGACCACAGACGACCGAACCGGTCCATGATCTGACCGGACGTGTAGAACAGCGCGAAATCCACCGCGCCGGCGATGCCGATGATGAACGCCGTGTTCGTGGCCGATATCCCGATCGCGACGGCGGCCAGAGGCAGGATGACGGTGCGGGACGACCGCAGTGCCGAGATCAATGCGGCGCACGTGCCCATGCGCAGCAGCATGGCGCGATTGTTCCAGATGGTGCGGAAGAGGCCCTCCGTGCGTTCCTTCGCTTCCACGCGGCCGGCATCCCGAGCACCGAGCGACTGCGACGCGGGCTCGACGATCACGCCCGTGGCCGTACTCGAGACCGGTCGTGCGGCCACGATCTTCTCAGTGGGATCGGGGACCACGATCAGCACAGCCGTCGACGCGAGGCACATCACGATGTGCACCCAGAACACTGCGTGCGCGTTGCCGAAAAGCGCGATGACGCCTGCGCTGATGAACGGCCCCACGAACCAGCCGCCGCGGAAGACCCCGCCGAGAGTCGACAGGGCGCGTGCTCGGTACCGTAGCGGCACATATCCGGTCATGAAGGCGTGCCGCGCAAGAGCGAAGACGCTCGTCGCCAGACCGATCAGGAAGACGCCGATGGTGAGCATGAGATCGCCGGGCGCGAGAAGACAGATCACGAGGCCGACCACGCAGAGCAGAGCGGAGCCGATCATCGACCTGCGTTCGCCGAACCGGGAGACGACCCAGCCGCTGGGAATGTCGCCCATCATCTCGCCGACCATGATCATCCCGCCGACGAACCCGGCAAGGGCGAGTCCCGCGCCCAGGTTGTGCGCGAGCACGGGGATGATCGGGATGACCGCGCCTTCGCCGATCGAGAACAGCGCCGTGGGAAGGAATGCGGCGAGCGCGATGTCGCGGATGCTGAAGTTCGCGCCGCTCGAGGTCATGTCGGGTACCAGCCTAGAGCTACTGGTATACCAGCTTGCACCGCTGCTCCCGTCTCTGTTGCCGCTGTTCGCGGCCGTGCCGCTCAACGGCTCTCGCCTCGGTCAGCTGTATCGCGGCTGTGCCGCTCAACGGCTCTCGCCTCGGTCAGCTGAATCGCGGCTGCGCCGCTCAGCAGATTCCATCGGCTCGGCCATGCGAGCAAGCTCGCACGGCTCTCGCCTCAGTCATCTGTATCGCGGCTGCGCGCTCAGCGGCTCGGTCGCCTCGGCCGTGAGAGCGAGCTCTCACGGCTCTCACCTCGGTCGCCGCTAGGCTTGGGCGGTCATGATCGAACTGGACCTGAGCGCGCAGATCGCCGAAGTGCGCACGACCTTCGCAGACATCCGCGCCGTCGCCGACGTGGATCGGCTGCGTGCCGACATCGAACGGCTGAGCGAGGAGGCCGGCGTCCCCGATCTCTGGGACGACCCGGAGAAAGCGCAACGGGTGACCAGTGCGCTGAGCCACAGGCAGTCCGAACTCAACCGGCTGAACGGCATCGAGCGCAGGCTCGACGACCTCGAAGTACTGGTGGAGCTCGCCAACTCGGAGGGTGACGACGAGTCGGCCGAGGAGGCCAGGAACGAGCTGCAGGAGCTGCAGAAGTCCGTCGGCGACCTGGAGGTGCAGACACTTCTCGACGGCGAGTACGACGAACGGCCGGCCGTCGTCACGATCCGCGCCGGCGCCGGCGGAGTGGATGCCGCAGACTTCGCCGAGATGCTCCTGCGCATGTATCTGAGATGGGCGGAGCAGCACCGCTACTCGGCGCAGGTGATGGACACCAGCTATGCCGAGGAGGCCGGCATCAAGTCCGCCACGTTCGAGGTGGATGCCCCGTACGCGTTCGGCACCCTCTCGGTGGAGGCGGGCACGCACCGGCTGGTGCGCATGAGCCCGTTCAACTCGGCGGGCAAACGGCAGACGTCGTTCGCCGCAGTCGAGGTGATCCCGCTGATGGAGGAGGCGCAGGAGGTCGACATCCCGGAGACGGACATCCGCGTGGATGTCTTCCGCTCTTCTGGCCCAGGTGGCCAGTCGGTGAACACGACCGACTCCGCGGTGCGCATCACGCACCTGCCGACAGGCATCGTGGTGTCGATGCAGAACGAGAAGTCGCAGATTCAGAACCGAGCCGCAGCGATGCGTGTGCTGCAGTCCCGGTTGCTGCTTCTTCAGCGCGAGGCCGAGGCGGCTGCGAAGAAGGAGCTGGCCGGCAACATCACGGCGAGCTGGGGGGACCAGATGCGTTCTTACGTGCTGGCGCCGTACCAGATGGTGAAAGACCTCCGCACGGAGCACGAGGTGAACAACCCGCAGGCGGTCTTCGATGGCGACCTCGACGGCTTCATCGCTGCGGGCATCCGATGGCGTAAGCAGAAGCCGACCGACTGAGCCGCTCCAGCGGTGAGTCGCTCGGTCGCGGAGGCGTGCCGAGTGCTTAGGCTGAGCGGGTCATGATCCGATTCGACCACGTCAGCAAGAGCTACAAGGGAACCCCCCGACCGGCACTCGACGACATCACGACCGAGATTCTCCGCGGAGAGTTCGTGTTCGTGGTCGGCGCCTCCGGTTCCGGCAAGTCCACCTTCCTGCGACTCGTTCTGCGCGAAGAGCGCGCCACGCGGGGCAAGTTGCATGTACTGGGTCAGAACCTCAGCAGCATCTCCAACCGCAAGGTGCCGTACTTCCGGCGCAACGTCGGCGTGGTGTTCCAGGACTTCCGCCTGCTCACCAACAAGACCGTCTTCGACAACGTCGCCTTCACCCTGCAGGTGATCGGCAAGTCGAAGGGGTTCATCCACGAGGCCGTTCCCGACGTGCTCGCCATGGTAGGGCTCGAGGGCAAGGGCCAACGCTTCCCGCACGAGCTCTCCGGCGGTGAGCAGCAGCGCGTGGCAATCGCCCGTGCCGTCGTGAACAAGCCGCAGATCCTGCTCGCCGATGAGCCCACCGGAAACCTGGACCCCGCCACCAGCGCAGGCATCACCGCGGTGCTGGAGCGCATCAACGCTTCGGGCACCACGGTGCTGATGGCCACGCACGAGGCCGGCCTCGTCGACCGCATGCAGAAGCGCGTCATCGAACTCGTGGGCGGCCAACTCGTCCGCGACGAGCGGCACGGCGGCTACGGCTTCACCGCCGCGATCCCGGTGCTCGACGAGCACGGTCGCGCCGAGGTACCCCGCGCCTACGGTGCAGAAGACGAATCAGCGAGGCACCCTGTCGGCGCCGGTGTCGCCGCATCCGCGACGCACGTGAGCGCCCGGGGCGCGAAGCCTTCGCGAGCCGAGCGCAAGGCGGAGAAGAAGGCTGCGAAGGATGCCTCGCGCACGCGTCGCTCGGAGCGGGCTGCGGAGCGGTCGGTACAGAACCCGACTGCGCCCGGGCTCACTGCCATGCCGGTTGCGACAACGCCCGTTCCCAGAAACGCTTCTGGCGAAGACTCACCGGTGCCGCCTCAGGTGGCACCCGCCCAGGAGGCTGTTGCCGAACCGGCAGCAGCGGGACCCGCCGCCGTGCCCGTCGTTGTGCAGTCGCCAACCGATCCGACGCAGCAGCACACGCCTCCGGCCACCGCCGCGGAGCGGATGTCGGAGGCGCCTGAGCGTGGGGAGTCCGCCTACTCCTCGGCGCCGCAGCATGCGCGACCCCGTGTCGAACGTGAGCCGGTGCCCGCAGGGGTTCCGCGCGGGGAACCGGCGGGTCACGAGTCCGTGCTCGACGGCCACTTCGCCAATCCGCCGACGTCGCCCGTCCGGCGTGCAGATGCGGACGTCGCCGAACTCACGCTCGCTGAGCGGCTCGGACTCCGTGCTGCAGGCAAGCACGACCACGAAGACGACTCCAACCAGGATGTGGGGCCGGTGTCATGAGATTCGCACTCGTCATGTCTGAGGCGGGAAGCGGCCTGAAGCGCAACGTGTCCATGGTGATCTCTGTCGTCCTGGTGACGTTCATCTCGCTCACGTTCGTGGGCACGGCCATCCTGATGCAGATGCAGATCGGCCAGATGAAGACGTACTGGTATGACCGCGCCCAGGTGGCGGTGTACATGTGCACCGAGACTGATCAGTCCTCGACCTGTCAGGGTCAGGATGCGACGCCCGAACAGATCGCGGCCGTGAAGACGAAGCTGTCGTCGTCGGCGCTCACGCCGTTCATCGAGAAGTTCTACTTCGAGAACCACCAGCAGGCGTACGCGGACTTCAAGAAGCAGTTCAAAGGCAACCCGGTCGCCGACTACGTCACCCCCGAACTGCTGAACCAGACGTTCTGGATCAAGCTGAAGAACCAGGCGCAGTCCGACGTGATCGCCCAGAGCCTCAGCGGGGTCGCCGGGGTGCAGGGCGTCACCGACCAGCGAAGTTACCTGGACCAGATCTTCCGCATCCTGAACGCGGCGAGCCTGACCGCGATAGCGATAGCCGTCGTGATGCTCGTCGCTGCAGCACTGCTGATCGCCACGACCATCAGGCTCTCAGCATTCTCGCGAAGACGAGAGCTCGGCATCATGCGACTGGTGGGCGCCTCGAACGGATTCATCCAGACACCATTCGTACTGGAGGGTGTGCTCGCCGCGCTGATCGGATCGCTGCTCTCCGTCGGTGCGGTGTTCGCGATAGTGCAGTTCTTCGTGCGCGGCTACCTGTCGCAGAAGATGCAGCTGACCTCGTTCGTCGGTCTCGATAGCGCCTGGATCGTCGCACCGATCCTCGTGATCGTCGGCATCGGGCTGGCGGCGTTGGCCTCCAGCGTCGCGATCCGTCGGTATCTACGGGTCTGACCGGCACGCGCCCCCCCTCGGCGCGATAGGCTGATGGGCTGCTGCGCCGAAACCGGGTGCGGCAGCCGCGTGCGGAGCCCGTCCGCACCTCGTGTCGAGTTGAGAGGTGAGTCATGCCCAGGGAACGTGGACAGAAGGTGGTGGCGACCAATCGCCGCGCCCGCCACGACTACCTGATCGAAGACACGTATGAGGCGGGGCTGGTGCTGACCGGCACGGAGGTGAAGTCGCTGCGCGAGGGTCGAGCGTCGCTCGTCGACGGATACGCGTTCATCGACGGGGGAGAGGCGTGGCTCGACGCCGTGTACATTCCCGAGTACCTCGACGGAACGTGGAACAACCACGCACCTCGTCGCAAACGCAAGCTCTTGTTGCACAGGCAGCAGATCGTGAAGATCGCGAACAAGATCAAAGACGGCGGATACACGCTCATACCACTTCAATTGTATTTCTCCGACGGCCGCGCGAAAGTCGAGATCGGAATCGCGAAAGGCAAGCGCGAATACGACAAGCGGCAAGCTCTGCGGGAGCGGCAGGACAGGCGTGAGGCCGACCGCGCGATGTCGAATCGGAACCACCTCGGCGAGTAGGCCGAGCGGCTCACCCGTGCTCACGGTCGAACGCACCGGCGGCGAGCGCTTCGACGAGCAGTTCTTGTGTCTCGCCCAGCCACCAGTACACGACGCGGTCGGCGGCGGCACCGCCCGTCCCGTCGTCGTCGTCGTGGATCCCCAACCGGTCGGCGACCATCAGCCGCAGATCGGTGAGGTTGCGTAGCAGTGCGATGGAGAGTTCGTGATCGGCGGAGACCGTGCGCGTTCTCGCGTGCTTCCAGCGGGAGCCGGAGGATTCCTGCTCTGCGGCCATGAAGGCATCCATCACGTTCCGCGCGGCTTCGCTCTTCGCAGTGACCAGATCGACGTCGGTGAGCGCGTGGAATTCCGCCGCCTCGGCATCGTCGTGGTATGCATCCGGGAACATGCGCTCACGGGTTGCCGCACCGGTCGCCAGTGAGGTGAGTCGCTCGGCGAGAACCCCGAGGAGGTCGGCCTCGAGTCGCGAGAGGGCGATGAACTCGTTGTCCGACATCGTGACAGCGAGATCTCCGCCGCCGAGACGTCGAAACCGCGTCACTTCTCGGCCCTGTCGACCGTTGCACTGATTCCGTAGCCGTGCATCGCGTGCACGTGCACCTCCATCGCCTCCCGTGTGCCAGTCGCGACGATGGCGCGGCCCTCATGATGCACTTGCAGCATGAGCCGAGTCGCCTTCTCGCGGCTGAAGCCGAAGTAGCTGCGGAACACGTAGACGACATAGGACATGAGATTGACCGGGTCGTTCCACACGATGGCTCGCCACGGCGTGTCGAGGGTGTGGCGCGGCGTGAGATCGAGCGCCTCATCGGTGCGTTCGATCGTGCTGGGCGCGGGGATCGAGGATGCCACCACTCCAGATTCGCACATCCCGGCATGACATGCGCGCGCCCGGTGTTGTAGTCTGTAACGCCGCACAAGTTGCGGATGCATCTGGCAAGAAACTCAACAGCGCGCGACAGTGACCCGCCTCCCGGGGATGATCGGTTTCGACATCGTCTGCGAGATTACGAGAAGCGGGTCGAGGATGCAGGGTTATCTCGCTAACGCTCCCTGCAAAAAATAAGTGCCAATTCCAACAGCACTGTCTCCGCTAAGGCCCAGGTCGCTCTCGCGGCCTGATCGTACTTAGCGATCTGAGAGACCGTCAGCCCGGGAATGCTCTCTACCCGGATCCTGGCGTCAGCTAGAGAGATTGCTTCTACGCATCGTCATGGGGCGTAGAGGGACTCCAACCGTGACTGGGTTCGTCGGATCAGCTGCCAATGGCAAGTTCCGGAACCGAGTAAAGCGCCGTCATTGGATACACCCGTAGAAGGCGTATGACCACAGCGATGGACGGGGGTTCAATTCCCCCCATCTCCACGTGATCACACCAGTGGGTCGCTGTCGCGCGATAGAGAACGAAAGGCCGTCCCGAAAGGGGCGGCCTTTCGTGTCCGATCGCAGACCCCGATCCTGGGCAGGGCGCAAACACGCCACGCTCGGACTCGTCTGACGCGGGCCGTCAGGATCGGATAGAACGGAGTTGATCGGTCACAGCAGGGAGGACGAGCCGTGCTAGACGTCGTGGTCGTCGGGTCGGGGCCCAATGGGCTCGCCGCAGCGGTTGCGTTCGCCCGCGCCGGGCTCTCCGTGACAGTGCTCGAAGGCAGTGAGCGCGTCGGAGGCGGGAGCGCGTCGGCCGAGCTCACCATTCCGGGAGTGCTGCACGACGTCTGCTCAGCTGTGCATCCGATGGCGTTCGCCAGCGACTTCTTCCGGAGATTCGAGCTGGAGCGTCGCATCGAGCTGCTGGTACCCGAGATCTCCTACGGGCATCCGCTCGACGATGGGCGAGCGGCGATCGCCTACCGTGATCTGGAGCGGACGGCCGAGGGACTGGCCGCTGACGGCGAGACATGGAGGCGACTGTTCGCGTCGTTCGCTCGGGACGACGGGCGAGCGCTCGCGGAGGTGATGGCGAGGCCGCCGGCGCGGGTGCCCAGGCATCCGCTCGCACTCTCCCATCTCGCATGGCGCTCGCTCAGGCACGGTACTCGTCTGTGGAACAGCGCCTTCGAGACCGAAGAGGCGGCCGCCCTGCTGACCGGCGTCTTCGCACACACCATTCAACGGATGCCGTCCCTCGGCTCGGCCGCACCCGGGCTCACTCTTGCAGCGTTTGCGCACTGCGGCGGATGGCCCGTTCCACGCGGCGGGAGCGGCGCGATCGCTGCGGCCCTCGTCGAGGACCTCCTGGCCCATGGCGGACGCATCGAGACCGGCGTGTGGGTGCAGAGTCTCGACGAGCTGCCACCCGCGCGGGCGACGGTGCTGGATGTCACGCCGCGCGCCTTCCTGCGACTGGCCGGTGACCGCGTGCGCACCCCGCGGCAGTACCGAACGTTCCGTTACGGCAACGCCGCCGCCAAGGCGGACTTCGTGCTCTCCGATCCGGTGCCGTGGCGAAATGAAGAGCTGCGCCGCGCAGTGACGGTCCACGTAGGCGGGTCCCGAGCCGAGTTGGCGGAAGCGGAGGATGCGGTCGCTGCGGGCAGTCATGCCAGGCGTCCGTACGTGCTCACCGCGCAACCCACCCTGCTCGACCCGGAACGTGCGCCGGGGCGACACGTGCTCTGGGCGTACACGCACGTGCCTGCCGGGTCGGTCCAGGATCCGACCGAGTCGATCGTGCAGCGCATCGAGCAGTTCGCTCCGGGATTCAGGGACACGATCGTCGCCAGCAACGGGCAGAGCGCCGAACAGCTGGATGCGCGGAACCCGAACGACGTGGCCGGCGACATCGCGTCCGGCGCGATGAGCTTCGGGCAGCTGATCGCGCGTCCCACGTTCGGACGATACCCGTGGCAGACCCCGGTGCGAGGCGTCTACCTGTGCTCGGCGTCGACCTGGCCGGGGCCCGGCGTGCACGGTCTCGGAGGATGGAACGCCGCGTTGAGGGCGCTCGAGCGTGAATTCGGCATAACGACGACGCCCGACCTTTCGATCGGCGCGTGATGCAGGCTCAATGCGACTCGAGTGCCTTTGCGCAGTCGATGCACAGCTCGGCGAACGGTCGGGCGCGCAATCGAGCCACACCGATCGGTTTGCCGCAGTTCATGCAGACACCGTAGGTTCCGGCCTCGAGATGAGCCAGTGCGTGATCGATCTCGGTCAGTTCCAGCTCGAGATCTTCATGCAGCCCCGTCAACTGCGACCAGGTCGCCGCCATCGTCGGACCCTCCGGGTCGTGTTCGTCGTCGGCCTGCCCTCCCGAGCGTGCCTCGCGCGCATCGCTGAGCGAGGCATCCAGCCTGCCCTGCCTCGCCAGCACCTGAAGGCGCTGCGCCTCGAGGGCTTCGTGGAACTCACGCCGTTGGGCGTCTGTCAGGCTTCGTCGCACGGAAGACACGCGCCGATAGTAGCCCTACACCGCGCCGGTGGCGGTCAGTACGATCAGCGCGCCGTTCAGAGCGACGATCGCGGCGACCGTCACGATGCCCGCCGCTCGCAGCACGGTGCGGTTCGCGAACGCTCCCATCGTCGTGCGGCGTGAGGTGAACCAGACCAGCGGAATCACCGCGAACGGAATGCCCACGCTCAGCACGACCTGGCTGATGACCAAGGCCCAGGTGGGGTCGAGGCCGAGCCCGAGCACGATGAGAGCGGGAACGAGGGTGATGGCGCGTCTGACGAGGATGGGCACCTGCACATGCAGCAGTCCCGACATGACCGAGGCGCCCGCGTAGCATCCGACGGAGGTGGAGGCCAGACCGGATGCCAGCAGCCCGATGCCGAAGATCACGCCGACCACGGGCCCCAGCGCCTGCGTGATCGCGGTGTGCGCTCCCTCGATACTGTCCGTCCCGCCCGCGCCGGGAAGGCTCGCCGCGGCCAACAGCAGCATCGCGACATTCACCGATCCGGCCACGATGAGCGCGAAGATCACGTCCCATCGATTTGCGCGCAGCAGATGTCGCACACGCCGCGGGTCATCCGACGCGCCGTGCCGGTCGAGGGCGAGCGCCGAGTGCAGGTAGACGGCGTGCGGCATGACGGTCGCACCCAGCATGCTGGCCGCCAGCAGAACAGACCGTGACCCTTCGAAGCGCGGGACGAGGCCCGTAGCAGCCTCGCCCCAATCGACTGGGCTCACGACGAGCGACGCGGCGAACCCGATCGTGATCACGGCCAGCAGACCCATCATCACGAACTCGAACGCGCGCTGTCCGCGGCGGGATTGCACCGCCAGGATGCCCATGGAGACGACACCGACGACGACCCCGCCGATGAGGAGTGGCAGCCCGAACAGGATCTGCAATGCGATCGCTCCGCCGATCACTTCGGCCAGGTCGGTGGCGGCCGCGATGATCTCCGCCTGCGCCCAGTACAACAGGCGAGCGGTGCGGGGCATCCGCTCCCCGAGAAGCTCGGGGAGGCTGCGCCCGGTGACGATGCCGAGCTTCGCAGAGAGGTACTGCACGATGACGGCCATGACGTTCGCTGCAACCAGCACCCACACCAACAGGTACCGGTACTCGGCACCGGCCGTCAGGTTCGCCGCCACATTTCCCGGATCGACATAGGCGATCGCGGCGACGAAGGCGGGTCCGATGAGCCAGAGAAGTCGGCGCTCTGCCGGGTGGGAAATGCGGACGCCCGTGGCCGACTGCTCAACCGACCCCTGCGTCATCGCCCCGCCTCATGACCTGTAGTGCAAAAAGTTAGATCAGTCTAACTCTCGAGCTAAGAGCAACTGAACCCACTTGCCTACAGGAGATCGACGGCGAAGAAGCGGGTACGGAACCTTGTGGTTCCGTACCCGCTTCGATGGCGCCGGCGCCGGCGCCGGCCGGCCGTTCCTCAGTAGCGGCCGGTGAGCGCCTTGTTCTTGATCGCCTCGAACTCACCCTGTGAGATCGCACCCTGGTTCAGCAGATCCTGCGCCCGCGCGATGTCGCTGGCCGGTTTGGCCGACGGGCGGGGTCGATACGAGTCGTCCTCCGGCACGACGCCGCGACGTCGTTGCGCCCGCTCCGCCATGCCGCGCCCTCGCGCGATCACGTACACGAGTGCCGTGATCAGTGGAATGAAGATCAGGCAGAGTACCCACAGCGCCTTCCACCATCCGTTCAGCTTCTGGTCGGAGAAGAGATCGAAGAGGATGTAGAACACCGCGACGAGGTATGCGACGAAGAACAGGATGTCGAGGAACATCCAGATGAGACCCGCGAACGTCATGTCGATGCCCCCGCTCAGGCGAGGATCTTGGTCTTCAACGAGTTGTACTCGTCTTGAGTGATCGTGCCGGCGTCGAGCAGGGACTTCGCTTTGGCGATCTCATCGGCGGGTGAAGCGCCCGCGACCTGCTTGATGTAATCATCCGTCGCCCGCTGCACCTGCTTCTGCTCCTTCGAGCTGCGTTCTGCCATGCCCCTGCCGCGAGCGATGAGGTAGACGAGCACGGTGAGGAAGGGCACGAACACGAGGAAGATGATCCACAGCGCCTTCCACCAGCCGTTCAGCTTGTGATCGCGGAACAGGTCGGCGACCACTGCGAAGAGCGCGAACAGGTAGGCGACGAACGCGAAGCTCCAGAAGATGACCCAGATCACATTCCAGAAGTTGTCCCAGAAACTCATGGTGGTTGTCCTCTCTTGTGCGCCAGGGAGCGCGGATGAGACCGCGAGGCTTGCGGCCACTGCCAGTCAACAGACGGAGAACGCGGGCAGGCACACCTGAATGGGGTGATGTCGGCAGAGTCGCCGAGATGACCGACATCTGTTGCAGAGGGCCTCTCCGTCGATAGGGTGGCAGGGACACTGCTGCAGGGGGAGGCGCATGTCGACTATCGGAGCACGCTCGGCACGGTCCGAGGTTGCAGGACAGACGCGCCGCGAGAGCGGTGCACGTCAGACAGCCGGAATACCGAGTGAGGCGGTGTTCGAGGTCGCCAGACCACGACTGGTTGAGCCGCTGGAACAGCTGGCGTCGGGGGAACGCACCGGAATAGCGCTGTGGGCGGCGGCGGGAGCGGGCAAGAGCGCCCTCATCGCGCAGTGGGCACGCAGCCTGAAGGAGCGCGGCGACACGGTGCGCTGGGTGCGGGGACCGGCGCTGCTCGACGCACTCGCGGAACTGCGCGGTAGTCGACGCAGGGCTTTCCTGTTCATCGACGATGCGCACCGCATCAGCTCGGTGCGGGCCAAGGCCGCACTGACCTCGGTGCTCGAGGACCCGGTGGGCGACATTCGCGTGGTGGTCGCGGGACGGTATCAACCGGTGTCGGGACTCGCGCTCCTGCAGGCATCCGGCCGGCTGCTGGAGTTGCGCACCGATGATCTCGCGTTCGACGGGGACGAGGTCACCGAACTCGCCTCACGCCATGGTCTCGAACTCGCCGACGACGCGGCCGCGGCGTTGGTCAAGCGCACCGGCGGCTGGGCGACTGCGATCGCGTTGGCGATGCCGTGGCTGGCACGAAGCGCGGATGTCGGGGCCGCCGTCGGCGAGTTCAGCGGCGACGACGGAGCAGTCGCCGACTTTCTCATCTCGGAGGTGCTCGCGGGATTCGACGATGACACCAGGCGGTTGCTCGTCTCAGTGGCGGTGAACCGCTACGTGCCGCTCGATCTTGCCGCGCTGCTGAGCGGACGCGCCGATCATGCGGCGCTGCTGCGCACGGTGGCGACCTCGAACGCGTTGATCACCGAGGATGCGCACGGATTCCGGTTCCACCCGGTGCTGCTGGCGTTTCTCGAGGCGGAGGCACGAAGGCTCGACCGAAGCCGTGCCGCACGCGGCCACGCGAGCGCCGCCGACTGGTACGCGGCGCACGAACAGCCCGCGGACGCCCTGCACCAGGCCATCGAGTCGGGTGACAGCGCGGTGCTGGCCGACATGCTCTCCCGCGTCGGGCTCGAACTCGCTCTCGCCGGACGCAGCCGACTGATCGCCTCGGCGCTCGCGCGGTTCACGCCTGAGGACGAGGAGCCACTGGTCGCTCTCGTTCTCCGACTGCTGCTGGACGCCCCCGCATTCGCGGACCGCCGCCGAGTGCACCATGTGTTCGCGATGGCGGATCTCGCCGCTGCGGCATCCCCGCCGGCCGGCGGCGACGCGTGGGTGGTTGCGCTGGACGCTGTTCGTTGCTTCGTCGAGGTGCGCGATGGCAAGTCGTCCGCCGGGGCATCCCGTCTCACGGATGCCGTCGCCATTGCCGAGCGTCAGGCGAGTCTCGGTCTCGACCTGCTCTGCGTGACCGCGGAAGGCTGGCTCCTCGCCCGAATCGGCGAATCCCAACGGGCGCTCGGGATGCTGCGCGATGTGCGGGTCTCTGCACACCGTGCAGGCATGGATTGGCTGTTCCTCGTCGCCAGCGAGTTCTCGATCAGCATCCTCAGTCATCTCGGTCGCTGGGACGAGGCCGTCGTGCTAGAGGACCGACTGGTCGACGCTGCGGACCGCTTCACCTCCGCTCCGAGGGACCGCGCGCGGCGGCGAGTAGAGGTGGTAGCGGCTACCAGGCGCTACCTGCGCTGCGTCGAGGGCGGACCGCTCGGGCTGGGCGCTGTCGTGGCATCCGACCCGCTCGGTCTCGACCCGGAGCTGAGTGCGACGGCACGTGTGCTCGAGTTGCTTCCAGCGCTCGACACCGTGCAGAACCCCCGGCACGCGCTCGACGAACTCGAGCGACTCATGCGAGAGACCGCCGTGTACGTACCGCGCACGTTCGCTCTCGCGGCACCGCGGATGGTCGCGGCACGCTTCGCGCTCGACGGGCGGGCCCGAGCGAAGGAGACGGCTGAACTCGCGCAATCAGTGCTCGGAACGAACAGTGTGGAAGGCGCCATTGTGCGCTATCTTCTGAGCCCGCCGCTGCGCAACACGGAGCCCGCCGCCCGCCAGCTCGGCGAAGCGGCCCAGACCGGGCGTGCCTGGCATTCCGCCTCGTTCGTCACGGCGGCACTGCATCTGGCCCGTTCTGCCGAGGACAACGGCCGCAGCACCGAGGCGGATGCCTTCACGCTGCAGGCTGTGGAGCTCGCGGTGCGCTACCGGGTCGAACGTCCGTTCCTCGCGCCGGCCACCGATGGCATAGGACTCATCACGCGGCGGCTCGGTCGTTTCGGATACCTGGAAGACGAGGCACGACGCATCGTGTCGTTCGCGCCCCGGGCTTGCGCGCATCCGGACACGGAGGCTCTGGTCATCGAGTCGCTGACGCCGAAGGAGAGGGACATCCTCGCGGAACTGCCGGTGCACCAGTCGGTGGCGGAGATCGCGCGCAAACACTCTTTGAGCGTGAACACCATCAAGACGCATCTGCGCAATATCTACCAGAAACTCGGGGTTTCCGACCGCAGCGAAGCGGTCGGCACGGCGCAACGTCTCGGCCTGATCTGACGACCATCTCCACCTACCGAGGGAATCACCCTCGGTAGGTGACGCATACCTCTCCGGCGTGCACGAACCTGGATGTGCAGCACAGGGGAGGTGCGGTGTGAAGCGCTACGAGATCCGACTTCCGTATGCCCTCTCGGAGCGGCTGGCCGCCGCGTTCCCCGAGATGGAGGCCGTGCAGATCGCGCCGGCCACGACGATCCTGGTGGGCACTCTGCGCGACCAGGCGCAGCTGCACGGACTGCTCGCCCGCATCGCCGACATGGGTCTGGAGATTCTCGAGGTTCGACAGGACGCCTGAGGTAGGGCGCGACAGAACTCCACGCAGTCCGGCGCGACGGTGTCAGAACTGTCCGATGCCCTTGCCGATGACGACGAAGCCGATCACGAACATGAGCACCGCCATGATCGTGGCGTTGTTGTCGGTGAGCCAGCGGCGCAGCGCATCCAGTGGATGCGCCATCGCTTTGGATGACAGAAGGTACGCGCCGACCGGGATGATGATCGAGCTCGCCGCGATCAGCACGAATACGACGATCACGATGATCTCCTGCCAGAGCACGATGCCGGAGGACCCGATGGCCAGACCTGCGCTGACCGCCAGGAGCAGGTTCTTCGGATTCACGGCGGAGAGCACGATGCCGAGCACGAAGCCCCGAAGCGCCGTCATGGAATCGATCGCCTTCATCCACGCCGGCAGTTTCGGCTCTTCGTCGTTCTTCGGCCTGCTGCGCCACTGGCGGATGCCGATCAGCAGCAAAAGCGCGCCGAGAACGATGTCGATCACGCCCACGATCGGATGCGTCGCCGCCGGATCCGCGACGGGCAGGATCGACGACAGTGCGGAGAACACCGCGACGGCCACGGCGATCCCGACGATCCAGCCGACCAGGAAACCGACCCCCGTGCTTTTCGCCCGCGGTGACAGAAGCATCAGGATCGCCGCGATCATCGGCACGGGGCTGATGGCGATGCCGATCGCCACGGGCAGTGTCGTTCCGATGAATGGTCCCATGACGGCCTCCGATCTACGCGTTCGTGCGGCTTCTAAGGCGATTCCCCGCGCTCGACGCTAGTCGAACTCGCCGGGTCACGGTCCTCCGTTTCGGGTGATTGCCTCCGCGTCGCCGTTGCGGGCCGACTGTCCTGCCTAGCGTGAGGGTGACGCCCTGCCGGGCGTCGCCAGACTCGTGATATCCACAGGGAGGGTGCGGACATGCCACGCGAATTCAAGGGCGACATCAAGCTCGACGTGCGGGACTCGAAGGCGGACTGGGACGCCTTCCTGCCCGACAAACCGCCACAGGGGGCGCCCAACGTGCTCGTCGTGCTCTTCGACGACACCGGGCAGGCCGCCTGGTCGCCGTACGGCGGACGCATCAACATGCCGACGATGGAGCGCCTCGCAGCTGGCGGCTTGACGTACACGCAATGGCACACGACGGCGCTGTGCTCGCCGACGCGATCGACGTTCCTCACCGGACGCAACCACCACGCCAACGGCTTCGCGACCATCGCCGAGTCGTCGACCGGATTCCCCGGCTACAACTCGCACATCCCGCCGGAGAATGCTCCGATGGCGCACATCCTTCGCGATGCGGGCTGGGCGACGTTCTGGGTCGGCAAGAACCACAATGTGCCGATCGACGAGTGGACGGCGGGTGGGTCGAAGAAGAACTGGCCGCTTGGTCAAGGCTACGACCGGTTCTACGGCTTCATCGGTGGCGAGACGAACAACTGGTATCCGTCGTTGGCGGAGGACAACCGCTACATCGAGCAGCCGTACACGCCGGAAGAGGGCTACCACCTCTCCAAGGACCTGGCAGACCAAGCACTGAAGATGCTGCGCGACGTCAAGCAGACAGAGCCCGGAAAGCCGTGGTACTTGTGGTTCTGCCCCGGCGCAAACCATGCACCGCACCACGCGCCGCAGGAGTACATCGACAAATACAAGGGCGTCTTCGACGACGGCTACGAGGCGTACCGCGAATGGGTGCTCGCCCGCATGATCGAGAAGGGTCTCGTGCCGGAGGGCACGGAACTCACCGAGCTCAATCCCATGCCGGAGGGCACATTCTCGGAGAGCGACCGGGTGCGGCCGTGGGATGAGCTGAACGACGACGAGAAGCGCATGTTCTGCCGCATGGCGGAGGTGTATGCGGGCTTCAGCGAGTACACGGACGCCCAGGTCGGCCGCATCGTCGACTACCTGGAGGAGACCGGACAACTCGACAACACGATCATCTTCTACTGCGCCGACAACGGGGCATCCGGGGAGGGCAGCCCGAACGGGTCGGTGAACGAGGGAAAGATCTTCGGTGGCTACCCGGACGACGAGCAGGAGAACCTGCGCATGGTGGACAAGCTGGGCAGCCCTGACACCTACAACCACTACCCGACCGGGTGGGCGGCCGCATTCTCGTCGCCTTACCGTATGTTCAAGCGTTACGTCTATCAGGGCGGCGTGTGCGATCCGATGGTCATCCACTGGCCGGCGGGCATCAGCGCCAAGGGCGAGGTGCGGCATCAGTACCACCACTCGACCGACGTCGTCGCGACCATCCTCGACGTGTGCGGCGCTTCTATGCCCGAGAGCTACAACGGTGTGACGCAGCGCCCGCTGGACGGCGTCTCGATGCGCTACAGCTTCGACGCGATCGGCGACGGGGCATCCCAGAAACAGACGCAGTACTACGAGATGTTCGGCAACCGCGGCATCTGGCACGACGGCTGGAAGGCCGTCACCGAGCACGGGCCGGTGAGCGGCAAGGGCGACTTCGAGAACGATGTCTGGCAGCTCTTCCACACGGATGTCGACCGCTCGGAGGCGCACGACGTGGCAGCCGAGCATCCGGAGAAGCTCGAGGAGCTCAGGAAGCTCTGGTTCGCGGAGGCGGAGCGCAACCTCGTGCTGCCGCTGAACGATCTGCAGATCCTCGGCAACCCGAAGGACTTCGAGACGTTCATCAACATGGAGTTCCATGTGCCGGTTCCGCCGTCGGGGCAGTACACGTACTACCCCGGAACGACCGAGGTGCCAGAGCGCAGTGCGGCGAATGTGCACGGGGTCTCGTACAAGGTGCTGGCCGAGGTGGAGACCACCGCCGACACCGAGGGCGTGATCTTCGCGCACGGTTCACGCTTCGGCGGGCATGCGCTGTTCGTGAAGGACGGAAGGCTGACCTACGCGTACAACTTCTTGGGCATCCCGCCGGAGATCGACGTCTCCGCGTCAGTCCCGGCTCCCGGCAAGCACATCTTCGGCGTCGAGTTCACCAAGACCGGAACGGGGCAATATCGCGAGGCGACCGGCCCGCTGCGTCTGTACGTCGACGATGAACTCGTTGCCCAGCAGGACATCCATACGGTGCTGGGGCACTTCTCCCTTTGCGGCGAGGGCCTGTGCATCGGATATGACAGTGCCGACTCGGTCTCGAAGCAGTACGAGGGATCCCGGTTCGACTACACGGGCGGCGAGATCAAGAAGGTCGTCTTCGACATCGCCGACGACGCCTACGTCGACCTGGAGGCGCACCTCGCGGCGGCGATGGCCAGGGACTGAGCGGTGATGTCGAACAGCCCAGAGCCCGAGAAGCGCGGGGGCTGAATGACGACCGCAGCGTCGGTGGAGCGGACGGCCAGGCGCTCATGGTTCCTGCCGACGCTCTCCGGGTACCGGCCCGCCAACCTGGGCTGGGACGTGCTGGCGGGCCTCTCCGCCGGTGCTGTGGTCGTGCCGCAGGCGATGGCCTACGCCACCATCGCGAACCTTCCCGTGCAGGTCGGCCTCTACACGTGCATGGTGCCGATGATCGTGTACGCCATGCTCGGCGGCTCCCGTGCGATGAGCGTCTCTACGACCTCGACGATCGCTACGTTGACGGCCACCACTCTGGTCTCGGCGGGGGTGGCGTCGTCGAGCAAGGATCCCGCCACGGACCTGTGCATGCTGACGCTCCTCGTCGGGGCGATGCTGCTCGTCGCCCGCATCTTCCGCCTGGGTGGTGTGGTCGAGGCCATCAACAAGTCCACGCTCATCGGTGTGCAGGTCGGGGTAGGGGCCACGGTCGCCGTGGGACAGCTGCCGAAGCTGCTCGGCGAGACGGACAACGTCAGCGGGCACGGATTCATCCGCTCCCTGATCGCGGTCATCGACGCCGTACCGAATGCGAACCTCGCGACCACGATCCTCGCATTCTGCTCGATCGCGACCCTCTTCGTGCTGCGAAGGTTCGCCAAACGGATTCCGGGCCCCCTGCTCGTCGTCGTGGCGGGGATCGTGCTTGCGGCGGTCACACCGTTGACCGATGCCGGTGTCAAGCTGATCTCGCCTGTTCCCTATGGCATCCCGCTGCCGACGGTGCCCTCGTTCGGCCACATCGTCGGCCTCGTTCCCGGCGCGCTGGCGATCGCTGTCATGGCGTTCCTCGAATCGGCGGCGGTGGCGCGCGGCATCCGTGAGCCCGGAGCACCCCAGATTGACTCCAATCAGGAACTTCTGGCCACCGCGTGTGCGAACGTCGCCGGTGCGTTCTTCCAGGCGATGCCCGCGGCAGGCGGGTTCTCGCAGAGTGCCGTGAACAAGGATGCGGGCGCGCGTTCTCAGGTCTCCGGCCTCGTGACGGCCGTGCTCGCCATCCTCGTCGCGGTGCTGCTCGCACCGGTTCTGAGCCTCCTGCCGCAGGCGACACTCGCCTCGCTGGTATTCGTGGCCGTTGTCGGCCTGATCGATGTGAAAGCGCTGATCCGGCTCGCGAGACTGAGCAGCAGAGACTTCTGGACGGCCATCGTCGTTGCCGCGCTCGGGCTCAGCGCAGGATTGCTGGTAGCCGTCGCGGCCGGCGTGATCATCACGTTCGCGCTCGTGATCCGCGAGATCACGCGTGTTCGCACCACCCAGCATGCGCGTCGGGACGGCATGCTCTCCGTGTCGGTTGACAGCGGAATGTACACCGCGAACATGCTGGCGACGGAGAATCGCCTGCTGGCCCTGGTCGACGCTGCCCGTCCGCTCGACGCGCTGGTCGTGGACGTCGGGCACATGAGGGTCGCCTCAGCCACCGTGCTCGACGGGCTCCAAGACCTCGATCGGGAGCTGAAGGGCACGGGGGTGCTCCTCGTGCTTGCGAATGTGCAGCCCGGTGCACGCGAGCTGCTCGAGAAGTCCGAATGGTTCCGGACGCTGGTCGCTTCTCGACGCGTGGTGGCCTCGATCGACGCCGCCTACGCCGGGCGCACCTCGACGAGCGCTGACGCCGACGGCACCCAGTGAGAGACGACGCGAGCCTTCATCGACCTGCGAGCGACTGTCAACCCGCGAGCGCCGCGAGCAACTCGTCGTGCAGAGCGCCGTTCGTCGCCACGGCGCTGCCGTCCCACAGCGCGGAGCCGCCGTCCGCGGCGGTGATCCGCCCGCCGGCCTCGCGCACGATCGGGATCAGCGCTGCGATGTCGTACGGATGCAGGCCGAACTCTGCAACCGCCTCGATGAGTCCTTCCGCCAGCAGGGTGTACGCCCAGACATCGCCGTATGCCCGATCGCGCCAGACGTTCCTGCTGAGTGCGATGAGCTGGTCGAGGTGACCGGTTGCATCCCATTGGCGAATGCTCTGGAAACTGATCGTGGCATCCGCCAACGCGTGGATGCCTGACACCTGCAGCCTCGCCGGCCGCCGGCCGCTCTCGCTCACCCACGCTCCGCCACCCACCGACGCCCACCAGCGCTTGCCGACGCCGTCGGATCCGCCGAGCGCGGGCGAGCTGGCGACCCCGAGCACAGGTTCGCCGTCGACCACGAGTGCGATGAGTGTGCCCCACATCGGAAGCCCGCGCTCGTAACTGTGCGTGCCATCGATCGGATCGATGATCCAGAGCCGATGTGCGGTACGAGGATCGCCGCCGGCGCTCCCATACTCCTCGCCGAGGATCTCGTCGCCCTCGCGCTCGGTTTCGATCAGCGCTCGGATCGTCCGTTCGACCGCCTGGTCGGCGTCCGTCACGTGAGTGCGGTCGGGTTTCGTGGTCACGTGCAGGTCGTTCGCGCGGAATCGGGCGCCGGAGACGGCGTCTGCCGCATCGGCGAGGCGGAGGGCGAGCTGCAGGTCGTCGTCGAGGTCGGGCACAAGCGAAAGCCTATCGACCGACGGCATGTGCAACCCGGCTGTGAGCCTGGGCAAATGCGATGAGACCTTTGCCCATGTGGCTGATTTCAGTGCATGCACCTGGAGTCTCGCGAAGTACGCGACTGAAGTGCGCTTCGTCGAACCAACGAAGAGGATGGGAACGTGGTGCACCCCCAGGGACTTGAACCCTGAACCCACTGATTAAGAGTCAGTTGCTCTGCCGATTGAGCTAGAGGTGCATGGTGCGGCTTCCACGAGGACTGCCGAACCGAAGCACAACGATAGCATCAGCCGACGGCCGGGGGCGAATCGATCCGGTGCGGGGAAGATGTCGGAAGCGCCTGGTGACGTCGGAGTCGGCGAGCCGACCGGCATCGAGGAATCTCGGGCCCGGGACGTCGTTTCAGCAACGGTGAACGACGTCCCGGGCCACAGACCCGATCCGGCTCTTCGGGGCAGGCCCGACGTGGCACGGTGTTCGCTAGGCAGCAGACACGGGCGCGTTCGCGGCCTCCGGGTCGGTTTCATCCGACGCCCGAACTCGTTCGGCCGCCACGAGTACCGCCGCGACCGTCGCCCTGAGCACGGAGCGATCTCGGCTCGCGGCCCATCGCGGTCCATCGGCCCCGCGGAACTCGACCACCGTCACGGCGTGGCTCGACGATCCCTCAGTGGTCGACATCTGAGCGAGCGACAGCACGTCGACACGGATGCCCCGCGCAGCCAGCGCCTCCGTCAGGGCCTCCACCGGACCGACGCCGTTGTGCTCGGTCGTGTGCTCCACACCGTCGACGCACAGCCTGATGCGCGTGCGCTCGACCCCCTCGATCGTGACGGCGACTGCCGTGTCGGCGATCCTGTCGCTGGTGCCGCCTTCGCTGACGTCGAACGCGACCAGCTCGATGCTGCGGGCGCCGGGTTTCGGCAGATAGGCATCCTGAAACAGTCGCCACAACTGCCGAGCGGTGACCTCCTCGCCCGTCGTGTCGGTGTGCCGCTGCACGTGACGCGCGAAATCGATCTGCAGCCGGCGGGGCAGCGAGAGCCCGTACTCGGTCTCGAGCAGGTACGCGATGCCGCCCTTGCCGGACTGCGAGTTGACCCGCACGACGGCATCGTAACTGCGGCCGATGTCGGTCGGGTCGATCGGTAGATACGGCACCCGCCAGTCGAGCTCGCGTTCTGGAACGCCGATCTGCTTCGCCCGCGAGCGGTGTTCGGCGAAGCCTTTGCGGATGGCATCCTGATGCGTGCCGCTGAACGCCGTGTGCACCAGGTCGCCGACGTACGGATGCCGCTCGTGCACGGGCATCCGTGTGCAGTGCTCCACGGTGCGGCGCACCTCGTCGATGTCGCTGAAGTCGATCATCGGATCGATGCCCTGCGCGTGCAGGTTCAGTGCAAGCGTCGCCAGGTCGACGTTACCGGTGCGCTCGCCGTTGCCGAACACGCAGCCTTCGACCCGCTGTGCTCCGGCCAGCATGGCGAGTTCGGCACACGCGATCCCCGTGCCTCTGTCGTTGTGCGGATGCACAGAGAGGATGACGGCGTCGCGCCTGGCCACGTTGCGGTGCATGTACTCGATCTGGTCCGCGTACACGTTGGGCGTCGCCACCTCCACCGTCGCCGGCAGGTTCAGGATGACGGGACGCTCGGCCGAGGCATCCCAGAACTGCGTCACCTCGTCGCAGACCTCGAGCACGTAGTCCGGTTCGGTGAGGTTGAAGACCTCAGGTGAGAACTCGTACCGCACGTGCTGCTCATCGCCCGTCAACCTCAGTATGTCTGCGGCGCCGCCGAGGATCACACGCTTCAGCGCGTCGCGGTCGTGCCCGAGCACGACGTTTCGCCAGGTAGGGGCGGTCGCGGCGTACATGTGGATGACGACAGGATTGCGGATGCCCCGCACCGACTCGACCGTGCGTTCGATCAGCTCGCGCCGGGCCGGGGTGAACACGACGATGGTGACGTCGTCGGGAGCGATCGGCGCTCCCGCTTCGGCGGTCTCGACGATGAGACGCACGAAGTCGAAGTCCGTCTGCGATGCGGACGGGTAGCCGATCTCGATCTCCTTGTATCCCATCGCGACGAGGAGTTCGAAGAAGCGACGTTTGCGGGTCGAGTCCATCGGCTCCGCGAGCGCCTGATTGCCGTCGCGGAGATCGACCGGCACCCAGAGCGGGGCGTGCTCGAGGCTGCGGGAAGGCCACGTGCGGTCGGCGAGCGGCACGGCCACCCGGTTGTAGACATCCGTATAGCGGTGCGACGGCATCTGCGAACGTCGCTGACGATTCCACGATGGCGAGCGGTCGGGAACGGGCCCTGCGGGCGTGGAGATGGAGGGGAAAACAGTGCCGGACATGTTCGATGATCCTTCTTCATCAGGTCTGATCGACCGGCACGCGACGACCTCCACGGCGGGAGGCCGGTCGTGAATCAGGCCCCGCCGTGGCGGCGAAGGAGGAGGAGCCCGGAGCGAAGCATGCTCCGACGGTAGCAGCAGTGTCTTCCCGCGTCGAACATGACCCTTGTACGGGGGTCAGTGCTCTAGGTAGGCTGGAGGGCGGTGGGTTTGTTAGGAAAACATACTAACCCTGTCGGCCGCCTCATCTCGTGCCGTGCATCCGCGCGCGACACCACTATGCAAGGGAGCATCAGATGAAACGAGTCCCCGTTGTCGTCGGCGCCGGACTGGCTGCCGCACTCGCCCTGTTCGGCGTTGCAGCACCGGCATCGGCCGCCGGATCGCAGGGCCCGGATCCTTGGCTGCCGACGCCGCACTCGCACACGATCGTGTACCCGGGTCTTCCGTTGCCTTCACGCATCGCGGCGCCGTACGTCGATATCACCGCGGTGAGCGATCTCGCCGACCTTTCGCAGGCATCCGGGTCGCGATTCCTCAGCCTCGCGTTCCTGCAGACCGAGGCGCCAGGCTCGTGCACGCCGTACTGGGCGGGCGACACGTCGAAGCCCGTGACGCCGGATGTCTACGGCGCGCAGTTCGACCGCATCCGCAATCACGGCGGCGACGTCATTCCGTCTTTCGGTGGATACGCGGCAGACACCACGAACACCGACATCGCCGACAGCTGCGCCGACGTGCACAGCATCGCGCTCGCCTACGAGAACGTGTTCGCGGTCTACAAGGTGCACCGCATCGATCTGGATGTCGAGGCCGACTCGATCACCAACCAGGCAGGCATCGACAGGCGCAATCAGGCGATCACCGAGGTGGAGCAGTGGGGGAGAGCGCACCATTGGCCGGTCTCGTTCTCGTACACGCTGCCGACCTTCCCGACCGGGCTCGCTCCCAGCGGTGTCGCGGTGTTGCAGTCCGCTGCCAAGTACGGTGCGAAGATCGCCGACGTCAACGTGATGACGTTCGACTACTAGGATGGCGCCACTCACGACATGCTCGCCGACGCGGAGCAGGCTGCGACCGCGCTCACCGGCCAGCTGAAGCAGACCATCCTGCCGCACGCCTCATCCTGGCAACTGCGGCACACGGTCGGCATCATCCAGATGAACGGCATCGATGACTACGGGCCGCAGGAGACCTTCACACTCGATGAAGCGGCGCCGCTGGTCGCCTGGGCGAAATCGCACGGCGTGCAGACCATGAGCTTCTGGGCACTGCAACGGGACAACGGCGGATGCCCCGGCGTGAAGGGCGCGAACACCTGCGACGGTCTCGTACAGCCGAGCTGGGCGTTCAGCAACGCCTACGCCACGTTCAATTCCTGGTTCTGATTCAGCCGGCCTGCACGCCCAGCAAGTGGCCGACGAGGTACGTTGCGGCGACGGCGATCGCCCCGAAAACGAGTTGCCGCAACGCACCTCGCCACCAGGCTTTGCCGGTGAAATAGGCGGCGAACGCCCCCGCCACCAGCAGCCCGACGCCGCCGATCGCGAGGCCGAGCCACAGCTGGTCGAATCCGAACAGGAACGACAGCAGTGGGATGACCGCACCGACCGAGAACATCACGAACGACGAGACGGCGGCGATCCACGGCGACGGCTTGGCGTCGGGGTCGACGCCGAGCTCCTGCGTGACGTGCACGCGCAAGGCGCGGTCGGGGTTGCCATGCACCTCGGCGGCCGCCTGGTGCGCGGTTCCGGCCGACATTCCCATCTCCTGGAACATCCCGGAGAGCTCGTACATCTCGCCCTCCGGATTGCGGTCCAGCGCGTTCCGTTCGACCGCGGCCTCTTTGTCGACCTGCTCGTTCTGGGTCGTCACAGACGTGTATTCGCCGAGCGCCATCGAGAAGGCGCCGGCCACGAGTCCGGCGAGTCCGGTGAGGATGATCGTGCCGAGCGGCGCCCCCGCCGCGCCGATCCCAGCGATCAGCGCGATGTTCGTGACGAGGCCGTCCATCGCGCCGAACACCGCGGCGCGCAACCAGCCGCCGGAGACGTCCGAATGCCGGTGGTCGTAGTCGTGCGGGTTCCGGAAGGGCGGAGTGAGCGGATCAGGCACCGCCCCAGCATAGAGGCGATTGAGGTGAGAGACGGGCGAGCTTGCTCGCGCGGCCGAGCCGATTGAGCCTTTGAGCGCGAAGCCGCGATAGAGGCGATTGAGGTGAGAGACGGGCGAGCTTGCTCGCGCGGCCGAGCCGATTGAGCCTTTGAGCGCGAAGCCGCGATAGAGGCGATTGAGGCGATTGAGGTGACGCCGGCCTAGTCCTCGTCCAGCTCCAGGGCACGCGACGGGCTCGCACCGCCGACGATGGCTTCGTCGTGGCCCTCCGCTCGGGCGATCGCGTCGGCGGCACGAACCAGCGCAAGGTGCGAGAGTGCCTGCGGGGTGTTGCCCGCCTGCCGGCCAGAGGCTGTCGAGTACTCCTCGCTGAGGAGGCCGACGTCGTTCGCCACGGCGCACATGCGCTTCATCAACTCGTGCGCCTTCTCCAACCGGCCGGAACGCGCATACTGCTCAACCAGCCAGAACGAGCATGCGATGAACGGGTACTCGCCCTGGGGCAGTCCGTCCAGGTCGGTACGCGAGCGGTAGCGCAGCAGGAAGCCCCTGTGCATGAGGTCGTTCTCGATCGCTTCCACCGTGCCGAGCATGCGCGGGTCGTCAGGCGCAATGAACCCCACCTGCGACAGCTGGAGCAAGGATGCATCCACCTCTGTGGTATCGAAGTGCTGGGTGAACGTGTTGCGGCGGCGGTCATACCCCTTCTGTTCGATCTCCTTGCGCAGCACGCGCCGTCGCTTGCGCCAGTCCTGCACCGGGCCCTCCAGCCCGAACTCCTCTGCGCCGCGGATGGCTCGGTCGTAAGCCGCCCACACCATGACTCGTGAGTGTGTGAAGTCTCGCGCCGGACCGCGGATCTCCCAGATACCCTGATCGGCGCGGTGGGCCACCTCGTTCAGCCGACCCATCAGCGCACATTGCAGGGACCACGAGAAACCCGTCTCCTTGATGCCCGCAAGGCGGGCGTCGTGCAGGGCGATCATCACCTCGCCGATCACATCCGCCTGAAACTGCTTGGCCGCCGCGTTGCCGATGCGCACGGGCGAGGCGCCGTGGTACCCCGGCAACGAGTCGATCACATACTCGGGCAGGAACCGCTCGCCGCCCAGCCCGTACATGATCTGCACGTCTGCCGGATCGCCTGCAAGCGCCCTCAGCAGCCACCAGCGCCAGTGGTCGACCTCGTCCTTGTATCCATGGCCGAGCAGCGCGCTGAGCGTCTGCGAGGCATCCCGCAGCCACACGTAGCGGTAATCCCAATTGCGGCCGCCACCGAATTCCTCGGGCAGCGACGTGGTCGCCGCCGCGACGACGCCGCCCGTGTCCGTGTGCGTGAGTGCGCGCAGCACGAGCAGCGAGCGCAGCACCTCATCGGCGTATTGACCACGATGAGTGAACGTGGCCGCCCAGTCCTCCCACCACTTCTCGCTCTCGTTCATGCCCTTCGACACGTCGAGCGGGCCAGGCAGCGGCTTGTGCGACGGATGCCACGTCATGGTGTGGTCCACGACGTCCCCATCGCGAACGGTGAACGTCGCCTCGTGTGCGTGGTTCGTTGCGTGGAGCGCGACGCCCCTGACCACGACGGCGTCGGGGCCGGCGACGGCCACGAGCGTGTGATGCCGATCGCGAAGCTGTCGCACCCAGGGCACCGCAGCCGCATAACTGAAGCGCAACCGTAGATCAACGCGCATCTCGACCTCGCCGGATACACCGCGGATGCGTCGCACGACGTTCGCACCGTGCACCGTGCGCGGCATCGCATCGATCACCTCGACCACGCCGGTCGCCGTGGTCCATCTCGTTGTGAGGACGAAAGAGCTGCCGTTGTACCGCCTCACGGAGATAGCTTCCGGGTCCGCGGGCGCAACCAACCACCTGCCGTGATCCTGGGTACCGAGCAGCGCGCCGAAGACGGATGGGGAGTCGTATCGCGGTAGGCAGAGCCAGTCGATGCTGCCGTCTGTCCCCACCAGCGCGCCCGTGTAGCAGTCGCTGATCAGTGCATAGTCTTCGATCGCCAACGCCACGCAAGTCATCATGGCAGGTAGCGTGAGGATCATGACCGAGGCGGTGCGGACTCTTATCATCCTGGGCGCGGACGGCGATCTGACGTCGCGGCTCCTGCTGCCTGCGCTGGGACAGCTGCTGACCGAAGAAGGCAAGCGACGCGTCACGTTGATCGGCGCGGGTATGCACGACTGGGATGCGCAGCATTGGCGCAGCGTCGTCACGGCGTCGTTCAAGACGGTGGATGCTCAGGGCCCGGCGGTCGACGCATTGCTGGACGGCACCGACTTCGTCTCGGGTGACGTGACCGATCCCGATCACCTGCGAGAACTTCTCTCTCACGCCGACGGCACGCCCGCCCTGTACTTCGCGCTGCCGCCCGCGGTGACGAAGGAGGTCTGCGCCGCCCTTGCCGGGGTCGACCTGCCTGCAGGCCTTCGGTTCGCTCTCGAGAAGCCTTTCGGAACCGACAAGCGGAGCGCTGCGGCGCTCAATCGCCGGCTGGCGGACCTGGTGCCGGAGGACCAGGTGCACCGCATCGACCATTTCCTCGGCAACTCCACGGTGCAGAACTTGTTCGGGCTGCGGTTCGCCAACCGCATCTTCGAGCCGCTGTGGAGTGCTGAGCACATCGCCAGGGTCGACATCGTGTACGACGAGGGCCTGGGCCTGGAGGGCCGCGCGGGCTATTACGACCATGCGGGCGCCCTGGTCGACATGCTGCAGAGCCACCTGCTGCAGGTGCTTGCCGTCACCGCGATGGAGCCGCCGTCGACGATGAGTGCCGCCGACATCCGGGATGCCAAGGGCATCGTGATGCGCGCCACGCACGTGTGGGACGACGACGCGATCGCGAACAGTCACCGCGGCCGCTATACCGAAGGACGGATCGATGGGCGCGAGCTCCGGTCCTACGTGGCGGAGAACGGAGTGGATCCGAGCCGCCACACCGAAACGCTGGCCCAGGCCACGTTCAGCATCGACACCTGGCGCTGGGCCGGCGTGCCCTTCACATTGCGGTCGGGGAAGGCGATCGGCCGTCAACGACACGAGATCGTGATCACATTCCGGGACGCGCACAGGGTGCCGAAGGGCCTGCGCGGTGCGGCGCATCCGACCAGGCTGCGCATCCGTCTCGGGCCCGATGTGATGCAGCTCGAACTCAACACGAACGGACCGGGCGACCCGCACTATCTGAGCCGGGCGTCGCTGGAAGCCGACTTCGGGCCGGGGAGCCTCCTGGCCTATGGCGAGGTGCTCGCCGACCTGTTCGACGGGAATCCCTCGCTGTCGGTACGCGGTGACACGGCCGAGGAGTGCTGGCGCATCGTCGCGCCGGTGCTGACGGCGTGGCGCGGCGGAGACGTGCCGCTCGAGAACTACCCGGCCGGCTCGGATGGGCCGTCGGACTGGCCCGCCATACCGTGATCAGGTTCGGCCGGGTGTCGGCGGCGACGCGCAGACTGTAGCCGTGCTGCTGAACGAGCTGGTCACCACTGATTCCGTCGTCGGGGCCACGAGGTCGCGCTTGGCCAAGGTGGATGCTCTCGCCGCGCTCCTCTCGCGGGTGGGCCGCGACGAGGTGGCGCCTGCAGTGGGACTGCTGATCGGTTCACCGGTGCAGGGCCGGCTCGGCGTCGGCTGGCGCTCCATGTCGACCTCCACTGTGTTGCCGGCGGTCGATCCGACGCTGACGGTGGCCGAGGTCGATGCGTTCCTCGATCGGCTCGTCGCCACCGAGGGCGCGGGCTCGGCCGCGGCACGCGGGGCTGTGCTGGCGGAGCTCCTGGGTCGCGCGACGGAGGCCGAGCAGCGGTTTCTGATTCGGACGATGCTCGGCGAAATGCGTACGGGTGCGCTGGAAGGCGTGCTCGTGGACGCCATCGCGCGTGCCGCCGACGCGCCGGGCGAGGTGGTGCGACGCGCCGTGATGCTGTCCGGGAGCCTCGGCGACACGGCCGTGCTCGCCCTGTTCGGCGGAGCGGATGCCCTCGCCCGCGTGACATTGACCGTTGGGCGCCCGGTGCGGCCGATGCTGGCGGCGTCGGCTCCGACCGTGGGTGAGGCGCTCGCCGACACGGGTGAGGCATCGGTGGAGTTCAAACTCGACGGTGCGCGCATCCAGGTGCACCGCCGTGACGGTCAGGTGCGAGTCTTCACGCGCAGCCTCGCCGAGGTCACGCATCGTCTGCCCGAGGTCGTCGAGGCGGTGCAGCGCCTGCCGCTCACCGACGCCATCTTCGACGGTGAGACTCTCACCCTCGACGAGGAGGGCGCACCGCGGCCCTTTCAGCAGACCATGTCGCGCTTCGGAGCCGAGGCGTCGCGCGACGCGCTGCTGAGCCCGTGGTTCTTCGACCTGCTGCATCTCGACGGCCGGGACCTGATCGACGAGCCGCTGTCGGTGCGTCGCGGACTCCTGGATGAGATCGCCCCGCACCTCCTCGTTCCTGGTGTCGTCACGAGCGATCCGGACGTCGGCGAGGCGTTCTCTCGACAAGCCCTGGCGAAGGGCCACGAGGGCGTCGTCGTGAAGGCGATCGACTCGACGTACACCGCTGGGCGACGCGGTTCCGGATGGGTCAAGGTGAAACCGGTGCACACCTACGACCTCGTCGTGCTGGCGTGCGAATGGGGCTCAGGGCGTCGACAAGGATGGCTGTCCAACCTGCACCTCGGCGCGTACGACCCTACGGGCGAGTTCGGCGACCCTGGCGGGTTCGTGATGGTCGGCAAGACGTTCAAAGGCCTGACGGATGGGCTGCTGCGTTGGCAGACCGAGCGGTTCCTGCAGCTGGAGGTGCGGCGTACCGCCGGCACGGTGTGGCTGGAGCCGGTCACAGTCGTGGAGATCGCGATCGACGGCGTGCAGGCATCCTCTCGCTATCCGGGCGGCATCGCATTGCGGTTCGCACGAGTCAAGCGATACCGCGACGACAAGACTGCAGCAGAGGCTGACACGATCCAGTCGCTGAGGTCGTTGCTGCGCGATTGACCGATACGGCGACGACCCACCGTGTCGGAGGTCAGACCTGGCTCAGCTGCAGGGCGATGGAGTCGGTCACCGGCTTCTTCAGGTCGGTCCACACCGTGATGGGTGCGGGCTCCCACTGCAGGGCGATGGCGTCTTCGTCGAGCACGGCGGCGTCGTCGCCATACGGTTCGTCGTGCCGGTGCGCCGGGCCGTGTTCGGAATCTTCGATGTCGTGCGTATCGTCCACCGCGGCAACGGTCGTAGGAACGGCTTCAGCCTCGTCATCCGGCGCCGGCGTGGTCTCGTGCAGCGCACTCGGGACAGCGACCCCGTCGCGGTCGTCGTCGGTTCGCTCGACCGGATACGAGGGCGCGGCCGTCTCGTCCATTTGGACCTCCGACCGCAACGCGACTGCATGCTCGCGTGTGGCGACCGTGAGATCTTGACCGGCCTCGAGCTGAAGTTGTGCGCTCCGGAGCGCACTCGTCACATCCAGTGCCACCTGGTGTGCGAGCACGGCACGGAAGAGATCGTCGGTGTCGTTCGGTGTGCGCCTGCGCACAACCCACTCGCCGCCTTCACCGATCGCTGCGGAGATGCGCGTGTGCACGAGCTCGAAGACCTTTTCCTCGGCCAGGCGGGGGAGAGGAGCCGAGGCTTCGACGACCTCGACGATGGGGGCCACCGCTTGAGCAGCATGCCTCCGACGACCGAACATGACCGGTTTCTCCCTTGTGTGGTGCGTGATCAACCCCCGCACGACACAGTCTGACGGATGCCTGACTCAGGCTCCCGCTGACACGCCGCCGTGCGGCAGCGCGAGCCATCGGCCGCTGAACTATCGCTGTCGCGGTCATGCCGTTCAGTGGCTCACCGGCTCGGTGACGCAAGCAGATTCGCGTCGCCCTCACCTCGGCGGCCTTCGACTCGTGAGCTCTTTCGAGTGGTCGTGCACGCTCGTGATCACCACTGCGAGCGAGAGCCCCCAGCTCGCCCAGGCCAGCAGAACCCGCCAGTCGCGCGGTCCGTTGCGTGTGGTCTGAATGACGGAGACGACCCCCAGCGCCGTGCTCACGACTCCCCAGTTCAACAGGTACTTGCGCATCGAATCCCCTCACCTCGTCGGCCGACTACTCCGGCCTAGCGTGCCGCCGTGCGCACTGTCAACGACCTTCGGGTCTCCGGCGTGTTCCCTGCCCTCCTGGTAACGTTCTTCACGCCGACCAGGCTTTCATTCAGGAGGCGCTCATTCTTCCGACGTCCGCTCACGACGAGTCCGAGTCCGGTGACGGGGAAGCAGTGGCGAAACGGTCGCCGAGGCCCAAGCGCGGTTCTGGGCCCGGCAAGCGGTCTCGCACCTTCGACCTCGTGATCGTCTCGAACCGACTCCCGGTGGACCACGTCTCCGGGGAGGGCGAGGACGCGGTCTGGCGTCCTTCGCCCGGAGGGCTCGTCGCCGCGCTCGAGCCGATGATGAAGCGCGAGGATGGCGTGTGGATCGGCTGGGTGGGCATACCCGACGCCGAGTTCGAGCCGTTCGAGGCCGACGGGATCGACATCAAGCCCGTTGCACTGAGTGCCCAGGACGTCGAGTACTACTACGAGGGTTTCTCGAACGACACTCTGTGGCCGCTGTATCACGATGTCATCGCGCCTCCCAGCTTCCACCGCGAGTGGTGGGAGGCGTACGTGCGGGTCAACCGCCGGTTCGCGGATGCCGCGCTCGCGGTGGCCGCGCCCGGCGCCGTCGTGTGGGTGCACGATTACCAGCTGCAGCTCGTGCCGAAGATGCTGCGCGACGCCCGTCCCGACCTGGTCATCGGATTCTTCGACCACATCCCGTTCCCGCCGTACGGCATCTACGCCCAGCTCCCGTGGCGCAAGCAGGTCGTCGAGGGCCTGCTCGGCGCCGATGTGATCGGATTCCAGCGTTTGGCCGACGCCGGCAACTTCGCCCGTGCCGTGCGCCGACTGCTGGGCTACGAGACCCGTGGATCGGTCATCGAGGTGCCGCTGCACGACGATGAGGGCGTCGGGCACCGGCACGTGAAGACGAATCGGCGTGGCACCCGTGTTCGCACAGTGCTCGCGAAGCAGTTCCCGATCTCGATCGACGCGGAGCGTTACCGGGATCTCGCATCGAGGCCGGACATTCAGGCGCGAGCGCTTCAGATCCGCGAGGAGCTGGGCAATCCGGGCACGATCATGCTCGGCGTCGACCGTCTGGACTACACGAAGGGCATCGGGCATCGGCTGAAGGCGTACGGCGAACTCCTGCGCGACCGTTCGATCGACGTCGAGGATGTCACTCTCGTGCAGGTGGCGAGCCCTTCGCGCGAACGGGTGGAGACATACAAACTGCTGCGCGATGAGGTGGAGCTCACCGTCAGCCGCATCAACGGCGACTACTCCACGATCAGTCACACGGCTATCAGCTACCTGCACCAGGGCTATCCGCGCGAGGAGATGGTCGCGCTCTATCTCGCTGCCGACGTCATGCTGGTCACCGCGCTGCGCGACGGCATGAATCTGGTGGCCAAGGAGTATGTCGCGAGTCGCATCGACAATGACGGTGTGCTCGTGCTGAGCGAGTTCACCGGGGCATCCGACGAGATGAAGCAGGCACTCCTGGTGAACCCGCACGACATCGACGGGCTGAAGGATGCGATGATCCGCGCGATCGAGATGCCGAAGCGCGAGCGCGCCCGCCGCATGCGCATATTGCGCAAACGTGTTCTCGCCTACGACGTGCAGCGCTGGTCGGCGACCTTCTTCGACGCGCTGACGCATGTGACCAACGAAGACGACTACGGCTCGTACGAGATCGCGCAGCTGCCGCAGATGGCCACCGACACCCACGGGCAGGCCAGGAGTCGTGCCGGAGAGCACCCGCACGACCGTCGAGCGGAACAGGCACAGGAGAACACCGACCGATGATCGACGATCGGCTGGGGCGTGCGATCCGCCGGCTCGCGGAGACACAGCGCCTCTTGGTCGCCCTGGACTTCGACGGCACGGTCAGCCCGCTCGTCGATGATCCAGCGCAATCGCGTGTGTCGCCCGAGGCGCGGATAGCCATCGACGCTCTGGAACGGATGCCAGACACCTGGGTGGCATTCGTCTCCGGTCGCCCGCTCGCCGGACTGGCTCGGGTGACCGAGGCCGACGACGAGGCGCTGCTGATCGCCTCCCACGGCGTGGAGGTTCGCCTGGCCGGCGGAGCGGTCGATGTCGGGCTCACCGACGAGGAACGCGCGAAGCTGGAGGCGCTCGCCGCCAAGCTTGGACGCATCGTCTCTGCGACGCCCGGATCCAAGCTGGAACGCAAGCCCGTCGGCCTCGGCCTGCATACCCGAGGTGTGCCGGCCGAGCGGGCGAGAGCGGCCGATGACGCGGCGAGGGAGGCCGTGGTGTCGCTCGGGGGCGGATTCCTGGAACGGGCGGGCAAGGACATCCTCGAGTTCGCGGTGCGCGACGCGACAAAAGGTGACGGCGTCGAGCGGCTCCGGGAGCATGTTCGGGCGACCGCCGTGCTCTACGCGGGCGACGACGTCACCGACGAAGACGCATTCGCGGCGCTCCACCCTGGCGACGTCGGCGTCAAGGTCGGCCGGGGAATGACGAAGGCGGGTCACCGGGTCGCGGACCCGGACGCAGTGGCCGCCGTGCTGGCACTCCTTGCGGCTCTGCGCGGCCACCCTGCACGGCCCTAAACTCGACTTCATGCCAGAGATCGACATGAAACCGCGCAGTCGCGTGGTCACCGACGGGATCGAAGCCACCACCAGCCGTGGAATGCTTCGAGCGGTCGGTATGGGCGATGAGGACTGGGACAAACCGCAGATCGGCATCGCCAGTTCCTGGAACGAGATCACGCCGTGCAACCTCTCGCTCGACCGCCTCGCGCAGGCGGCGAAGGAGGGCGTGCACTCCGGAGGCGGCTATCCACTCGAGTTCGGCACCGTCTCGGTCTCTGACGGCATCTCGATGGGCCACGAGGGCATGCACTTCTCACTGGTCTCCCGCGAGGTCATCTGCGACTCCGTAGAGACGGTCATGATGGCCGAGCGACTCGACGGGTCCGTGCTGCTGGCGGGATGCGACAAGTCGATCCCCGGCATGCTGATGGCGGCGGCGCGGCTCGACCTGGCTTCCGTCTTCCTTTACGCGGGGTCGATCGCCCCCGGCTGGGTCAAGCTCAGTGACGGGACAGAGAAAGACGTCACGATCATCGACTCCTTCGAGGCCGTCGGCGCCTGCAAGGCGGGCACGATGAGTCTCGACGATCTGAAGCGCATCGAGTGTGCGATCGCGCCTGGCGAGGGCGCGTGCGGCGGCATGTACACAGCCAACACCATGGCCTCGGTCGCCGAGGCGCTCGGGATGAGCTACCCGGGATCTGCCGCTCCGCCCTCCGCGGACCGCAGGCGCGACTATTACGCGCACCGCTCAGGCGAGGCCGTCGTGAACATGCTGCGTCTCGGGTTGACGGCGCGCGACATCCTCACCAAAGAGGCGTTCGAGAACGCCATCACGGTCGCCATGGCGCTCGGAGGCTCCACCAACGTCGTGCTGCACCTGCTCGCCATCGCCCGTGAGGCTGAGGTGGAGCTCACGCTCGACGACTTCAACCGCGTCGGCGACCGGGTGCCTCATATCGCCGACATGAAGCCGTTCGGCAAGTACGTGATGAACGACGTGGACCGGCACGGAGGCATCCCGGTGCTCATGAAGGCACTGCTGGACGCCGGCCTGTTGCACGGCGACTGCATCACGGTGACCGGCAAGACCATCGCCGAGAACCTCGCGGAACTCGATCCCGCGCCACTGGACGGCGAGGTGCTGCACACGCTCGAGAACCCGCTGCATCCCACTGGTGGACTGACCATTCTCAAGGGCACGTTCGCGCCCGACGGCGCGGTCGTGAAGACCGCCGGATTCGACGCGACGGTGTTCGAGGGACCCGCTCGTGTGTTCGAGCGCGAGCGTGAGGCCATGGACGCTCTGACCAACGGTGCGATCGACCACGGAGACGTCGTGGTGATCCGCTACGAGGGCCCGAAGGGCGGCCCAGGAATGCGCGAGATGCTCGCGATCACCGCCGCCATCAAGGGCGCAGGGCTCGGAAAAGATGTACTACTCTTGACAGACGGTCGATTCTCAGGCGGCACAACCGGTCTGTGCATCGGCCACATAGCACCCGAAGCAGTGGACGGTGGTCCCATAGCCTTCGTGCGCGATGGTGATCTGATACGGGTCGATATCGCGGCTCGCTCCCTCGACCTACTTGTCGACGAGTCCGAGCTGGCCGCCCGCCGTGAAGGCTGGGCGCCCCTTCCTCCGCGCTATACCCGTGGCGTTCTCGCGAAGTACTCCAAGCTCGTTCACTCGGCCGCCGAGGGCGCGATCACGGGGTAGCTCTCGCGTTCTCGTACAGTTCCCATTCGACGCATCTCAAGGAAGTCGTCCCCCATGACAACGGAACCTCGAGCCGTGCCGACTCCGGCAGCGCGTGCTGCCGGGACCGACGGTTCCTCGGAGAAACCAGATCTCATCACTGGATCGGCCGCCATTCTGCGGTCGCTCGCCCACCTCGGCGTCAAGGATGTCTTCGGCATCCCGGGCGGCGCCGTCATCCCGTTCTACGACGAGCTCATGGCGCAGGATGCCATCAGGCACATCCTGGTGCGCCACGAGCAGGGCGCAGGCCATGCCGCCGAAGGCTACGCGAGTGCCGGCCGCGGAGTCGGCGTCGCGATCGCGACGTCCGGACCCGGAGCGACCAACCTGGTCACGGCCATCGCCGACGCGCACATGGACTCCGTTCCCACTCTGTTCATCACCGGTCAGGTGTTCTCCACCTCGATGGGAACGGATGCCTTCCAAGAAGCCGACATCGTCGGCATCACCATGCCGATCACCAAGCACTCGTTCCTGGTCAGGCGTGCCGACGACATTCCCGCCACGGTCGCAGCGGCCTACCACATCGCCTCGACCGGGCGACCGGGGCCGGTGCTCGTGGATATCACGAAGGACGCCCAGCAGAACCTGATGGAGTTCTCCTGGCCGCCCGTGGTCGACCTGCCCGGCTACCGTCCGGTGACCAAGGCGCACGGCAAGCAGGTTCACGCGGCCGCACGTCTTCTTGCAGAAGCGCGCCGGCCGGTGCTCTACGTGGGCGGCGGTGTCGTGCGGGCCCAGGCATCCGGTGAGCTGGCGGTGCTGGCCGAGGCGACCGGTGCTCCGGTCGTGACCACGCTGATGGCCAGGGGTGCCTTTCCGGATTCGAACCGGCAGCACCTCGGCATGCCAGGCATGCATGGAACGGTGGCGGCTGTGCTCGCGCTTCAGGATGCCGACCTCATCGTCTCGCTCGGCGCCCGGTTCGACGACCGCGTGACGGGCAAGGTGTCGGAATTCGCCCCGCACGCCAAGATCGTGCACGTCGACGTCGACCCGGCCGAGATCTCCAAGATCCGGCACGCCGACGTACCGATCGTCGGCGATGCCAAGGACGTCATCGCCGACCTGACCTCCGCCTACGAGCACGAGGTCGCCGCCGTCGGCAAGTCCGACCTGAGCGACTGGTGGGCCAAGCTCGACGGGCTGCGCACGCAGTTCCCGCTCGGCTACGCGCCCACCAGCGACGGTCTCCTGGCGCCGGAAGGCGTCATCCAGCGCATCGGCGAGCTCACCGGCCCGGAAGGCGTCTACGTCGCGGGCGTCGGGCAGCACCAGATGTGGACGGCGCAGTTCATCAAGTACGAGCGCCCGAACGCCTTCCTCAACTCGGGAGGCGCGGGAACGATGGGCTACGCGGTGCCCGCCGCGATGGGCGCGAAGGTGTCTCAGCCCGACCGGGTGGTGTGGGCGATCGACGGCGACGGATGCTTCCAGATGACCAATCAGGAGCTCGCCACCTGCACGATCAACGACATCCCGATCAAGGTCGCGATCATCAACAACTCGTCGCTCGGCATGGTGCGGCAGTGGCAGACGCTGTTCTACGGCGGGCGTCATTCGTTCACCGATCTCGACACGGGGCACGAGACGCGAATGATCCCCGACTTTCTCAAACTCGCCGAGGCGTACGGGGCCTTGGGCATCCGGGTCACTAAGGAAGAGGAGATCGACGACGCGATCAGGCTGGCGCTGGAGACGAACGATCGGCCGGTCGTCATCGACTTCATCGTGAGCCGTGACGCCATGGTGTGGCCGATGGTGCCGCAGGGGGTCAGCAACTCGAACGTGCAGTACGCGAAAGATCACGCACCGACCTGGGGAGAGGAGTAGGCCATGTCGACGCACGTGCTGTCGTTGCTCGTCGAAGACAAGGCGGGTCTGCTCACGCGGGTCGCCGGACTGTTCTCGCGGCGCGGCTTCAACATCTCCTCACTCGCGGTGGGCGTCAGCGAGGTGCCCGGCCTGTCACGCATCACTGTGGTGGTGGACGTGGAGGATGCCCCGCTCGAGCAGGTCACCAAGCAGCTGAACAAGCTGATCAATGTGATCAAGATCGTCGAACTCGACCCCGATCAGTCGGTGCAGCGCGAACACCTGCTCATCAAGGTGCGTGTCGACCACACCACGCGGTCGCAGGTGCTGGAAGCGGTGAACCTGTTCCGCGCCCGCGTCGTCGACGTGGCCACCGACGCCCTCGTGATCGAGGTCACCGGCGACACCGGCAAGACGGAAGCGCTGCTGCGGGTGCTCGAGCCGTACGGCATCAAGGAGATGGCGCAGTCCGGACTTCTCGCGATCGGCCGCGGCTCCAAATCGATCACCGACCGTGTCTTCAAGAATTGACGTACTCACTCACCGCGCCTTGAGCCTGTCGAAAGGCCGGGAGCACCACACCAACGGACCCTTCGACAAGTTCAGGGGACGATTCACAAGGAGAAGAAACATCCATGGCTGAGATCTATTACGACAACGACGCCGACCTGACGATCATCCAGGGCAAGAAGGTGCTCGTGATCGGCTACGGGTCGCAGGGTCACGCCCACGCACAGAACTTGCGCGACTCGGGCGTCGAGGTGCGCATCGGGCTGCAGGAGGGCTCGAAGTCCACGCAGCGTGCGCAGGAGGCAGGCTTCCAGGTGGTCGCACCCGCAGAGGGCACGGCATGGGCCGACGTCATCGTCATCCTCGCGCCCGACCAGGTGCAGCGCCACCTGTACGCGAACGACGTCGCCCCGAACATCAGCGACGGCAAGGCGCTGGTCTTCGGGCACGGCTTCAACATCCGCTTCGGCTACATCAAGGCGCCCGAGGGCGTCGATGTCGTCATGGTCGCCCCGAAGGGGCCGGGCCACACGGTGCGCCGCGAGTACGTGGCCGGCCGCGGCGTTCCGGTGATCGTCGCCGTCGAGAACGACGCGACGGGCAACGCCTGGGCGCTCGCGCTCAGCTACGCGAAGGGCATCGGCGGCCTGCGCGCCGGCGGCATCAAGACCACGTTCACCGAAGAGACCGAGACCGACCTCTTCGGTGAGCAGGCGGTGCTCTGCGGTGGTGTGTCGCACCTGATCCAGGCGGGCTTCGAGACGCTGACCGCCGCCGGCTACCAGCCGGAGATCGCGTACTTCGAGGTGCTCCACGAGATGAAGCTCATCGTGGACCTCATCTGGGAGGGTGGCATCTCCAAGATGCGCTGGAGCGTCTCCGACACCGCCGAGTACGGCGACTACGTCTCCGGGCCACGCGTGATCGACGACGGCACGAAGGAGCGAATGAAGGGCATCCTCGCTGACATCCAGTCGGGAGCGTTCGCCGAGCGCTTCATCGGCGACCAGGACGCCGGTGCCCCCGAGTTCCTCCGGCTCCGCAAGGAGGGCGAGGACCACCCGATCGAGTCCACCGGGCGCGAGCTCCGCAAGCTGTTCGCGTGGAATTCGTCGGACGACGACGACTATGTGGATGGCGAAGTAGCTCGCTGACGCTCGTACTTCGCCATTCACATCGTAGGCGACTGTGCTTATGGGTGCCGACCTTTGGTCGACACCGTGTGGATGGCGAAGTAGCTTGCTGACGCTCGTGCTTCGCCATTCACATAGTCGTAGGCGACTGTGCTTATGGGTGCCGACCTTTGGTCGACACCGTGTGGATGGCGAAGTAGCTTGCTGACGCTCGTGCTTCGCCATTCACATAGTCGTAGGCGACTGTGCTTATGGGCGTCGACCTTTGGTCGACACTGTGTGGATGGCGAAGTAGCTCGCTGACGCTCGTGCTTCGCCTTTCACATAGTCGTAGGCGACTGTGCTTATGGGCGTCGACCTTTGGTCGACACCGTGTGGATGGCGAGTTAGCTTGCCGACACGCAACGGCCGGCTGGAGTTCCGATCGCCGGTCGAGCCTCCTACCGCCGGTTGAGCTTCGTACCGCCGGTTGAGCTTCGTACCGCCGGTTGAGCTTCCCACCGCCGGTTGAGCTTGTCGAAACCGCCACGCCGGGCGGGGCCTTGGTTTCGACAAGCTCAACCAGCGGGTTCGGCTCGACCAGCGGTTTCGACAAGCTCAACCGGCGGGTTCGGCTCGACCGGCGGTTTCGACATGCTCAACCGGTGGTTTCGGTTCGACCGGCGGTTTCGGTCCTATCGGTAGGGAGCCCCGGTGTCGGTCGTTTGCGCGCAGACGAGCAAGTACGCGATGTTCACCTGATCGTCCCTTGTTCGGGGGGTCGGGGCTGTGGTCGCATAGGGTCCCATGAGCGAATCCACGGACGACCACGAGGCATCTCACTACAACGAACCCACGCCGCGCTGGTGCTCGTGCGCCGTGCCGGATGACGTCGAGGCACAGCGCGCAGAAGCGCGCCGCCACGGAATCAGCCGACGCGGTCTGATCGCCGGCGCGTCCGCTGCTGGTGTTCTCGCCGCCGCCGGCTGGCCCGGCGCGGCACAGGCGGCACAGCCGGACAAAGGGGGCCACGGCGGACCCGGCAAGGACGTGACCATCACGATCATGGGCACATCCGACATCCACAGCAACGCGATCAACTGGGACTACTACAAAGACGGGCCGTTCAGCGACGCCGCAGACGACGTGGTCGGCCTGGCCAGGGTGTCGAGCGTCGTGAACGAGATCAGGGCCGACCGAGGTCGCGACCACACGTTGCTGTTCGATGCGGGCGACATCATCCAGGGCACACCGCTCGGCTTCTACTACGCAACTGTCGAGCCCACCACGAAGACCGGTGCTGTCCACCCGATGGCCCTGCAGATGAACGCGATCGGCTATGACGCCGTCGTTCTCGGCAACCACGAATTCAACTACGGCCTGGAATTCCTCGACCACTGGATCTCGCAGATGCACGCGCCGGTCCTCGCGGCCAACGCCGTGCACCCGGGCACGAAGATCCCGAAGTACAAGCCGTACGTCGTCAAGACCATGAAGTTCAAAGGGATGCCGCCGCTGCGGGTCGGCGTGCTCGGTCTTACGAATCCAGGCATCGTGATCTGGGACAAGGCGAACGTCAGCGGCAAGCTCGATGTGCTCGACGTCGTCGAGACGGCGAAGAGCTGGGTGCCGCGCATGCGCAGGGACGGAGCCGACGTCGTGGTGGTGAGCGTGCACGCCGGCGACAGCGGCCTGTCGTCGTACAGCGGCGACATCCCGGTGGAGAACGCCGCAGCCATGCTCGCCGAGCAGGTGCCCGGCGTCGACGCCATCCTGTTCGGCCACGCGCACATCGACGTTCCGCAGCGCTTCGTCACGAACAAGACGACGGGCGAGCAGGTCGTGATGAGCGAGCCGAAATGCTGGGGCGAGCGGCTGAGCGTCTTCGATCTGTCGCTGAAGTTCGAGCGCGGGCGCTGGGGAGTGAGCTCCAAGTCGGCGATCACCGTCAACACGAACACGGTCGTCGACGACCCGAGGCTCGTCGCGGTGGTGAAGTCGGAGCACGACGCGGTAGTGGCATACGTGAACACGGCGGTTGCGACATCCACCGAGACCATGTCGGCCGCCGAGGCCTGCTGGAAGGACACGGCGATCCTCGACTACATCAACGTGGTGCAGACGGCCAAGGTCACGGAGGCCATCGCGGGCACCCCCTCCGCCTCGCTTCCGGTCGTGTCGATTGCCGCGCCCTTCAACCGGGCGGCAACGTTCCCCGCCGGATCCGTGACCATCAAGGATGTCGCCGGGCTCTACATCTACGACAACACACTGCTCGGATCCGTGCTGACCGGCTCTCAGATCAAGGACTACCTGGAGTACTCGGCGCGCTATTACCGGCAGGTCGCCGCCGATGCGCCGGTCGACCCGGCGTCGTGGACGAACAACCACAACCTGCCCGACTACAACTACGACCAGTTCTCCGGAATCGTCTACGACATCGACATCTCGCAGCCGGAAGGATCCCGCATCACGGGGCTCGCGTACGACGGCGCTCCGGTGGCCGATGAGCAGCAGTTCGTGGTCGCCGTGAACAACTACCGGCAGTCAGGTGGCGGCGGGTTCCCGCACATCGCGGATGCCCCGGTCGTGTACAACGCGCAGGTCGCCATCCGCGAGGCGATCGTCGCCTACGCCACGGCTCAGGGCACGATCGATCCTGCGCAGTTCCACGTGGAGAACTGGCGGCTGGTGCGAGGCGTGACGCCGGTCTTCTGATCGTCGGCGGCGATGAGGCATCCGATGGCCATACTGATCACATGACACGCACCGGCGCGCCCGAGATCGAGATCGCTGTTCAAGACCTCGAGGGTGTTCGCATCGCCCTCGACGAGGGCGCCGATCGCGTTGAACTGTGCAGTGCGCTCGGGGTGGGAGGGCTCACCCCGAGCGCCGGCCTGATCGAGCGCGCGGCGGCGCTGAGCCGCGAGCGCGGACGGGACGGCTTCGTGCACGTGCTGATCCGCCCGCGCAGCGGAGGGTTCTTCTACTCGGTCGACGAGCTCGACGTGATGCTGCGCGACATCCGCCAGGCCAGGGAGCTCGGCGCCGGGGGCGTCGTGGTGGGTCTCATCGACAAGCACGGCAACGTGGATGTCTCGTCGACGGCCGCACTGGTAAGCGCGGCAGGTGCGCTGCCAGTCACCTACCACAGGGCCATCGACGTGGCGCGCGATGCCTCGTCGGCGGTGCAAGCGCTGGCCGCGGTCGGCGTGCGCCGCATCCTCACCTCTGGCACCGCCGCGCACGCGATCGACGGACTGCCGATGCTGCGCTCGCTCGTGGAACGCGCGGCCGGTGTCGTACAGATCATGGCCGGCGGAGGTGTCACGGCCGACCAGCTGCCGATGCTCACCGAGACGGGCGTGGACGCAGTTCACCTCTCCGCGCGGATGACCGTCACCGGCCAGGCCAGCGGGCCAGGCGGCGGACATCCGGAATACGACGCGACGGACGCCGACGCGGTGCGCGCGGTGATGCAGGCGCGTCAGTCGCTCGCGACGCCGGCCGATTGAGGCGGCGCGGCGTCGCTATAGTTCCCTGCTAGCAACCGCGACACCGCCATCCGGGTCGATGAAGCCCTCGCGCCAAGAGGGGAATCGTGGCGTCCAGCCGAGCTCACGCCCGAGCGCGTTCGAGACCGGACGGCCGTGCGGCAGGCCGGTCGGAATCGGCGCAGGAGTCGTGCCGAGGGAAGCGGCGAGCACGGGCATCCACTCCTCAGCGCGCGCAGGCTCGTCGTCGACGATGTTGACGACGCCGTGCGGCCAGCCGAGCGCGGCCACGGTCGCGATCGCCGCATCCCCGACATGGACGAAACTGGCGATCTCAGCCATCGGAGTCAACGCGCGTTCGAGTTCGGCCGCCGACCCCGCAGCGCGGGAGCTGCGCCACGTTCCCGGGCCGTAGAACTGGCCGAATCGCAGCACGATGCCCGCCGGCATCCCGAGCACGGCGCTCTCGAGCTCCGCGACCCCGGGCATCAGCCCGTCGCGGAACGGTTCGCTCTCGGTCGCGGGTGTGTCGCCGTCCGCCACGACCCAGCTGATGCTCTGCGCCACCATGCGCTGCGTGCCGTGCCGCTTTGCGGCGGCTACGAGTGTTCGCGTTCCCTCGATCCTGATGCGGGAGTTCGCCGACAGATCGTAGTCGGAGAGGTCGGTGAGCTGATGAATGACCGCGTCGGGCCGCGCGGCGTCGAACGCCGCCTCGACCGAGGCCGGTTCGTAGACATCCATCACGAGCGGATGCCCTCCCATCGCAGCGATCGCACTCGACTTCACGGCGGAGCGGCTCGTGGCCCACACCTGGTGCCCAGCTGCGACGAGCGCCGGTGTGAGTTGTCGTCCGATGGCGCCGGCGCCGCCGGCGAGGAGGATGCGCATCGTGGTCCCTTCACAATTCGTCATGTTGCGCAGCAAGGCTACGAGCGCGGGCGCGTCCGCACCGGTCCGATTCCCGCGCAGGAGTGTGCGCCGTTCCGCGGTGTCGTGCCGCCCGGTGAGTGCTCATGTGCGCTTGGCGGTGCACGACGGCGGCTAATCTGGAGTGACTTGCGCCCCGATGACCGTGGCGTGCGGGCGCGTCCGCCCCACCTGAAATCGCTCACTCTCGTCGAAGGGTCCCTTCCGTGTCGAAGCCGGTCGTACTGATCGCCGAAGAACTCTCGCCCGCGACCGTCGAGGCCCTGGGGTCCGACTTCGATGTCCGCTCGGTCGACGGCACTGATCGCGCCGCACTCCTGGAGGCTCTCGCCGACGCCGACGCCGTGCTCATCCGCTCGGCGACGAAGGTCGATGCCGAAGCCGTCTCCCATGCACCGAAGCTGAAGGTCGTGGCGCGAGCCGGGGTCGGCCTCGACAACGTTGACCTGAAGGCGGCCACGGAAGCGGGCGTGATGGTGGTCAACGCGCCCACGTCGAACATCATCTCGGCGGCCGAGCTGACGATCGGGCACATCCTCTCCCTCGCTCGGTATATCCCTGCGGGCAACGCGTCGCTGACCGCCGGGGAGTGGAAGCGATCGAAGTACACCGGCACCGAGCTGTACGAGAAGACCATCGGCATCATCGGCCTCGGGCGCATCGGGGCTCTGATCACGGCTCGTCTGCAGGCGTTCGGTACGTCGGTCATCGCATACGACCCCTATGTCACCTCGGCACGGGCGCAGCAGCTCGGCGTGCAGCTGGTGAGCCTCGACGAGTTGCTGCAGCGCGCGGACTTCATCACCATCCACATGCCGAAGACGCCGGAGACCACTGGCATGATCGGCGACGACCAGCTCGCGCTCATGAAGAAGAGCGCCTTCATCGTCAACGTCGCACGCGGCGGACTCATCGATGAAGATGCCCTCTACCGCGCACTGACCAGCGGCACCATCGCCGGCGCGGGCCTCGACGTGTTCAGCACGGAGCCGCCGCTTGAATCGCCCCTGCTGAAGCTCGACAACGTCGTCGTCACGCCGCACCTCGGCGCATCGACGGCCGAGGCGCAGGAGAAGGCCGGCGTCTCGGTGGCGCGATCGGTGCGCCTTGCGCTCTCCGGCGAGCTCGTGCCCGACGCGGTGAACGTGGCGGGCGGGGTGATCGATCCTTACGTGCGCCCGGGCATCCCGCTGCTCGAGAAGCTCGGGCAGGTGTTCAGCGGCCTGGCGAAGAACAGCCCCATCACGAGTGTCGACGTGGAGATCCGTGGTGAGCTCGTCGACTACGACGTGAGCGTGCTCAAGCTCGCCGCGCTGAAGGGCATCTTCACGAACATCGTGAGCGAGAACGTCTCGTATGTGAACGCGCCTCTCCTGGCCGAGCAGCGCGGCATCGAGGTTCGCCTGCTGACGGATGCCGCAAGCGAGGACTACCGCAATGTGCTGACCCTGCGCGGCGCGCTCGCCGACGGGTCGCAGGTCTCAGTATCGGGAACGCTCACCGGACCGAAGCAGATCGAGAAGATCGTCGGCATCGACGGCTACGACGTCGAGGTGCCGCTCGCCGAGCACCTCATCGTCATGGTGTACGACGACCGCCCCGGCATCGTCGCAGTGTACGGTCGTGAATTCGGCGATGCGGGCATCAACATCGCCGGCATGCAGATCGCGCGCACGACGGCAGGCGGCAAGGCGCTCAGCGTGCTGACGGTCGACTCGCCGGTTCCCGACGGCATCCTCGAGACCGTTCGGGCCGCGATCGATGCCGACGTGATGCAGGCGATCGACATCACCGAATCGTAGGCCGGCACATGTCGCACGAGCGCCGGTTCGCAGGTCGATGTGTTCGGTTCCGAGGCGCTCCGCGGCAACCCGGTCGCGGTCGTCGTGGATGCCGACGACCTGTCCGAGGAGACGATGGCGGCGTTCGCCCGCTGGACGAACCTCTCGGAGACGACCTTTCTGTTGGCGCCGACCGATCCGGCCGCCGACTACCGGCTGCGCATCTTCACACCGGGCGGTGAGCTGCCGTTCGCGGGGCATCCCACACTCGGCAGCGCGCACGCGTGGTTGCAGGCAGGCGGCGTGCCGGCGAGAACCGGCACGGTCGTGCAGCAGTGCGGCGTCGGACTCGTGGAGCTGAGTCGGGTCGGAAGCACACTCTCGTTCGCGGCGCCGCCCCTTGCTCGCGATGGCGAGGTCGATGCAGACACGGTGCGCCAGGTGGTGGCGGCCCTCGGAATCGCGGCCGATGACGTCGTGTCGAGCCAGTGGGTCGACAACGGACCAGGATGGCTCGCCGTGCTCTTGCGCACGCCGGAGCAGGTGCTCGCGTTGAAGCCGGACTTCGCCGTCAGGGGTGAGCTGAAGGTGGGAGTCGTCGCGCCCTACCCGGATGGCTCGGACATCCGCTTCGAAGTGCGGGCATTCGTGCCCGGGCTCGGGGTGCCAGAAGACCCGGTGACGGGGAGTCTGAACGCCGGACTCGCGATGTGGCTCATCGAATCAGGTCGTGCGCCCGAGAACTACGTCGCATCGCAGGGAACGGTGCTCGGCCGATCGGGCCGTGTGCACGTGCGCCATTCGGATGGCAGATACTGGATCGGCGGTCGCACCCGAACGGTGCTCGAGGGCGTCGTGTGGCTCTGACCGGGCTCGCGTCCCACTCAGCCCTGGTCGTCGCGCCGCGTCGTGTCGATCTGCTGACCTGAGCGCGGATCGACAGTGGTGCTCCGTGTGACCTTCGACGTGCGCTTGCGCGTGAGCAGCACGATTCCAAGGATCGAGACGACCACTCCGGCGATGAGCAGGATCCACCCGACCAGATGCAGGTCGATCCAGCTGACGTTGACGTTGATCGCGAAGGCCAGGATGGCGCCCACCACGATCAGAAAGATGCCGCCTCCGAGACTCACGAAAGGCCCCCTTCGTCGGTTTCGGCCAGCCTACGTGCGACAAGCACGAGCAAGCTAGCCCCTTGCCATGCGGGCGACGAACGCGACCACCTCGTCGAGCTCCTGCTGATCGATTGCCTCGTCTCCTTGACGAAGCACCGAGTTGAAGTACAGGCCGTCGCTCACCAGCGAGATGACGCGCGCACGTACAGGATCTCCGACCGCCTCCGCGACCACGTCGAACCAGGCATCCTGCATCTGGCGCAGCGCAGCGCGAACCTCTTCGTTCGCGCCCTGTGCGAGGGCGAGGCACGCCATGATCGTGCGCTCCAGCGGCGAGTCCGAGGCGACGGAGGTGCGCAGCAGGTACTCGATCGCACCTTCTGGAGCGGTGCGGATGCTCTGCACGTCGTCGGCCACGAGTGCGGACAGACGTTCGAGGAGACCTTGGACCAAGGCATCCTTCGAGGCGAAGTGGTACAGCAGCCCGCCCTTCGAGACGCCCGCCTTGGCCGCCACGGCATCGAGAGTCGCGATCCGCTCACCGTCTTCGGTGAGCAGCTCTTCGAAAGCATCGAGTATGCGCTCACGCGAGCTCTCCCGCCTGCTCATGGATCCTCCCTCACGTTTCCATTGTCGGATGCCCAGCGAACGCCCGGCCATCTCCGTTAGTGTACCGGCTGGACGGTATAGTCTACTGGAGGGAGTGCCGCAAGATGTCCGACACCGAGCTGATCGAAGTTCGTCAGGTGCCCGCTCGCGCCGGGGCGCGCCAGTGGGTGGCGCTCGCCGTGCTCATGCTGCCTGTGCTGCTCGTCTCGGTCGACAACACGGTGCTCAACTTCGCACTCCCCGCCATCTCGACGGCGCTGGAACCGAGCGGTGTCGCGCTGCTGTGGATCATCGACATCTATCCGCTGGTACTCGCCGGCCTGCTGGTGGCCATGGGGTCGCTCGCCGACCGCATCGGCCGCCGCAAGCTACTGCTCATAGGCTCGATCGGCTTCGTCCTCGTGTCGATGCTGGCGGCGTTCGCTCCGACCGCCGCGATGCTGATCGCGGCACGTGCCCTGCTCGGCTTCTTCGGCGCCATGCTCATGCCGTCGACGCTGTCGCTGCTGCGCTCGGTGTTCACCGACCGTGACCAGCGCAGACTCGCCATCGCGATCTGGTCGGCGGGTTTCGCTGCCGGGTCCGCGCTCGGCCCCATTCTCGGTGGCCTGCTGCTCGCACACTTCTGGTGGGGTTCCGTCTTTCTCATTGCCGTGCCCGTGCTCGTTCCGCTGCTGGTGCTGCTGCCGATCCTCGTGCCGGAGTCCCGGGACCCGAACCCCGGCCCGGTGGATGTTCCGAGTATCGTTCTGGGGCTCGGTGCGATGGCTCCGCTCGTCTTCGGCATCAAGTCGCTCGCCACCGAGGGCATCGGTGTGCTGGGTGTCTTGGCTGTTCTGGTCGGACTCGCATGCGGTTGGCTCTTCGTACGCAGGCAACTTCGGCGCTCGAATCCGATGCTCGACATGCGGCTGTTCTCACGCCCGGCGTTCAGCGGTGCCGTGCTCGTGAACCTGCTCAGCGTGATCGCGCTGGTCGGCGGGCTGTTCTTCGTCTCTCAGCACCTCCAGCTCGTGCTCGGACAGGACCCTGTGCAGGCCGGCCTCACGCTCGTGCCGGGTCTGATCGTCATGATCGTGGCGGGACTGGTGGTGGTACCGATCGCGCGCCGGGTGCGGCCGAGCATCGTCATTCCGGCGGCGCTGGCCTTCTCGGTCTTCGGGTACGGCTTCGTCGCCGTGATGGCCCACCACCTCACGGTGCCGGCGTTCGTCGTCGCGTTCATCGCACTCGGCATCGGCATCGGCGCGGCGGAGACGGTGTCGAACGAGCTCATCATCGCGACGGCGCCGGCCGAGAAAGCAGGTGCAGCCTCAGCAGTGTCCGAGACGGCGTACGAACTCGGCGCCGTGCTCGGAACGGCCATCCTCGGCACCATCATCACGGTCTTCTACCGGGCATCCGTCGTGCTGCCCGATGGCCTCACCGCACATCAGGCTGATGCCGCCAGTCAGACGATCGGCGGGGCCGCGGCAGTTGCAGGGCAACTGCCGGCCGACCAGGGAGCCGCGCTGATGGCATCTGCCGGAGCCGCCTTCGACAGCGGCGTGACGGTCACCGCCGCGATCGGTGCGCTGCTGGTGCTCGCCGCTGCGGTGCTGGCCGCCATCACGCTCCGCCACGAACGAGTGGGCCGATAGGCTGGTATCCCACGGTGGCGTCCCGCCCGCACGGAACGCGCATCGGCCGACCAGCAGGGGTGCACAACGCCCACGACTTCGCAAGGAGCGCCATGTCATCCGTCATCAGGCTCGCCGTCATTCCCGGGGACGGCATCGGTCCCGAGGTGGTCGCCGAGGCGGTCAAGGCGCTTGACGCCGTGGTGGATCGGGCGGATGTCGTCTTCGAGAAGACCTATTTCGAGCTGGGCGCTGCCCGCTACCTCGCGACCGGCGATGTACTGACGGATGACGACCTCGAGGCGATCTCCGAACACGACGCCATTCTGCTCGGTGCTGTCGGAGGCAGGCCCGGCGACCAGAGGCTGGTCGGGGCGAACATCGAGCGGGGACTGCTGCTGAAGCTGCGGTTCGCACTCGACCAGTACGTCAACCTGCGGCCGGCGGCAATCCTTCCCGGTGTCACGAGCCCGCTGAGCACACCCGGTGACGTCGACTTCGTCGTCGTTCGCGAGGGCACGGAGGGGCCGTACGTCGGCAACGGCGGCGCCATCCGGGTCGGCACGCCGAACGAGATCGCCAACGAGGTGTCGGTGAACACCGCGTTCGGCGTCGAACGTGTCGTGCGTTACGCGTTCGAGCAGGCCGAGAAGCGGCGCAAGCGGCTCACGCTCGTGCACAAGACCAACGTGCTGGTGCATGCCGGCGGCCTGTGGAAGCGCGTCGTCGACGAGGTGGCGGCCGAGCATCCGGATGTCGCGGTCGACTACCTGCACGTCGACGCAGCGACGATCTTCCTCGTCACCGATCCTGCTAGATTCGATGTCATCGTCACGGACAACCTCTTCGGCGACATCCTGACCGATCTCGCGGCCGCGATCAGCGGCGGCATCGGTCTCGCGGCATCCGGCAACATCAACCCGGACGGCGTGTTTCCGAGCATGTTCGAGCCGGTGCACGGCTCAGCACCCGACATCGCCGGAGAGGGCAAGGCAGACCCCACAGCAGCCATCCTCTCTGTCGCTCTTTTGCTCGACCACCTCGGGTACGAGGATGCCGCAGGCCGTGTTCGCGCGGCCGTGGCAGCCGACCTCGCCGGGCGGTCGACACAGCGGAGCACGTCGGAGATCGGCGACGCGATCGCCGCTGCGCTGGCGGGCTGAACGCCCTGGGCACGTCCCTCAATGCGCTCGGGCTGCTGACGTAATCTGTTCTCGACGCGCGGCGTAATGCTCGACGCGTCGACCGACCTCGAAGGGGATCACTGATGACCATTCCGCTCACCGACATCACGAACCTGCCGGCATCCAACGGCGGCTTGCTGTGGCAGGTCACGCGGAACCCGGCCCCGATCGCCGACGTCGAGCGGGAGGCGATTCTGGGCGACCCGGGCTTCGGGCAGCACTTCACCGACCACATGGTCGATATCTGCTGGTCCGAGAAGGGCGGATGGCACCGCCCGCGGGTGAGCCCGTACGGTGCGATCCAGCTCGATCCGGCCGCGGCCGTGCTGCATTACGCGCAAGAGGTCTTCGAGGGGCTCAAGGCGTACCGCCATGCCGATGGTTCGATCCACACCTTCCGTTCGGACCAGAATGCCGCGCGGATGCAGCGTTCGGCCAGGCGCCTGGCTCTGCCGGAATTGCCGACCGAGTACTTCCTCGAATCGATCAGCCGGCTCATCGCCCTCGACGGTTCATGGGTGCCCGGTGCGGCCGAGACCAGCCTCTACCTGCGGCCGTTCATGTTCGCCAAGGAGGCGTTCCTCGGTGTACGCGCCGCGCGCAAGGTGGCTTACTACCTCATCGCGAGCCCCGCGGGTGCGTACTTCGCCCATGGAGTGCAGCCGGTGAGCATCGCCCTTGCGCAGAACTACTCTCGCGCAGGCAAGGGTGGCACGGGCGCGGCGAAGACGGGCGGCAATTACGCGTCGAGCCTTCTCCCGCAGGCGAAGGCGTACGCGAAGGGCTGCGAGCAGGTGCTCTACCTCGACGGTGAGTACCTCGAAGAGCTCGGCGGCATGAACATAGTTCTCGTTCGCCGCGACGGCTCGCTGGTGACTCCGGAGTCCGATTCGATCCTCGAAGGGATCACGCTGAAGTCGATCCTGCAACTGGCCGAGGATCGTGGTCTGGCCATCGAACAGCGGCCGGTGACGATCACCGAGTGGCGCGCCGGTGCTGCGTCCGGGGAGATCGTCGGAGCGTTCGCATGCGGCACCGCTGCGGTGCTCGTTCCGATCGGGCGGCTCGCCGCGGATGACTTCGAGATCGTCCACGATGGCGCCGAGTCGTCCGAGCTGTCGATGTCGCTGCGGCAGGAGCTGACCGACATCCAGTATGGGCGTATCGAGGACCGGCACGGCTGGCTCACCCGGGTGAACGGCTGAGACCCGGCGTGAAGATCGCACGCTTCAACCACGCGGGCACACTCTCGTTCGGCATCCTCGACGAGGAAGAGCGGGAGTGGGTCGTGCTCACCGGCGACCCGATGTACACCGGCTACGACACGACGGGGGAGCGGGTGAAGCTGGCGGATGCCACACTGCTGGCGCCCGTGCTCCCGCGCTCGAAGGTCGTGGCGATCGGACGCAACTACCGTGAGCACGCGGAGGAGATGGGGTCAGAGGCGCCGGCCGAGCCGCTCATGTTCCTCAAGCCGAACACGGCGGTGATCGGCCCGGACGACGCGATCGTGCTGCCGCCGCAGTCCGAACGCGTCGAGCACGAGGGCGAACTCGTCGTGGTGGTCGGCAGGATCGCGAAGGATGTCTCGGCGCAGAACGCGCTCGACTACGTCTTCGGTTACACGGTCGGCAACGATGTCACGGCACGCGACCTGCAACGCAAAGACGGCCAGTGGGCGCGCGGCAAGGGGTTCGACACGTTCTGCCCGCTCGGGCCCGTGATCGAGACGGAGTTCGACGCGGCATCGGCCACGATCGAGACGCGGGTGAACGATGAGGTGCGGCAGTCCGGCCGCATCGCCGACCTGATGCACGGCATTCCGGAGCTCGTCGCCTATGCGTCGAGCGTGTGGACACTGCTGCCCGGCGACGTGATCATGACTGGCACCCCGGCAGGCGTCGGCCCACTGACGGCGGGCGACCGTGTCGACGTCACGGTGAGCGGCATCGGTACGCTCTCGAACCCGGTGCGCGCGAAGGGCTGAGCACCATCCTGAGCGGCGTCGTCGCGTGGGTTCGGCCTTCCGCGGGTTCAGCTGTCCCGTGGGCCGGGCTGTCTTATGGACTCGGCAGTCCCGTCGGGTCGGCTGCCCCCCGTGGGCCGGGCTGTCCTCCGTGGGTTGAGCTCTCCCGTGTGTTGAGCTCTTCCGTGGGTTGAGCTCTCCTGTGGGTTCACTTCTCCCGTGGGTTGAGTTCTCCCGTGGGTTCACTTCTCCCGTGGGTTGAGTTCTCCCGTGGGTTGAGCTTGTCGAAACCCCTAGACTGCCGCCATGACCGAAGGCTGGGGCGAGTTCTTCGTCGCAATAGCTGGAGCGTCCGCCGCGCTGGCCGGCCTCATCATCGTGGCGATCAGCGTCACGATCAAGGAGATCCTGGCGTCGCCTTCGCTGCCGTCGCGGGCAGCGACGACGGTGAGCTCGATGGTGCTGATCCTCGTCATCGCGGTGCTTGCGCTCATCCCGCACCAGCCCGATACCGTTCTCGGCATCGAGATCCTGGTTGCCAGTCTCATCGGTCTCGCTCCGCCACTGGTGATGGTTCGGCGGATGGCCGTCGATTCGTCGTATCACCGCTCCGGGTCGTCGATCGCCTTCATCGGCGCTCTCTGCATCGTGCCGGTGGGGCTGGCGGTGCTCGGAGGCGCCTTCATGATCGCGGAAAGCACCCTGGCTGTGGCGTTGCTCGCTGCGGCGATCGTGGCAGTGCTCGTGAGCTCGATGCTCAACGCGTGGGTGCTTCTCGTCGAGATCCAGCGCTGACTCCGGCCAAGGCCGTGTCGGGCTCGCGGTGGGTTCGGCGCAGCGCGCGGAGGGCCATGTCGACATCGATCTCGTCGTTCCACACGTGGAACGCAACGCGCGCCCGACCGGCCCGGCCCGACGCCACGATGCCCGCCTCGGTGAGCGCGCGCAGATCGTCGCCGTCCGCGTCCTTCCAGGTGACGATGGCGCTGCCGCGACCCGGCAGTCCGAGACCCTCGGCGAAGGCATCCGCGAGTTCGACGTCGTGGTCACGGATTGCGCGGATGTCCGCACCGGCATACAACTCGAGGGCGGGCGCCGCGCCCGCCATGGCCTGCCAAGCCGGTGATACGTCGAACCGCCGGGCCGAGGCGGCCAGGGGAGCGGAGGGCCCGTAGCAGGAGGTCCACGGGTTCTCACCCGCGTACCACCCGGCATGCAACGGGACCAGCTCGTCTGCGAATTGAGGCGTCACTGTGAAGAAGCAGACGCCGCGCGGCGAGCACAGCCACTTGTAGGCGTGGCAGATCGTGGCATCTGCGGTCTCCGGTGCAAGCGGAAGCCAGCCGGCGGCCTGCGTAGTGTCGCACAGCACACGCGCGCCGACGCGAGAGGCGGCGGAGCGGATGCTTGTGGCATCCGCGATCTCGCCCGTCGCGGACTGCACGAGGGAGTAGACGACCAGCCAGGTGTGGTCGGAAACGGCATCGGCCAGAGCGGAGAGGGGAACGTGACGTACCCGCACGCCCCTGCGCTCATGCTGCAGGAACGGGAACACGACAGAGCTGAAGTCGCCGTCGACGCAGAGCACCTCGGCGTCGTCGGGAACGGATGCCGCGATCATCCCGGCGAAGACCGAGCTCTGCGAGCCGATGGCCACGCGTTCGACATCGATGCCGGCCAGACGTGCGAAAGCGGCTCGTGAGCGCACCACCGACTCGTCATAGTGGGCTGGGCTCGCGGCGCCGGCGCGCCAGAGGTCGAGGTCGCGGCGGAGCGCGTTCATCGAACCGCCCGTTGGCAGGCCTCCGGTGCACGCGGCCAGGTATCCGGCGCCTGCACCATCGAACTCGGAGCGGAAGTGTTCAAGCATGCTTCGAGCCTGAGCGATGCGAAGTCATTGCACAATCGCAGGTGTTCAATCACATCCATAACGTGCGCTTATGCTATGTTCATGACCCTGCAGCCGGACCCGACGGACCTGGAGCTCGATGCCCACACGCTGCGCATCATCCGCGCCATCGTCGAGCACGGCTCGATCACCGCTGCAGCCGGGGCACTCGGCTACAGTCAGCCCGCGTTGAGTCAGCACCTGCGGCGCACGGAGGCGCGTATCGGCATGCCGCTCGTCGCGCGTTCCGGGCGAGGTGTGCGGCTGACGGAGGCGGGACGGGTGCTCGCGCGGCATGCTCGCACGATCACGACGGCGCTGGACGCCGCAGCCGGGGAGCTCGCCGAGCTGTCGGGGTTGCGCGCCGGACGGGTGAGACTCGCGGCCTTTCCCACCGCGTCGTCCACGCTCGTGCCGCAGGTGCTGCGCAGGCTGCAGGGGACGCATCCGGGCATCGGGGTCGGCTATCTGGAGGCCGAGCCGCCCGAGGCCGTCGAGGCCGTGCGCGCCCAGCGCGCCGACCTGGCGATCACGTTCGCCTACCCTGGCGACCGCGTCGACCCTCATGCGGAGGGTGCCAAGGGGTTGGCCGTCGTGCCGCTGTGGCGCGACGAGATGCTGGTCGCGGTTCCATCGGGGCATCCGGCTGCCGGTTCCGCCGCCGTCGACCTCGCACAGCTCGGCGACGAGAGTTGGATCGCCGGATGCCCTCGGTGCCGCGGACACCTGCTGCAGCTGGCCGAGACATCCGGGTTCCGCCCCGCGATCGCGTACGAGACAGACAACTTCACGGCCGTGCTCGGCATGGTGTCTGCCGGACTCGGGGTGGCGCTCATCCCGTCGCTCGCACTTGCCGTCTCGACGCTCCCGGCGGGCGTCACGATCAGGCCGACGGCGAATCACGACCATCGCACCATCCAGCTGGTCGGAGCGCAGGGGAGCGACCAGGTGCCGGCGATCGCGGCGACCGTGTCGGCCATCCTCGAGCTGGATGCCGAGGCCTGGTCGCTCGCCCCTGCCGGCTGAGCGCATGTGGATCGTCCCGAGCCGGTTGAGCGTGCGGCGGCGGGTCGGCATGCCGAAACGGATGCCGCCGCGACGAGTCGGACGCACCGTCGCCCGTAGACTTGAGGGCGATGTCCGAGACCTCCTTGCCGGCCGCGTATCCGTTCAGCACAGCCACTGGAACCGACGTGCGCGTGCGCTTCTGTCCGTCGCCCACGGGCACTCCGCACGTCGGCCTCATCCGTACCGCGCTCTTCAACTGGGCGTATGCGAGGCACACCGGTGGCAAGCTCATCTTCCGCATCGAGGACACGGATGCCGCGCGTGACTCCGAGGAGAGCTACGAGCAGCTTCTCGACGCGCTCACCTGGTTGAAGATCGACTGGGACGAGGGCGTCGTGACGGGTGGTCCCGATGGCCCGTACCGTCAGTCGCAGCGCAGCGAGATCTACGCAGCAGTGCTGGACCGACTGATCGATTCCGGTCATGTCTACGAGAGCTACTCGACGCCGGAGGAGATCGAGGCCCGCAACGTCGACGCCGGGCGTCCGAAGCAGCACGGGTACGACAACGGCGATCGCGAGCACACGCCGGAGCAGCTCGAGGTGTTCCGCGCGGAAGGCCGCCAGCCGGCTTTGCGCCTTCGCGTGCCCGACACCGAGCTCGGATTCGACGACCTCGTGCGCGGACCGATCACGTTCCCGGGTGGATCGTTCAGCGATTTCGTCGTCGTGCGTCCGAACGGCCGACCGCTCTACACATTCGTGAACCCGGTCGACGATGCGCTGATGCGCGTCACGCACGTACTGCGTGGCGAGGATCTGCTGCCATCGACCGCCCGTCAGATCGCGCTGTATCGAGCGCTCATCGACATCGGCGTGGCCGACTTCATCCCACAGTTCGGTCACCTTCCATCGGTGCTCGGTGACGGAAACAAGAAGCTGTCGAAGCGCGACCCGGAGTCGAACCTGTTCCATCATCGAGAGCGCGGATTCATTCCAGAGGGCCTCGACAACTACCTCGCGCTACTCGGATGGGGCTACTCGCACGACCGCGACGTCTTCACCCTCGACGAGATGGTCGAGAGGTTCGACGTCGCCGACGTGAATCCCAACCCCGCGCGGTTCGACCTGAAGAAGGCGGAGGCGATCAACGCGGACCACATCCGCATGCTCGGGGCCGCCGACTTCGCGCAGCGCACGATTCCCTACCTTGTCGAATCCGGCGTGCTTTCTGAGCCGCTCACCGACGAGCAGCTCGCGGTCCTGGATGCCGCGGCCCCACTCGTGCAGGAGCGGGTGCAGTTGCTCGGGGAGACCCCCGGCATGCTCGGATTCCTGTTCTCGGATGCGGCTGCGCTGCCCTACGAGGACGACGCGCTCGCCGGCTTGCCTGACAACACGGTCGAGGTGCTGCGCGAGTCGATTCCGGCGCTGGAGCGGCTCGCCGAGCACCTGTGGACGCACGACGGCATCGAGGTGACGCTGCGTGTGGCGCTGATCGAGGTGCTGGGCCTGAAGCCGCGGGTGGCGTTCGGACCGCTGCGCGTCGCCATGAGCGGTCGCCGCGTGTCTCCGCCGCTGTTCGAGTCCATGGAGATCCTCGGCAAGACGGAGACGCTCGCGCGGCTGGAGCGGCTACTCGCGCTTCGAAGCGTGTAACGGCTCCGTTCGCTACGCCGCTACTCTCGCCGCCGGCGGACGAAGCGGTATGCCTCGTCGGCGAGCTCAGCCCAGTCGACGCGGGAGGCGGGATCCAGCGCGAGCCACTCCTTCATCGGCGAGCCCTTGTTCGCGTCGAACCGGATGCCATCGCCCGCGTCGACGAGTTCCCCAACTCGTCCAGCGGGCAGCTTGACGACCAGGCGTCCGCGCACGAGCATCGCGAAGATGCTCCCGTCGACGCGCAGCGAACCGTGGCCGAAGCCGGAGGTCGCGCCGGGAGGCACGACGCCGTCGCGTCCGATGAACTCGGTGACCAGCTCGTCGAAGCGATCGTTCACGTCGTCGGACCCAGCGGCATCCTCCTGCGTCATGCGCTCACGGTAGACCCGCCAGGTCAGCGCCTCAACAGTGGTGGGCCTGCGATCGATCGTCGTTTTGGCCGCCGTGGCTCGCGTCCGGTAAAGTGGTCCCTCGTGCCGCCCAGGCGGTACGAGTTGGGATTGAATCCCGACTGGCGGTTTACCCCTAGAGGTAGACCGGTGGGGTATGGTGTAATTGGCAACACGGCTGATTCTGGTTCAGTTGTTCTTGGTTCGAGTCCAGGTACCCCAGCAGTGAAGAAATCCCCGGTCAGATATGGGTTTCGTTGTTTCTCATGTTTCCGCCAACGGACAACTGAGTGGGGCTGTGGGAGATATGTGGGAGATCGGTCCGGAGACTGACCTCAAGATACGCTCGCGGAATGGCTGACTTGAGCGATACGCCCACGGCCCAACGGTGGCTTCCTAGCACAACCGTGGATGAGCGAGAGCAATACGCGGTAGCGCAGCTGCCGGCCATGCGGACTCGAACGATTGAAGTGGTCCGGGGGGCATTCGACCTCCCTGAGCCAACCATCGGAAGCCAGCTGTACGGTGACGACCAATGCACCCCGTATGACCACAAGTCATTTCAGGTTGGGTTCCTTATTGGTAGCTCTGCCGATCACCTTCGAGCCCTGGAGGTGATCCTCGCCTCGAAGGACGGCCTGCCGCCCTTCGCTTGGTACGTCCTTGTACGGAGTGCGATCGAGACGTCCAGCCTCGCGATATGGCTCATGAATGGTGGCGTGCGGGCCAAGCGCGTCTTTCGCTCCCTGCAGCTCACTTGGAATGATCGCCAGAACGTGGACACGTTCACAAAGCGGATGGGCTTTCACACCCCTGAGACAACCGACGCACTTTGGAAGCGACTTTCGCAGATCAAGGATTCGGTCAAGGGCGGCACTCAGTACAGACTTGACCGAGCGTTTCCGAGCATCACAGATATCGTCATTGAGGCCGACAGGGTGGTGAAGCTGCGTGACGGCTTTGCGGGCATAGATGCATGGCGAGCGTGCAGCGGATTCGCGCACGGCAATCGCTCGTTCGCACTCGCAACTTTGGATCATCAGCGCACGGGGCGCACTAGGACACCAACTTCAGCCGAGTACGAATTGACGAGCAATTTCGCGATGCTCTACGCCTTGTTGCGGGTCGCCGTGACGTTCCTGGAACGCGCGATCGATGAGCAGGGCAAGCAGGCTGCCTCCGCGTCCCGCACGGCGAGTCGGTAGCCCCTTGCCCACCCGTCACCCGACAGTCGTTTCCCGAGATCGAACGCCAGGGTCAGTCAGGTAGACCCACTGATCAGGGCCGAGCGTCATCGGCGTGTCGTTCGTGCCGTGGGAACACGTGAGCGGGCTGGAGTTGCCGCGGTGAAGCAACGACGGGCTGTCGGCCGGGTGCGGCTACTGTCAGGTCTGCCGCACCCGGCCTCATCGGTGATCGATCGTTGGTCTACTGTCTCACTCCGACCCGCGGGCGGTTGGGTCCATGACACCAGCTCAGCCGCGAGACGTTCAATCTCATCCGACACGTGCAGATCGACCTTCGTCGGGGCCGGCATCCTGTTAGCGCTGTGCAGCGGTGACTCAGATGCGACCGAGCAGTTCTGCCTTCTTGGTCTCGAATTCGTCTCCTGTGACGATGCCTGCATCTCGAAGCTCGCCGAGCTTGCGAAGTGTTTCGAATACGTCGTCAGTAGATGCGATCGTCGCCTCGGGCTGAGCGTTCGATGGGCCGAGGTTGTGGGACACAAGTTCCCGAACTTTCGCAGCGAACGCGTTGAACTTGTCGGCGTCCTGCTTCTGGAACACGATCCCGTTGGGCTGCTCAGCGATGTTCACCTTGGAACCGACACTGTTCCGCTGACCTGGTGCTAAGAGGCCGGCGGCAATGACGGCGAACTCGCCCTGAGTGAAGCCGGTTCTGACTTCGATCCCGGAGACCGTTCGATAGTCGAACGTGGTCGCCTTGCCGCCGAAGCTCTGTCCGGACATCATGCCCGTCTTGACCACGATGAGCTTGTGTGCAGTCGCGATTGCTGCTTGCCCGAAGTTGCCGATCACTTGTCCGAGCACTTGTTCTCCTTCGAGCAAGTGACTCGTCAGCAGCGCGGACTCTTTCTTGCCGAGCGGCTGCATGACTGGCCAGCCATCGATTGTCTCGGTCGTGATCTTCGCCATGGCGAGGGCCTTTCGTTCGTTGAGCACTGAAACGCTAGCGGTCAGATTCGCGTAGCCGCGTGCCCCAACAAAGGGGTAGCACGATGGTGCGGGCGTGCGTCATCGAGCCGAGATCGTGGCGACTCTCTTCGGGGGAATGTTCTCAGGGCCGCTCGTCAAGATCTAGGATCACGGCCGTGGGAATGGTGCTCTGGCTTGTGGTGGCGTTCGTGAAGATGTTCGTCCTACTGGCGTGGTTCATGATCGTGATCCTGGTCGCACTCGTGTGGCTCATCACAGCGCTAGTGCAAGCGTGCACGCGTCATCGGGTCTCGCCCTTTCCGGCGCGCGTCAACTGGACGACGAATCAGCTCCTGCGGTGGATGATGTAGGCCGACGGCACACGGCAGCTTCGGAAGCGTGGCGTTCGTGTCGTGGGAACACCTGCGCGGGTGGTTGTCGCCGTGAGTCGATGACGAGTGGCCCGGACACGAGTGGGCCGGGCGCAGCCGCTGTCAGGTCTGCTGCACCCGGCCTCACCGGTGATCGATCGTTGGTCTACTGGCTCACTCCGACGCTCGGGCGGTCGGATCGGTGACCCCTAGTTCGGCGGCGAGACGTTCAATCTCCGCCGTCATCTCGTCGGACACGTGCAGATCGACCTTCGCCGGGGCGTCGAGCCCGAGGAGCTTCCGACGTGACTCTGACACCTGCCGCAACTGCCCGAGAGCCCGTAGCACCGGCCCCCAGTCGTCGACTCCCGTGATAACTCGGCCACGGGATACTTTCGGGTGCGATGCCGATGCAATCGCCGTCAGACGGGCTTGCAGGTCGTCCAGCCGTTGCAGCTCCAGCGCACGCAGCTCGTTCACGGCCTCAACCGGGACCGCGGCGAGCGCGCGACAGACACGCTCGTGCACCGTCGAGACGGCCACGTGCTGCACGACGGCGATCTCGCGGTAGGTCATGCCGGTTACGCGCATCCGGACCGCCTCAGCGGCCTTCTGGGCATCGCTGAGAGCGCGTGCCGTGCTGCGCGTTGTCTTTCCTGTTCGGGTTGTCATGGTGTTCCTCACTTTGTTCGGTTCGGGGTTAGGCCATGCCGGCCCTTGCGAGCCGGTTCTGTAGGTCGGTGATCTGCGCGGCTTGCGCTTTGTATGCGGCGAGCAGCGGGACGACGAGCTGTGAATAGTTCACGGTCCAAGCGCTGCCCGGCTGTACGAGCACCGGGCGGTCGGGGTCTGCGGAGATGTTCAGTGCTTCGCCTTCGACCAGGGGTGCAACGTCGGGCCCGAACCCTGCAGCCTGCACGTCTTCGGCGAGCACGAACACTTTCAGCGGTGCTGCGGGGTCGTCCCACACGTACCGGCCCCAGTACGGGGTGAGCTTGTCGATCTCGGTGCCGTTCATCGCGGTGAGGTCAGTCTTCACGGTTGCGGATGATGACGACGTGCCGAGCGTGCCGTCCGAGTCGATCCACCAGGCGACCCAATTGCCCTTGTTCACGATGTAGTTGTGCGACGGGACCGACAGCAAAGGTGCGCCGTTGGATTGCACCTGACCTGAGCTGATCACGTTGCCCGCGGCGATGCTGCCCGCGGCGAAACTACCGGCGACGGATGCTCCGCCGGTCGATACGAGCGACGCACCCTTTACGGTGGTGCCTGCGCTGATCGTCGTGCCTGCGGTGATCGAACCGGCCGAGTTGAGCGCACCCGAGCCGACGTTCAGCGAGCCCGCGCCCTGAATGGTGATCGATCCGTCATCATCGACGAGCAGCGAGCCGCCCCTGTGTGACGTGAATCTGCCCGCCGTACACGGTGAGCCCGTCCGACCCGATTGACGCGTTCTTGAGCACGTCGCGGGTGGCAAGTGATTGCACCTGCTGTTCGAGCGTTGATAGCCGTTTCGCGAGGTCGTGTGCGGGTGGAAGCTGGGTTATTCCCATGATCGGTTCTCTCTTTGGGTTGTGCCGTCGTGGTTCTCTTTCAGCGGCCGCGACGGCGACTCGGCCGGTGCCCAGTACGGGCACTTGATCTCGTGCGTGACGCGGGCCACTGCCGTGCGATCCAATGGGTCGTATATCGCCGCGCACTCTGAGCACGGTCCGGCGAAGCTGGTCGGCCGATATCTCGGCATCGTTACGCCACTCCGTCATTCGGGATCGCCGCAACGGGCCAAGCCACAACATTCGCGTCTCTTCGTGAATCCACTTCGCTAAGAGCCTGTCCTTGCCTGTCCTCGCCTCGCCTGTCCTGTCCTCCCGTGGATGCGTCACGCAACGGATCACGTGACGCGTCACGCTTGGTCATCTGAGCGGCTTGGCGGGCACGGTACTGCCTACTGCGTTTGGCGTTGCCTTCGCGCTGTCGTGCGACCATCGCGGCGGTGCTCTGCCCCATGCGCGTGTCCCAGTCGGGCACACGGACATCGGCCTTGGCAGGCTCCCAGAGCCTCGCCTTCACCAACTCGCCGAGGGTCGCAGAGTCGACGCCATCAGGATGCAACCAACGGAATGCTGAGCGCGGGATGGTGCCATCAGTGCCGCTCTCGTTGCACCACATCAGCGAAAAGGTGAACGTCCGCCAGGCGCGATCGGAAAGCCCATCGACGGCAGCATCCGTAAGCCATCTGCTCGGTAGTCGCGCATCCGTCACTGAGCATCACCCCCGATCGCCCACACGGTCGCTGTGGCACCGCTGCGCGTGCGGCGACGCTCGTGTGTGGCGATCACCCGACCGCCGACGTACAAGCCGCTGCGAGCCGTCCTGAACGCTTGCGGTGTGCTCGCCGGGATCGAGGAGTCGAACACACGCATGGCGTCGAGCTGATCGGCGATCTGCTCATCGGTCATCGGCCCGTACCGGTGCAGCGCAGCCAGGATCGCCCGCTGACGTGCGTCGACGCGCTCGGGTGTCTGCAACGCTGCCGCATCCCAGCTCGTGCCAGGGTCGCGGTGACGCACCGTTCCTGCGAAGCAGTCGGCGGCGGTCATGCTGTCTCACCGCCCCATACCACTGGGCGGCCCAATGCGACCAGGCTGTCGAAGTCGACGCGGATCGCCCGCTTGCCGAAGCGGCGGGCCGTGATCTGCCCCTCAGCGATCATGTGGCGGATCGTCCACGGAGTGAACGAGAGGTATTTGGCCGCGTCCGCGATGGTCACCCAACGGGTGGTGAGCGCAGTAGCGGCGGGTACAGCGGTTGACATTATTGGCTCGATTTCTAGGCGCAATGCGCCCATCAATCAGAGGCCCGTCAGCCACGTAGTCCCCATCTGGGGATTCCGCTTCCTCCCGATCTGAGAGGTCTGCTTACCCGGAACTATGTACGCCAGCCCCGGCGATGCGGTCGAAGATCAACTTCAACATTCGCAACTATATTCCACCCCGGTTCGCTGCGCTAATCCATGCGTCGGCGAGTCGATCCGCTGTCATGACGCCACTCGCAGCACCAGCCGCTTGCCGTCGTACACACCCTTGACGACAGTGGCCACGGCCTGTTGCAACAGATGAACCTGAGCCATTTCGGCGGTTCGCCCACATCCTGCGCACCACCACGACCAGGCGTCTGCGTGCGGGGCCGCTGACATCGGGTTGGTCACGCTCACGCGGTTGTGCGGGGAGTACGCGGCGTGCGTAGGCAGGCCGGGGCCGACGAGCACGTCGGCAGGCGGTTCGATCAGGTCAGGGTCATGCACCGGCTCCATGACGAGTTGGCCGTCACGCTCGTACAGGTAGATGCCGTGCCCCGTATGGTGCCAGTGGCCGGGACTACCGCCGTCGCACGTTAGCCAGACCGGCAGGTGCTGCGGGTGGGTCAGGAACTTGCGAAGCTTCTTGCTTTCGGCGGCTGCGGCGATCACCTGGTCCGATACGCGCCGGTACTCATGTTCCCATTTGGCGAACATACGCGGCCTATCGGCTGCTGCCTGGGCCTGTCGGCGTGCCTCGGCTTTCGCAATCGCACGCGCACCCGCCAGCGTCTCGCGCTCACGCTGGGCGTCGGTTGCCGGGATCGTGCGGCGTTTCACAAAGTCCGCGTCTCGCAGCCCGCTGCCAGTCGGTCGTTCCTGTTGTGCGGTCACCGTGTCGCTCCCATCCTTGCCACCAGTTCGGCGTCCCGCCCAGCCTCGTGCTGGTACCTCATCGCGAGGGCCAGGTCGTTGTGGCCCATGCGTCGCATCAATTCCTTCGTTGTCGCCCCGGCGATCGCGTACCGTGTCGCCCCGTAGTGCCGCAATGCGTGGAACGGCATGTCAGGGCGTCCGGCCGCGGCACGCGCTCGCCGCCAGTATGCCGAGAACGAGCCTGACGACAGGTGCCGCTCCGGGTCGGATAGCGACGGGAACACTAGCGCGTCGTCCGTGGCCGCAATCTCTGCCAGGCGGGCCCTGAGGTCATCTGTAAGGGTGTCAGGCAGTGCGATCGTGCGCACACCTGCTGCGGACTTCGGGGGGCCCACGATATCGCCGCCGTCGGCAGTGTGCGAGACCGCGCGCGTGATCGACAAGAGTGCCGCATCGGGTGCTGCGATGCCCGGAACGAATGTGATGTCGCCTCGGCGCAGTTCGGTCAGTTCTCCGTAGCGGAGTCCACCCCACGCCGCGACTCCCACGGCGAGCGCGAACCGCTGATCGATACTCGCGACGATGATTGCCAGTTCGGCGTCTGTCGGTGGCTCAACGCGCTTCCCGGTGGACGCTTTGACTGCACCGCGCACCTGGCACGGGTTCGAGGTGATCCGCCCGTCAGCGACGGCGGTGGCCAGCACGGACTTGAGCACCTGATAGGCGCGAGCCGTCTGGGTCTTGTGTCCCGTCGCTGTCTGCTCCTTGTACCAACGGCGCACACGCTCAGTAGTGATCGCGGTGAGGGCATCGTCCTTGAACAGGGCGAGCGGGCCGTCGAGCAGCCGCAGATACTCGACACGAGTACGGGGCTTCAGGTGCTCGCCGCGAGAGCTTGTTCGGGTATCAATCTGCTCGCGCGCGTAGACGGCGAATGCGACGGGGTTGCGTCGTACTGGCGGCTGCCATTCGCCGCGAGCGACATCGGTGTGCCGCAGCGTGAGCCAGGTGCGTGCATCTCCCATCGTGTCGAACGTCGTCGGTGCTGCGTGGCGTTGCCCGTCGGGTCCGGTGTAGCGGGCACGGTAGCGGCCCGAGGGCAGTTTCTCGACCTGCCCGAACGTCTCGCGCTTCTTTCGCTTCGCCACTGTGACTGCTTCCGTCGTGGGACATCGTGGGATATCTCAACCCAAGTTGGCCCTGCTCATCTACACTCTAGCAGTGGACGAGACGGCGTGACATCCCAGTTGATAAAAGGGATTGGGGCGAATCTCCGAGGATCGCCGGAAGGCGGAGCGGACTGATTCTGGTTCAGTTGTTCTTGGTTCGAGTCCAGGTACCCCAGCACTGAATCGATAGAGTTCCCTGAGAAGTCCGGCTCCCTCATCACTCCGTTGAGTGACGCGATCTGGTGTTTAGTGACCAGAAACCCTCGTAAGTCGTGTCTCACGGTCGTCTCTGCTGATGAGGTACGCACTCGTCCCCGCAGACGCGCATGAGTACGCGCTACGCACCTGTCTGGCATGGAAGCTAGTGCGCACATCGGGCTCGAGCCCGCGTTCCTGACCCAGCCCGACGTCGCCGTCCGCGACCACGAGCGCGACATCGCGGTCCTTCGCGCCCGCCCTGTCTAATTCGGGAGCGACCCAGATGAGTAGGTTGGCCCGCAATAAGACTGTCAATCGCGTACCGTTATTGGCAGGACGCGCCTGATCTTCACAACCAACCATGCATACGGCGCGACGGTCTTGGCCACCTTGCAAGGGCGTGGCATCGTCTGACGTTCCACCGGAGGGGCGATCGAGATCAGGTGATGCTCGCGCACGGTCAGGAGGAACGCGAGGGCGCATCGCCGCTCAACGGCTCACCGACGGCTCCGAGGGGTTCTTGCGGTTCACCGGTCCGTCGAACAAGCGCACGATCTCTTCGACGGAGCGGCCCTTCGTCTCCGGCAGGAAGAAGTAGACGAAGAAGATGCCGACCACACAGAGCACTGCGAACAGGATCATCGTCCAGCCCAGACCGATTCCGACCTGCATGATCGGGAAGGCGAGCACCAGCCCGTAGTTCGCCAGCCAGTCGACGGCCGCGCCGATTCCCGAGGCGCGCCCGCGCACGGCGGTGGGGAACACCTCGCCCTGCAGCAGCCATCCGGTGCCGCCGATCCCGATCGCGAAGCAGGCGATGAACAGTCCGAACCCGACCATGATGACGATCAGCTGCGGCACTCCGGAGAGGAACGACGCACCGTACGAACCGATGAGCAGGAAGACCGCCATGCCGATGTACGCCCCGATCGCGAGGCGCCGGCGACCGACGCTGTCGATGAATCGGAACGCGAAGTAGGTCGCGATGACGTTGACGACGGCGAGGATGCCCGCTGCGATGACCCCGAGGATCTCGGCCTGCACCGGGCTGGTTCCGGGGTGTGTGAAGTACGGCGTGAGCAGATGCGGGCCGTAGTAGAACGCCACATTGATGCCGGTGATCTGCTGCAGGATGAAGAACACGCACACGATCACGAGCGCGCGCTTGACCGGCTTGGTCCATTGCGTGCGGCCGGCCACACGTTCCTGTTCCGTCCGCACAGCGACGGCCTCGGCATGCACCTGCTCCGGGCTCGCCTCCAGTCCCAGCAGGTGGAACGCCTTGACGGCCTTCTCCTCCTTGCCGTGCTCGAGCAGCCATCGAGGCGATTCCGGCATACGTGCCCGCATGATCAGCGAGATGATCGCGGGAATGAACCCGATGCCCAGCAGGATGCGCCAGTCGACGGTGGACGCCGCGCCCGGCGCGATCGACAAGACGATCACGGCGATCACGTAGGCGGCGAGGATGCCGATGGTGATCATCCACTGCTGGATGATGGCGAGGGAGCCGCGTCGGCGTTTCGGCGCGAACTCTGAGATGTAGGCGGTGGCGATGGCCGAATCCGCTCCGATGGCGATCCCGATGATCAACCGCCCGATCGTCAACGTGGTCGGCTCGAACGCGAACGCCGAGATGAGGGAGCCGAGCGCGAACAACGCCGAGTCGATCAGCAGCAACGACTTGCGGCCGAACCTGTCGGTGAGAGGGCCCGCAGCAAGAGCCCCGACGAACGAGCCCAGCGACGCACCGGCGACGATGATGCCGATCGCCACAGGGCCGAGCTTGAACGGGAGGAAGATCAGGGCCGAGCCGATGTTCGATGAGTCGAATCCGAACAGGAACCCGCCGATGGTCGCCAGCACGGCCAGATAGATGTAGAACCGGCCGATATCGCGTGTGTCGAGCGTCTCAAGGAGCCCGGCTTTGGTGTTCTCCATGATGCGGACGCTACGCCGACGCCGGGTCGGGCGACAGGGGGTGCGAACGATGCGAAACCGCGGTATGGATGGTCCCGCCCGCCTCGGGCCGCGGCGTTCTGCCGAATGACGTGACGAGCGGCCACGAAGTGGTCCACCCCGCACGGTGCTGACGAGTCAGCACATTACGGGTGCCCGTTGTGTGGTGGTTCGTCCGCTGCGTGGTGGACCGTCCGCTGCGTGTCGGCTCGTGTGGATCATCCGAGTGCGTCGGCCCGTACCGACTCACGCAGACAGCGACGCGCGCGTTCGCTCCAGTCTCGCCTTCTTGATCAGCTCGGCCGCCGCCTGATCCCAGAGCAGGGATTGGCCGCACTCCTCGGCGCGATCCAGGCGTTCGCCGGCGAGGGCCACGAACACTTGGCCGGCCCGCTCGATGAATCCGAGAACATGGCGTTCGAGATCGATCTCGACGAGATCGTTGTCCCGCGGCACCACCACCAGGCTCACGGTCTCGATCCGGTCCGCATCGATATCCAATCGCACATGCACCTCGCGGGACTCGGTGACTTTGAGGATGTTTCCCGCCATGATCGCCCTCCCTGTTGCCTGCCCGACGACATCCACGAACACGGAGTTCGTCGTTGCGCCCCGACAAATTGCGCCCCGATAACCAGTGCCAGGCTTCCTCGCCTACGGAAACTCCCGCTGATGTCGCACCCACCAGGGGTGGTCCGATCGGCGAATTCGCGTGGTCGCGGCGGCTGATCACCCCGAAAGAACCCGCACTTTCCGTGCTACGCGCCGCGGCGGAACATGTCAACGGGACGACGACCGACTCGAAGAGCAAATTCAGGACGTGCGCAGCCGAATCCCGATCAACACGACCGGAATGCGTCGAGTAGATGGCGGTCGAGGGTGATGCTGAGTGCTTCCTTTGTGTTCTCGCCGTGTTCGTGCGAGCGCCGTTACGCGCATGGGTGCGGAACCGGCGTAGCGTGACGCAGGTGCATCCGAGAGGGAAGACCGTCGCCGGGCCGGCGGCCGATCACGGCGCCAAGGCGCCCACAAGAGGTAGCGGACACGGCGCGACAGCGGCGGCGGCCCTCGCTGCGCTGGGGGTCGTGTTCGGCGACATCGGCACCAGCCCCTTGTACGCCTTGAAGACCGTGTTCCTGCTCGACGGCGGCGCGGTGCGCCCTGAGCAGGACGACGTATACGGTGTCGTCTCGTTGATGTTCTGGAGCATCACGATCATCGTGTCGATCAAGTACCTCGCCATCCTGATGCGCGCGGACAACGACGGCGAGGGCGGTGTCATGGCCCTGGCGGCGCTTGCGCAGCGCCTGTATGCCAGCAAGGCCGCACGCGCCGGAGCGCTCCTGGTGATCGGCATCGTGGGCGTCGCGCTCTTCTACGGCGACTCGATCATTACCCCGGCCATCAGTGTGCTTTCGGCCGTTGAAGGCCTGCACGTCACAGTTCCGGCGATCACCCATCTGGTCATCCCGATCGCGGCGGTCATCCTGGTCGCGCTCTTCGTGGTTCAACGCTTCGGAACCGGCAGCGTCGGAGTGCTCTTCGGGCCGGTGATGGTGCTCTGGTTCGTTGCCTTGGCGGTGGCCGGCCTGACGATGGTCGTGCAGTATCCGTCCGTTCTGCTCGGGCTGTCGCCCACCTACGCCGTGGTGTTCATGGTCGCTCATCCGGCAGTGTCGTTCATCGCGCTCGGCGCCGTCGTGCTGACCATCACGGGTGCAGAGGCCCTCTACGCCGACATGGGCCACTTCGGACGTTCGCCCATCCGCCGCGCCTGGTTCTTCCTCGTCTTCCCCGCACTGACGATCAACTACCTCGGCCAGGCGGCGCTGATCCTGCACAATCCTGCAGCGCGGGTCAATCCGTTCTTTCTGCTGATCCCGGAATGGGGGCGGCTTCCGATGGTGATCCTTGCCACCGCGGCGACCGTCATCGCGAGCCAGGCCGTCATCTCCGGCGCGTTCTCGCTCTCGCGTCAAGCCGTGCACCTGGGGGTGCTGCCGCCGCTCACCGTTAGGCAGACATCCAAACAGGAAGGCGGCCAGATCTACCTCCCCGCGGTCAACATTCTGCTCTTCATCGGCGTCATCGCAGTGACACTCGGATTCGGTTCATCCGACCGCCTCTCGACCGCGTACGGCATCTCTGTGACCGGAGCTCTGGTCGTGGACACGCTGCTGCTGCTCCTGGTCGCCCGACCCCTGTGGCACTGGGCTCCTTGGAAGATCGTGATCGCGGCCGTCGCATTCGGCGGCCTGGAACTGACGTTCCTCGCCGGCAACCTGTCGAAGATCCTCAACGGCGGCTGGGTGCCCCTGCTCATCGCGGCGCTGGTCATCCTGGTCATGACGACCTGGCGCAGAGGGCGCCAGCTCGTACAACAGGACCGGCGGCGCAAAGAGGGCTCGCTGGCACGGTTCATCGAGGACGTACGGGAGAAGAATCTGCCTCGGGTGCCGGGGATAGCGATCTTCCCGCACCCGAACAAAGACACGACTCCGCTGGCGCTTCGCGCCAACGTGAAACACAATCACGTGCTGCACGAGCACGTGATCATCGTCTCGGTCACGACCGCACAGGTGCCGCACGTGCCGACGTCGGAGGCCTTCGCCTATGACGACCTCGGGTACGCGGATGACGGCATCGAGCATCTGAGCATCCGCTTCGGCTTCTCCGACAAGCCCGACCTGCCCAGAGCGCTGCGTGCCGCGTGCCGCGCCGGTGTACTGCCGCTCAAGGCAGGGGATTTCCAGCAGGCGTCGTACTTCATCTCTCGCGGCGCGATCCGCACCACCCGCACGCACAGCATGGTCCCGTGGCGGCGATCTCTGTTCGTCGCACTGGCGCACAACGCCGCCAATCCGGCGGCACGCTTCGGCCTGCCCGCGCTGCGCACGGTGACCATGGGCAGCGACGTGGAGATCTGACGCACGTCAGCGTTCGATACGGCGCTCTCGCGTGGCATCCCACGGCTGCGTCCAGCCGAGGGCGTCGAAGAGGCGATCGAGCAGGATGGCCGTGAATCCCCAGACGACGACGCCGTCGATGTCGAACGCCGGGCCACGGAAACGCGACTCGCTGCGCTCGATGACGAACGTGAAGCGGTTCTCCGGGTCCAGGAGCTGGGACACCGCAACCTGCCACACGAGCGTCGTCTCGGCCGGATCGATCGCGCTCAGTACGATCGGCCGCTCCCACCACCCGATCACGGGCGTCACCAGGTGATTGCTCACGGCCAGCGGCACCGGCGGAAGCGTTGCGAGCACCTCGACCCCGCTCGGGTCCAGCCCGGTCTCTTCCGCCGCCTCCCGGAGAGCCGTCTGGGCGGCATCCGCGTCTCCGGACTCGACCCGGCCACCAGGAAACGACACCTGACCGGCGTGCTGCCTCAGCGTGGTTGCACGCAGCTGCAGCAGGATGCACAGCTCAGCAGGAGAGGATGCCCGCGCCTCCGCTTCGCTGAAGAGCACCAGCACTGCGGCGGGGCGCTCGCCGCGATCACCGATGCGGAGTTCGCGGAAGGCCGACGGGTCTATGCGGTCGACGAGGCGGGTCAGCTGAGTGCGAGCGTCGGCGACGAGCGGTTGCGGGTCGGGCATGTGAGCGCTACGAGGCGATCCGGCGGTCGCCTTCGGCGGACGGCCGGGTGTCGTCATCGCTGATCGACGTCCAGACGTCGTCGAGCGAGAGGCTGAGCGCCGTGGTGATCGCGGCGATCGTGGTGAAAGACGGCGTTGCGATGCGGCCGGTCTCGATCTTGCGCAGCGTCTCCGGCGAGATGCCGGCCGCGAGCGCGACATCCACCATCGAGCGCTTGCTCCGCGCTCGACGCAGAAGTGCGCCGAGACGTTCTCCCCGGTGAACCTCGAGCGGTGACAGCGGCAATCTGACCATGAACCGATGATAATACCGGTATAGTATTACCGGTACCGCGTTTCGTGCATTGTGAGGAACCCATGATCGAACTTCTCGGACCCGACGAACTGCGTCGCGCCGGCTCGACCGGCGCCTTCGTCGGCGACGTTCTGCGAAAGATGCGCGACCGCGCGAAGGTGGGCACGAATCTGCTCGAGATCGATGCGTGGGTCGCACAGCTCATCGCCGACGCGGGTGCGGTGTCGTGTTACGTCGACTATGCGCCGTCGTTCGGACGAGGGCCCTTCCGCCACGTCATCTGCACCTCGGTGAACGACGCCGTACTGCACGGGCTGCCGCACGACTATTCGCTACGCGACGGTGACCTGCTCTCGCTCGACTTCGCGGCATCCCTGGACGGCATCGTGACGGACTCGGCGATCAGCTTCATCGTGGGCGACACGGTCGACGACGCGGACGCCCGCATGATCGAGACCACGCAGAGCGCGCTCGCTCGCGGCATCGAGGCCGCCGTGCTCGGATCGCGCATCGGCGACATCTCGCGGGCGATCGGCGCAGTGCTCTCCGACGCCGGGTATCCGATCAACACCGAGTTCGGTGGGCATGGCGTCGGAACGACCATGCATCAGGATCCGCACATCCCGAACGCGGGTCGGCCGGGCCGAGGCTACAAACTGCGACCCGGGCTGCTGCTGGCCCTGGAACCCTGGGTGATGGCCGACACGGCCGTGCTGGTGACCGATCCGGATGGCTGGACCCTGCGTAGCGCCACCGGAGCGCGCACCGCCCACAGTGAGCACACGATCGCGATCACGGAGGACGGGCCCGTCGTGCTGACCGCGGCGTAGGGACCGGCGGCCTGGAGTCTGTACCAGGCCTACGAATTCACCCGAATGACCTCTTCCTGGTACGGCGAGATCACCTGGTGGGTGATGCGGCAGTCCAGAAGCAGGAACGGCCGGTCCGATGCCGGCGTCGCCGCCCACGTGCGCAGGCGTTCGAGGTCGCCGAGGGTGCGCACGACCACGCCTTCGGCTCCGACCGCGGCGCCAAGGCCCGCGAAGTCCACCTCCGGGATCAGCATCGGCTCGCGTGCGAGACCCTTCAGCCCGTACAGGTTCACTTCGGCACCGTAGGCGGCATCGTTCCATACCACGGCCATGCCGCGTCCGCCGGCCACGCGCACGGCGGTCTCCAGATCGGCGAGCGCCATCAGCCCGCCGCCGTCGCCCGTGGTGAGCACGACCGTGGAGTCCGGCTTCGCGAGCGCGGCGCCGGCGACCGACGACATCCCGAGTCCGATCGACTGGAAGGCGGTGCCGACCATGATCATCCGATCAGGAGAGGCCACCGGCCAGTACATGTTCGCCCAGCCGATGAAGTGCCCGCCGTCGGAGACGACGACCCGGTCATCGGGCAGCAGCTCTCCGATCCGCACGGCGAGCGAGCGGGGATCGAGTCGGCCGTCGGAGGCGATTCCGGCACCTTCGGGGCGCCTGGTGAGCGCGTCCAGGTCGATCGTCTCGCGCCAACCGCTTGGTGACGCGCCCCGTTCGTGCAGCGAGTCGACGAGTTCGGAGGCGACGATCCGAGCATCCCCACGGATGAATCCGCCCACATTCGGATGCGTGGCTGCGGCACCGGTGTCCACCTGCACCACATGCGTCGCGGGGGAGAAGAGCCGGCCGAAACGCATCGTGAACTGGTTGAGAGACGCCCCGAAGACCACCGCGACATCGGCCTCGCGCACCAGTTCCATCGCGCCGTCCGCGCCGAACCCGCCGGTCACGCCGAGGTCGTAGCGGGCGTCAGGGAACACGCCTCGTCCGAGCGCTGTGGAAGCCGTGACCGCTCCCGTGGCGGCCGCGAGCTCGCCCAACGCGTTGCCCGCTCCTGCCAACCAGCCGCCCCGGCCGGCGAGAAGGAACGGCCGCTCCGCGTCCCCGAGCGCTCGGGCGAGACGTTGCAGTTGCGCCCGCGCGAACTCGTCGCGCGGGGCGAGCGGTGCCGGCAGTCTCGGCTCGGGAGCCTGGGGAACCGGGCCGGCATCGAGCTGGGCGACGTCGTACGGGATGGCCAGCACGGTGGGAACGCTGTACGCGAGCGCGTGCTCGAGTGCGATCGCGGTGGTGGCGGCGGCGTCCGCTCGTCCCACCGTGTAGGTGCGGGCACCCACTGCTGAGGCCAGCGCGATCTGGTCCACATCCCACGGCCGAGGGCCCGACGTCGGCTCATCGCCCACGACGAGGATGAGCGGCACGTGCGCCTGCACCGCCTCCGCCAGCGCGGTGAGGGTGTTCGTGAAGCCGGCACCGTACGTCGCGGTTCCGGCTGCGATGCGGCCAGAGGCGCGGAAGTGGGCATCCGCTGCCACGACCGCCCCGGCCTCGTGGCGCACCGGGGTGTAGCGCGCATCGGTCTGACGTGCGAGCGCGTCGAGGAAGTAGGCGTTTCCGTTGCCCATCACGCCGAAGACGTTGTCCAGATGTTCGGCAAGGGTGATGGCGACGTGGGCGGAGACGGAGGGCATGACAAAGCCTTTCGAGACGAGACGGATGCGATTCCGTATGTGTCTCGCCGACGTGCGCGGCTCAAGTGCCCCTTTTTCGAGCACCGGCTCCACGTGCGCCTGGGAGCAAGCGCCAGGCGGCGGACCGGACGAGAACGAGGATAGCCGAGGCCTGCGGCGCCCGGTGGACTTCGCTAGCGAATCGTAGAGGTCGCTAGCGGGCTGTGGGCTTCGCTGGCGCTACACCGATCGGCATTCGCGACAGCTTTTTCGTGTAGCGGATGCCGATAGGTGTAGCGCGACGGAGTTCGGCCCGGCGTTCGAGGTCGTGGTCGCTGCCGTCCGGATCTGACAAGGTGGGAACAGACCGCGAGCATCGGGAGGACGCATGTCTGACGGCGAGACCGATCGCAACGGACGGCTGGTGCTGATCCGGCACGGCGAGACGCCGTGGAGCCGTGTCGGCAAGCACACCAGCGTCACCGATCTCACGCTCACCGAGCGCGGCGAGCAGCAGGCGCGCGATCAGGGGTCGATGCTCCGGGGGCATCACTTCGCACTCGTGCTGTGCAGTCCGCGGGCACGATCGCGGCGCACGTCGGCGCTCGCCGGCTACGCGCATCCCACGGTCGACGACGACCTCGTCGAGTGGGACTACGGCGGATACGAGGGCATCACGACTCCCCAGATCGTCGCCTCTCGAGACGGTGCGCCGTGGGACCTCTGGCGCGATGGCGTCATCCCCGGGCAGACGCCGGGGGAGACCGCCGAGCACGTTCAGACTCGGGCGCAGAGCGTGATCGACAAGTGCACCCCGAGCCTGCTGAACGGCGACGACGTGCTGCTGGTCTCGCACGGGCACTTTCTGCGGATGCTCGCCGTGACCTGGGCACGCCTTCCGGTGACGGCGGGCGCTGTCATCCGGCTCGAGACGGGAAGCGTCTGCGAGCTCGGGTACGAGCACGAGCAGCAGGCGATCCTGCGCTGGAACTGTCCGCCGGACCCGCGAACCGACTTCAGCTGACGTCAGCCGGCCGCGCGTCGAAACCATCTCATGATCAGCGGTTCCGCCTGCCGTTCGACGGAATGGACATCGGGCTGTCGCTGGTGGGCGTTTCGTCGGCCAGCAGATGGAATCCGCTGCGCACGAGCGCGAAGTGGCTGAACGCCTGAGGGGTGTTGCCGAGCTGCCGGTTGTTCATCGTATCCCATTCCTCGCTCAAAAGTCCGACGTCATTGCGGAGGGTCAGAAGGCGTTCGAAGAGTTCGGTCGCCTCTTCCCTGCGACCCGCGCCGATCAGCGCGTCGACGAGCCAGAACGAGCACGCCAGAAAGACGCCCTCGCCACCCGGCAGACCGTCGTCGGATGCCTGCGGCCGGTACCGCAGCACGAACCCGTCTTCGGTGAGCTCGCGCTGGATCGCCTCGATGGTTCCGATCACGCGGGGGTCGTCGCCCGGCAGAAAGCCCACCCGGGGAATCTGCAGCAGCGAGGCATCCAGTTCCGTACTGCCGTAGGACTGCACGAAGGTGTTCTTGTCGGCGTCGTACCCGTTCTTCAGGATGTCCGCCCGCACCTCGGCACGAAACCGCTTCCACTTCTCGACGGGCCCCTTGAGCTTGAACCTCTCGCAGGCGCGCACCATGCGGTCCGCAGCGACCCACGCCATGAGCTTCGACTGCGTGAAGTGCCTGCGTGGTCCGCGCATCTCCCACAGGCCGTTGTCGGGCTCATGCCAGATCTTCTGCACGTGCTCGATGAGAGCGCATTGCAGGCTCCACGATGTGTCGTTGCCGGTGTGAAGGGTGGCGCGTGTGAGCGCGAGGCCGTCGAGCACCTCGCCCCAGACATCCAGTTGCAGTTGGTCGGCGGCGGCGTTCCCGACACGTACCGGGCGGGAACCGGCGTAGCCGCCTAGCCAGTCGAGGGATTGCTCGGGCAGCCTGCGTCGCCCGTCCAGGCCGTACATGATCTGCAGCTTCGCCGGATCGCCCGCCACAGCCCGCAACAGCCAGTCGCGCCACGCCTTCGCCTCGCTCGTGTAGCCGGCGGTGAGCAGGGACTGCAGAGAGAGCGTGGCGTCACGCAGCCAGCAGTAGCGGTAGTCCCAGTTGCGCGGTCCGCCGAGCTGCTCGGGAAGCGACGTCGTGGCCGCCGCGACGATGCCGCCGGTGGGCGCATACGTGAGCGCTTTGAGCGTGATCAGCGAACGCTGCACGGCGTCGGCGTGCGGCCCGTGAGCCTTGCTGGCACGCGACCAGGTGTCCCAATAACCGTCGGTCGCCTCCAACGCGTTGAGCGCATCCACCGGCACCGGAGGGCGCGTGTGGCTCGGATACCAGGTCATCACGAACGGGATGCGTTCGCCCTCGTCGACCGTGAACTCGCTCACGGTGCGCATGTCGCGCCCTCTCAGCGGCGCGGGAGTGCTGATGACCACGGCGTCGGGTCCCGCCACGGCACGGATGCCCCGCTCATTGCGTGTCACCCAGGGCACGGTGTGCCCGTAGTCGAAGCGGAGCGCGAGTTCCGACCGCATGCGAACCGTGCCGCTGAGTCCTTCGACGACGCGCACCAGATCGGCGACGTCGTCGCGAACGGGCATGAAGTCGGTCACCCGCACTGTGCCGGTGTCGGTGTCCCACTCCGTTTCGAGAATGAGCGTGTCCTGCCGGTATTGGCGCCGCGTGGATCGTGCGGCACCGTCCGGCGCGATACGCCAGAAGCCGTTGTCACTCGTGCCCAGAAGCTTGCTGAAGCAGGAGGGGGAGTCGAAACGCGGCAGGCACAGCCAGTCGATCGATCCGTCGACGCACACCAGAGCGGCGGTGTGGAGGTCGCCGATGATCGCGTAGTCCTCGATCGGGGCGGACTGCTCGTTGCTCGCGGCGTCGTTCTTCGCGGTGCCGTTCTTCGCGGTGGCCATGGTCACAGACCGACGCTGGACTGCATGATGCCGCCGTCGACGAACACCGTCGTGGCGGTGAGGTATCGGCCGGCGTCCGAGGCGACGAAGAGCACGGCGTCGCCGATGTAGGAGGGGTCGGCCACCTTGCGCAGCGGGATCGCGTCTTCCAGCTTCTTGCGCTGGTCCGGGTCGTCCAGCGTCTGGGTATTGATCGGCGTCGCCACTGCACCGGGTGCCACGTTCACCACCCGCACGCCCTGCGGGCCGAGCTCTACGCCGGCGGTGCGGGTGAGCATCCGCATGCCTCCCTTGGCCACGCAGTACGCGATGTTGCCGGGCATCGGCCAGTCCTCGTGCACCGACGAGACGTTCACGACCACGCCGCCGCCGCCCTGGGCGATGAACTGCTTGGCCGCTAGCTGTGTGCCGAAGAAGGCGCTCTTCAGGTCGACGGCCATGACCGTGTCGAAGGCGTCTTCATCGGACTCGATCAGGCTGTGGCGCGTCTCGATGCCCGCGTTGTTGACCATGATGTCGAGCCGGCCGAACTCGCGAACGGCGGTATCGATCAGCGACTGGATGTCGGACGGCTTCGAGACATCCGCTTCAACGCCGATCGCCTTGCCGCCGGCCGACGTGATGTCTTCGACCAGGTCGGCCGTGTCATTCGGCCGTGACACGTAGTCGATCACGACGCTCGCGCCCTCCGCAGCGAGTCGCTTGACGATCGCCTCACCGATTCCGCTGTTTCCGCCCGTGACAATGGCGGCCTTGTCTTTCAGTCGCATCAGATCGCTTCCGTCCAATCCCCTTCGTCGGCGTTCGCGGGGAACGCAGTGTTCGCGATGGAACCCTTCGACTCGACCACGTCGTGGCTCCCGCCGCAATCCTGTGCGCACGGTGCGGATGAGTGGTATGGGGACGAAAACCGCCGCCGACAGGGGCATGAAGGCGATGTCAGGCCTCCCTGAGGCTTCAGACAGATGGCGGTATCCGAGCCCTTGCCGGCGTGTTCGTGCGCGCCGCGGGTGTGATGATCACGATGTCGGGAGGATTCATCAGGATGAGCGGGGCAGAGGGTTCGCGCGACCGCGTGCTGGTCATCGTCACGATCGCCCTGATCGTCGTCTACGTGCTGATCGATGTCGCGCTGGGCATCCTGCGCCCCGATTACAGCATCGTGAGCGACTTCGAGAGCGACTACGGGCGCGGCAGGTTCTCCTGGCTGATGGATGTGAACTTCGTCGTTCGCGGCGTGCTGTCGGCGCTCGCGTTGATCGTGCTCTTCAGGCGTCGGATCGCACGTACCTGGACGGCGGTGCTGTTCGGCATCTGGGCGGTCTCATCGGCTCTGCTGGCGTTCTTTCCGGCGAACGTCGAAGGGTTTCCTCGGGTGCCGAGCGGCCTGGTGCACCTGGTGCTGGCGTTCGGCGGGTTCGTGGCGGTGGCGATCGCGACGTTCGTGATGTCGTTCGCGGTCGTCCGACGGCAGGCGGCATCGCAGGGATCCGCGGTGGGCCTGCTGGTGGTCGCCTCGCTGGGCATCGTGTTCCTGCTGGCGCTCGGCGGTGCCGCGGCCTGGCAGGCGTCGGGAATGGTGGAACGCCTGTTCCTGCTCAGCCAGCTGGTGTGGATCGCGTGGGCCGTCTCCGCCGTCAACTCCCGGGCGAACGCACCTCAGATCTCGTAGGAATCGCCGGGTTGCAGGCTGAGGTAGCGTCCGCCGCCCTGTTCCGTCGCCCACTGGATGCGGGCATCCGCCATCCGCTTGCCGACCACTGAGCTGACCATCTCGTGGGTGGAGAACGAGTGCTTCGGCTTGAGATCGAGCACATAGTCGATGAACTCGGATGCCTTCAGCCACGGCGCCGAAGACGGTACGGCGAGCACGTCGATCTCGGTGAGGTCGGGAGCCGCGAACGAGTCGCCAGGGTAGACGAGTTGCTCGTTCACGATGACGCCGACGTTGTCGACGACCGGGATGGAGGAATGGATGACCGCGTGCTCACCACCGAAGAACCGCAGTGTGAACGGCTCCAGCTCGACCGTGTCGCCCGCGTGCACGACGCGCACGGAGAAGTCCGAAGCGGCCTTCGCGAGGCCCTCCGGTCCGAGGATGACGGCGCCGGGGCTCTGCTCGAGGATGCGCTTGAGCTGCTCAGGCGTCCAGTGGTCGGCGTGCTCGTGCGTGATCACGACCGCCACGGCGCCCATCGCATCGGTGATCGGGGTGGTGAACGAGCCGGGATCCACGAACAGCTTGGCCCCGTCGTCTTCGAGGATGAGTGCCGCATGCTCGAGCTTCGTGAGTTTCATGCACTCATTCTCGCGCTGCGAGTCTTGCCCTGCAGAGGCGGGCCGACGTGTCGAGCCGAGGGCCGAGGCTCGAGTCGAGAGTCGAGCCTCGGGCCCGGCCCGGCCATAATCGGGCTATGAACACGCAGGAGGGCGCGCACGCCCAGCATGCGTTTCAGCGCGTTTCGCGCATCGCCGTCGCCATCAATCCCCAGGCGTCGTTCGGCAGGCGCCGCGCAGCCGGGCCTGCCGTGGTAGCCGCGCTGCGGGCATCCGGACACGAGGTGATCGCGCTTGCGCAGCCGAACTACGAGTTGCTTCGGCGGGAGACGACGCGTGCCGTCGAGGACGGCGGCGTCGACGCGCTGATCGTGGTGGGCGGTGACGGAATGGTGAGCCTCGGCGTGAACATCGTGGCGGACACCGATGTGGGATTCGGGATCGTTGCCAGCGGAACGGGCAACGACATGGCCAGAACGCTCGGCCTGCCGGTTGACGACACCGAGGCCTCCATCGACGCCCTGCTGAACGCCCTCGCGGGCGAACCTCGTCGAATCGACCTCGGCCGCGTTCGCCACGGCGCGCTGACCACCTGGTTCGCGTGCGTGCTCTCCGCCGGTTTCGACGCGGTCGTCAACGAGCGTGCCAACCGCATGACGCGACCACGGGGTGCCCATCGCTACACGATCGCGATGGTTCGGGAGCTTCTGTCGTTCCGGCCGGCGAGGTACCGCATCGAGGTGGACGGCGCGGCGACCGTGCAGGAGGCGATGCTCGTATCGGTGGCCAACGGTCGCTCGATCGGAGGCGGCATGCGGATCGTTCCCGACGCGGAGGTGGACGACGGAATGCTGGACGTGTTCGTCGTCGACCGCATGCCGAGGCACCGCTTGTTGCGCCTGTTCCCTCGCGTGTTCCGCGGCGCGCACACGACGCTTCCCGAGGTGCACATCACCAGAGCCCGAACGGTGATGATCGAGGCGGAGGGGATCGTCGCCTACGCCGATGGAGAGCGGGTGGGGCCGCTGCCGGTGGAGGTCTCGGTGGTGCCGGGAGCATTGCGGCTCTACGCATGAGTGGCGCCGCGCTGCGCCGCGCGTCGAAGCGCGTCAGCAGGCCGGTGATGGGCGGTTTGGCAGGCATCCGAGGCGTATGGCATACTCGATGAGTTGCCTTTCCGGCACGAACGGCCCCATCGTTTAGCGGCCTAGGACGTCGCCCTCTCACGGCGGTAACGCGGGTTCAAATCCCGCTGGGGTCACACACCGCGAAGCCCGGTTCTCTTCATGCAAGGGAACCGGGTTTCGTGTCTGCGCGGCCGAATCGTCCGCCTGCGACCGCCGGTCGCGGCGCAGCGGAGGGGAGTGGCGGATGTACGAGGTGCAGGATGAGGGCCGGCCTCGTCGCGTGAGCGCGAGCCTGCCGCGTGGAATGCGGGTGGCATCCGAGTGGGCGTGGCGGCTGCTGGTCATCGTCGCTCTCGCCGGCGTCGTCGTCTATCTCGTCATCGTCTTCCAGGACATCGTGGTGCCACTGATGGTGGCACTGCTGGTGTGTGCACTGGTCGCCCCGTCCGTCGGCGCGCTGCGCAGGCACCGATGGCCGAAGTGGCTCGCGATCGTGGTGTGCCTGGTGGGGCTGGCGGCGATCGTCGCCGGACTCGTGCTGCTCATCGTCTGGCAGGTTCGCGCCGGGCTTCCCCAGCTCGAGCGGGAGTCTGTGGCCGCCTACGACAGGGTGCGGGATGCTCTCAGACAGCCCCCGTTCAGCATCAGCGACCACCAGCTGGCCGGCTATTTCTCGCAGGCGGCGGCGTTCCTCCAGAAGGACTCGGCGACGATCCTCGGCGGGGCGCTCAAGGTGGGGACGGCGACCGGACACTTGCTCACCGGGACGCTGATCGCGGTGTTCGCGACGATCTTCATGCTCATCGACGGTCGCGGCATCTGGAACTGGATCGTCCGGATCTTCCCGAAGGCGGCGAAGCCCGGGCTGACCGCGGCAGGCGACGCGGGCTGGCACACGCTGACCAACTTCGTGCGTGTGCAGATTCTGGTCGCCGTCGTCAACGCCGTCGGCATCGGCCTCGTGGCGTTCTTCCTCGGGCTGCCGCTCGCGGTGCCGATCGCGGTGATCGTGCTGCTGGCATCCTTCATCCCGGTGATCGGCGCCATCGTCTCCGGTATCGTCGCCGTAGCCATCGCGCTGGTGTTCGGGGGACCGGTCCAGGCGATCATCATGCTGGCCGGCGTGCTCGGTGTGCACCTGCTGGAGGCTCACGTGATGCAGCCGCTGCTGGTCGGCGGTGCGGTGAAGGTGCATCCGCTCGCCGTCGTGGTCGGAGTGGCGGCCGGCACGGGTCTCGCCGGTGTGCCCGGTGCCTTGTTCGCCGTGCCGTTCCTCGCCGTGGCGAACGCGATGATCACGGCGATGCTGCACTCGCACGATCGCCCTGCGCCGGCCGACGAGCACGGTGACAGCGAGACGGCACCGCACCACGCCGGCGAGGTCACCGAGCCGCCCGACGATGCAGCCGGCGATGAGCGACCACCACGCTCCAGCCGGCGATGAGCGACCACCACGCTCCAGCCGGCCGAACGCGCACGGATCGCGATAGAGCTCCCGTGCCGCGACCGCGTCGAGCTCAGCGCCGCGGACCGGTCGACGTCACCGGCGGCACGAGTTCCGCCACGCGCTCGCGCACCCACCAGACGTGGTCGCGGCGCAGCTCCTTCCAGCTGGAGAACCGGTAGAGGTACAGCGACGCTCGCACCATCGCGGGACGCTCAGTGCCGAGCGGGGCGGTGCGGAGCATGCGCACTGTTGCGGGATCCGCCTCGAGCAGTCTGTGCAGCAGCGGGTGGAACCAGCTCTCACCTCGCGAGCCGAGCGCGAGAAACCACATCAGCCAGTCGAGCCTGAGGTGGTAGGGCGCGAACTGACGGGGCCAATGGTGCGGATCGCCCGGTTTTCCCTTGAATTCGTACTCGCGCCAGACGGCGGTGGAGGCATCCGTCGAGTCGGTCGCCTCCACGATCACCTCGTACCGCTTCTTCGTCACCGAGCCGAATGCGCCGTACGCGTTCACGAGGTGCCACCGGTTGAAACTGGCATTCATCAGCTGGTGCCGAGCGAACAGGTTCTTCAGCGGCCACCAGCTCAGCCAGAGCAGCAGAATGCCGACCACGCAGATCACGACGAAGAACCAGGTCGGCGTCACCAGATGATCGGTGTGGGCGGGCATCGCCGTGATCACGAAGTGAGAGACGGGGTCGGAGATCGCGGCGAACGCCAAGATGATCGTCAACACGTTCAGCCAGGCGAAGTTGCCCGATGCGACGAGCCAGAGCTGGGTGAGGATCACCACTCCCGCCGCGACGCTCGCCACAGGCTGCGGCGCGAACAGGAAGAACGGCACGATCAGCTGTGCGATGTGGTTGCCGAGGACCTCGACCCGGTGCGCCCAGCGCGGCAGATGGTGGAAGAACCAACTGAGGGGCCCTGGCATCGGCTGCGTCTCGTGGTGGTAGTACAGCGCGGTCAGGTCGCGCCACGAACGGTCGCCGCGGATCTTGATCATGCCGGCGCCGAACTCTAGCCGGAACACGAGCCAGCGGAAGAACACGATCATCACCCAAGGCGGAGCCTGGTCGTTTGCTCCCAGGAACGCGGCGGCGAAGCCCGCCTCGAGCAGGAGGCTCTCCCAGCCGAACGAGTAGAACGTCTGGCCGACGTCGACGATGGAGAGGTAACCGAGCCAGATGAGCAGGAACGCGACCATCGGCGCCCACGACGGGGCCAGTTGCGCAAGTCCCGCGACGAGGGATGCCGCGATCAGCGCCCCGACGCAGGTCACCCACTTCAGGAGCCGGTCGGAGTACCGCCACCTGAACAGTGTGGGTGGAAGCCGGTCGCCCATGCGGCGGATGAACGTGGGAGCCGGCTGCAGACCGTGCTCTCCCAGCAGCGCCGGGAACTGGGCGCGAGTCGACAAGAAGGCGACGAGGTACACCGCGGCTATGCCCCGCTCGAGCACCTGCCGCGCCAGTTCATACTCCGTCGCGTCGAACCAGCCCATACAGTGTCCACGTTAGGGCCATCCGTCCGGCCGCGTCCGGTAGACTGGTCCCTGCGAGGGGGAGTATCCCAGCGGCCGCATCGTCGGTCGTGAGCACGGTCGTCATCACGAGCACCCAGCGTCAGCGAAATGCGGCGCGACGGCTCCGGGCGTGCAGCGCGTGAAGCGCGGGAGAGACTCTCGTCGCGACCGGGTACCCGCGTCGTGACGAGTCCTCTCGAAAGTCTCCGTATGACCGAGCTACCGCTCTGGTTCGAGATCACGTCGATCGTGGTGCTCTGCCTCATCCTCGCGGCCGACCTACTGCTGGCGCTCAAGCGTCCGCACGTTCCGAAGCCTGCGGAAGCGGCCGTCTGGATCGGCTTCTACTCGGCACTGGCTGTGCTGTTCGCTCTGCTTCTGTTCTGGATGGGCGACCCGGAGCACGCAGGGCAGTTCCTGGCCGGCTGGCTCACCGAGTACAGCCTGAGCATCGACAACCTGTTCGTGTTCATCGTGATCATGGCCAGGTTCGCCGTTCCGGTGCGCTACCAGCAGGAAGCGCTGATGGTGGGCATCCTCATCGCGCTCGTGCTGCGTGCCGTGTTCATCGTGGTCGGCGCCGGCCTCATCGACAACTTCAGCTGGATCTTCTACCTCTTCGGTGCATTCCTGCTCTACACCGCCTACACGCAGGCGTTCGGGCATCCGGAGGAAGGCGGCGGAAAGGACTCCGGCTTCGTGCGTTTCGCGCGCGGGCACCTGCGGGTGCACGACGAGTTCAACGGCGCGAAGCTGCGGATCACGGTCGATGGCAAGCGGATGTTCACACCGATGATCCTGGTATTCCTCGCGCTGGGCACGACCGACCTGTTGTTCGCCCTCGACTCCATCCCCGCGATCTTCGGCATCACCACGAGCCCGTTCCTGGTGTTCGCGGCGAACGTCTTCGCGCTGATGGGTCTGCGGCAGCTCTACTTCCTGCTCGGGCATCTGGTGAAGCGTCTCGTCTATCTCAAGTACGGCATCGCCGCGATCCTCGTCTTCATCGGCGTCAAGCTCGTCTTCCACGCTCTGCACGAGAACCAGGTGCCGTTCATCAACGGCGGGCATCCGGTCGAATGGGCGCCGGAGATCGGCACCTGGGCGTCGCTCGGATTCATCGCACTCGCCATGCTTGTGGCTACCATGGCAAGTCTGATCACGATGTGGGTAGACCGTCGGTCCGCGAGCCCTCTGGACGCGCGCGTTCCGGATGAGCGGAACGAGAGTCTCGCGCGCGAGCACGGTACAAGGCAGGAGAACGCGTTCGGTGAAGCTGACGCTGGCGGTGAGCGCCCGCACTGACGCCGGCGCGGTGCGCGCGGTCAACGAAGACGCCGTTCTGGCGCGCGACCCGTTGTTCATCGTGGCCGACGGCATGGGCGGACATGCGCGGGGAGACCTCGCGAGCAGTTCGGCCGTGCGGGTGATGGGTGAGCGGATCCGCGACGGGGCTTTCGTGACGCCGAACGACGTGCTCGACGCCATCGCCGCAGCCAACGAGGCCGTGCGCGCACTCTCGACGGCCGATGCCTCGGGTGTGTCCGTCGCCGGCACCACGCTCGCCGGCGTCGTCGCGGTGAACGGCAGCGACAACGGCGTCCGCTACTGGATGATCGTCAACATCGGCGATTCCCGCGTGTACAGCTGGGACGGCGCCCGCCTCACGCAGCTGAGCGTGGACCACTCCGCGGTGCAGGAGCTGCTCGACGCGGGGCTGATCAGCGCAGCCGAGGCGGGCGGGCACCCTGAACGCAACGTCATCACGCGCGCCCTCGGCGCCTCGGACGACGTCGATGTCGACGTCTGGATGCTGCCCGCCGGGGGGGAGCAGACGTTCCTGATCTGCTCAGACGGCCTCAGCAAGGAACTCGCCGACGACGAGATCGCCGCGATCCTGCGCGAGAACCCGCACGACCAGCACCTCGCGGACGTGCTGACGGACGCCGCGATCGCCGCAGGCGGACGCGACAACGTGACAGCGCTGATCGTCTCTTCGTGGCCGACCCCGGCAGCGGCTGAGCAGGATACCGTTGACCGACCCGAGCAGCGCCAGTACCTCGAGGACACCCGCCCGCGCGTCTGACCGCCGGCCGCCGGCCACCGTGCAGAACGACATCAATTCCCACGACCGCGAAGATCGAAGGATGACCACCGTGATCACAGTCGAACCAACAGCCCCCGGCGGCTGGCTCGCCGCCGTGATGCCGGGACGACTGGCCGTGGTGCATCATCCCGAACCGGATGCCGCGTTCGCGGTGCGACTGTGGACGGCGCTCGGCGGCGACGACGGCATCCGTCACGTGCTCGACGAGCTGGCCCGCAACGGCCTCATCTCGGTGCCGGGCTTCGTGCTCGCCGAGTGGGAAGGGGCCGGCGATGCGTGCAACTGCCGTTTCATCGTGCGTGGCGGCGCGGGAGTGGTCGTGGAGACCGCGACCGGCGGCGAGGACATCACGGCGAACGGCGTTTCCACGTGGGTGGAGCGTGTGGTGAACGGCGTGCGCGGGTTCCGTGTCGAGTGCATTCCGGCACAGCCGGCCGGCGGGCCACCCTTGCCGCTCATGGAGGGATCGGCATGGGTGAGCGCGGTGTCGTTCGGCAGCGCCGCTGAGTCCCACGGAGCGGCGTCGCAGCCTTCCGAGAAGCAGTGGCCCGAGAGGCAGCAGCCCGAGAAGTCGGGCAATGCCACGCAGATCGACGCGATTCCGACGCCGTCGGAGGCCACCCCCGAGCCGGTGACCTCTGCGCCGGTGCCTTCTGCGCCGGTGCCTTCTGCGCCGGCGGCACGCGGGCCGATACTCTCCGAGCCCGCGGCCCGGATGGACGACCTGGACCGGACGATCGCCGACCTCGAGGTCACCGTAGCCGGCGAGGCGGCGGCCGAGTCCGGCTCCGCGGCGCAGGAGCCCGCGGTGCAGCAGCCAATGGCGCAGCAGCCCGTCCCCTCGGAAGCATCCGCCCACGATGGGACGCACGAGACCACCGCGTACGACCATCTCTTCGGCGCCACCATGATGCGCACGGTGGAGGATGCCGCCGCCCGGCCAGAGACGGAAGACGTCGATGCCTCGCCGGAGCCGGCATCCGCGGCGATCCCGCCGCTCCCTCCCGCAGCCCCAGCCACCACTGCGGCAGCCGCACCGGCGGAGGCGAGACTCGGCGACCACGACGGTCTCACGGTGCTGAGCGGTGACCTCAAGGCGATGCGCAGTGCAGCGGCATCCGTGCCGATTCCGGGGGCAGCGGATGCGTCGCATGAGTCCGACGTCGTGCGCCCGGGCGCCGTCGACGACGACGGATTCACTCTTCGACTGCCCGACGGCCGAACGGAACCCATCGACGGCATGGTCGTGGTCGGCCGGGCTCCCAGTGTGAGCAAGATGGGCGGCGGCCGGGTGCCGCGCCTCGTCACCGTCGACAGCGCAGAGCACGACATCTCGCGCAATCACGTTCAGCTCACGGTCGAAGGCGGAACGGTGGTGGTGACCGACCTGCACTCCCGGAACGGAACCCTCATCGCGCTTCCCGGCAAGCCGCCGCAGAAGTTGCGTGCAGGTGAACCCACGTCGGTGATCGCGGGCACCGTGATCGACCTCGGCAGCGGCGTCACGCTGGCCCTCATGCAGACATGAGCAGGCGCGTCGCATCCGAGGCGCCCGAGCTGCCCGGCTACAGCCTCCAGAGGCTGCTCGGTTCGGGCGGCTTCTCCGACGTGTTCCTCTACGAGCAGAAGCTTCCGCGGCGCAAGGTCGCTGTGAAGGTCCTGCTCACCGACCAACTCGACCAGCAGTCGCGTGCGCATTTCGTCGACGAGGCGAACGTGATGGCGCAGCTGTCGGCGCATCCGTACATCGTCACGATCTTCCACGCCGACGTGTCGCAAGACGACCGCCCGTACTTCGTCATGGAGTACTGCTCGGGACCCTCGCTGGGCGAGCGGTACAAGCGTGAGCGCTTCGACGTCGAAGATGCACTGCGAATCGGGGTGCGCGTGGCAGGCGCTGTCGCAACCGCACACGCCGCAGGCATCCTGCACCGCGATATCAAGCCCGCGAACGTGCTGACGAACGACTTCGGGTGGCCGGCACTCACCGATTTCGGCATCTCCTCGACGCTCGAGGACGAGCTGCCCATCCACACCACGACGACGCTGTCCCGGCTGCCCGCCTCCGGCGGGAACGACACCACCTCGCGGCAGTCCGTCGGGCTCTCGGTGCCCTGGTCGCCGCCCGAGATGTTCGAGGACGACCCGAAGCCCGACGTGCGCAGCGATGTGTTCTCGCTGGCCGCGACGATCTACACCCTGCTGGCCGGGCACACCCCGTTCGAAGTCCCCGGCAGGTCCAACGGCACACTGGATCTGATCGGCCGCATCGAACGTGGCGCGATCACACCGTTGAACCGGCCGGATGCTCCGCGCACGCTGATCGCGGTGCTCGCCAAAGGCATGGCATCGCGTCGCGAGGACCGCTTCGCGTCCGCCGTCGACTTCGCGAGGGCGCTGCAGCGCGTGGAGCTCGAGCTCGGATACTCGCCGACGGGAATCGAGGTGCCGAACCTGGCCGCGGCAGTGTCCCGTCCGGACTCCGGCACCGCCGACCCGGCGGATGAGACCAGGGTTCGACAGGTCGCCACGGTTGTGGCGCAGCCGCCGACCCCGCGTGGCGCGCCGCCGGCACGTGGACCGCAGCCTCCGCCGCCGTCGCCCGCTGGCGTCTCAGCCGCGCCGAGTGTCGACTCCACGCGACTGCGTGATGTCGCGTCGGTGCGGGCGCAGGCGCCGGTCGTGAACGAGGCCACGATCATCCGTCCCGGCGAACGCACCGTCATCCGGCGTGCGATGCCCGTCTCAGCGAAGGGCGAGCAGAGCAGCGCACCGGTGCCGGAGACACCCCCGGGATCGCCTGGGCCCGATGAGCAGCAGACGGCCCCTGCCAGACCCCGTCGCGCCGCCCTGATCACGGGAATCGCGGCAGCCTGCGTGCTGGTGGTGGCCGGTGGCATCACGGCCGCCGCATTGCTCGTCCCGCACGGTTCGCCCGCCTCGACACGCACGGATGCCCCGGGCAGCGGCGACGGGCAGATCGACGTCTCGTCCGTGCCCGACCCGATGCTCGGCTCGGCCGTACGCAGCGCCGACGGCACGAGCGTCACGTTCACCTGGAAGAACCCGAAGCCGAAGCCACAGGACCTGTACCAATGGCTGCAGGAGGGCACGACTCACGGGCCTACCAGCACGGACAAGCCCCAGGCCACCGTCACGGGTCTCACCCCGGGAGCGGGCGTGTGCATCGTCGTGGTCATCGTGCGCGACGGACGTACGTCACCCAACGCGTTGAAGGCGTGCTCGTCGTGAAGTCCGTGACCATCGAATTCTGCGGTGAGGAGTACCGGGTCGACAGCCCAGGCGACTTCACGATCGGCCGTGAGTCCGACCTCACCCTCGACGACAATCCGTACCTGCACCGGCGGTTCCTTCGCGTGTTCGACGAGCACGGAATGTGGTGGCTGGCGAATGTGGGAACCCTGCTCACGGCCACCGTCACGGACGGCACCGGCGGAGTGCAGGCGTGGCTGGCACCCGGGGCACGACTTCCCATCGTGTTCGAGACCATGCACGTGATGTTCAGCGCCGGGCCCACGACGTACGACTTCTCGATCCAGAATGCGGACGACCTCTACACGACTTCGCGGGTGCTGCAGGAGTCCGGAGGATCGACCACGATCCTGCCCGTCACGCTCACCACCACCCAGCGCCAGTTGATCGTCGCGCTCGCCGAGGGTGTGCTGAGGCAGCAGCTGCCGGGGAGAGCGACAGTGCCCACGTCCGCGGACGCCGCAGGGCGACTCGGGTGGTCGCTCACCACGTTCAACCGCAAGCTCGACAACGTGTGCGACAAGCTCGACAAGCTGGGCGTGGCGGGGCTGCGCGGCGGAGCGGGCAAGCTCGCCACCAGCAGACGCACCCGACTGGTCGAATACGCGGTCGCGACGCACCTGGTCGGAGTCGAGGATCTCCCGCTCCTGGACCGCGACGAGGCATCCGACTAGCGCACCCTCCGTTTCGTCCCGCGAACGGGCGCGTGCTAGCTTGAACGGGCTCGGGGGAGCAGATTCGGGCTGAGAGGCGGGCGCCGCTTCCTCGTGATGGCAAGGACGGAATCAGGGAGAACGCAGCATCGTGCTCAGGCCTTTCGCCGCGTGGATCCGCTCCCATAAGGCCATCGCTTCTGCCGTCGTGATTGCTCTGGTCGCCTCCATCCCTGTCACGTTCGCCGTACTGCACAAGGGTTTCCCTACCGACAACGTCAATCTCGATGCTCGCGACGTGTGGGTGACGAACGGTCAGAAGCTGATGGGTGGTCGTCTCAACCACCAGATCGACCAGCTGGATGCCGCGGTGTCGGGTGCGTCCAGCGATCTGAACGTGCTGCAGGACGGCTCGGCGTACTTTCTCGCCGATTCCAAGAGCGGCACGCTGGAGCGGATCGATCCGGCGTTCGTGTCGCTGGTCGATCGGGTGAGCATTCCGCCGGGATCGCAGGTGTCGTACGGGGCGAGCACGATCGCGATCACCTCACCCGACGGCAAGGTGTGGGTTCTGGATGCCTCGTCGCGGCTGGCCTTCGACCCGTCGAAGACGACGCCGACCGCGAAGCTCGGTTCGGGCAGTCAGACGGTGGTGACCAAGGGCGGCGTCGCGTACAGCGTCTCGCCGAGCAAGCACCTGCTCGTGCGCTTCGACCATCCGGGCGCGCAGGCGCAGCGCTCGAGCCTCGCCGTCTCCAGCTCGTTCCAGCTGTCCGCAGTCGGGGACCAGCCGGTGGTGCTCGACACGAAGGTGAACCGACTGCTCGTCGGCACCGGCACGACCGTGAATCTGCCGTCGGAGGGGCTGCAGCTGCAGCAGCCCGGTGAGGCGAACTCGTACGCGCTCGTCGCCTCCGGCAGCGCGCTCATGAAGGTGCCGCTGGCCGGAGGCCATGTCGACATCGTAGGGGCGGGCATCCAGCACGCCGTGACGAGGGCGGACCAGGTGTCTGCGCCGGTCTGGCTGAACGGATGCTCGTACGGCGCCTGGGCGGGCGCGTCCCGGTACCTGTATGCCTGCGATGGCAGGGCATCCGTCGGTGTCGATATCGCGCAGCAGGTCAGCGGCGACGATCTCGAGTTCCGGGTGAACCACAACGTGATCGCCCTGAACAACCTGCGCAACGGCGACGCGTGGGTGGTCTCCACCCACATGGTGCTGGTGCAGAACTGGGCGACGCTGAAGCCGAACGACTCGCAGGTGAACGGCGACACAGGCCAGGAGAAGCCGGTGCTGCAGTCGTTCCAGGACACGCTCGCGCACCGCACGAAGATCAACCATCCGCCGGTGGCCGTGGACGACAACTTCGGGGTCAGAGCCGGTCGCTCGACTGTGCTGCCGGTGCTGGACAACGACACCGACCAGGACGGCGACGTGCTCACCGTCACCCAGGTGACACCGGTGCCGGCTGCGGAGGGACACCTGGACATCGTCGAGGGCGGCCGCGCCGTGCAGCTGACCGTGCCGCCGAACGTCACAGGGAGTGTGTCGTTCCGGTACACCATCGACGACGGCCGAGGCGGAACCGCCAGTGCGCAGGTGAACGCCACGGTGCATCCGCCGAACGTGAACGCCGCTCCGGTGTCGAAGAGGGAGAGCGACGCGCAGGTCGAGGTGGGTCAGTCGATCTCGTACGACGTGTTGAACGACTGGATCGATCCGGACGGCGATGACATCTCGTTGTCGGGCGCCCAGTCCACGACGGATGACCAGGTGCAGTTCCAGCCGGACGGCAAGATCACCTTCACCAGCAAGAACGGCCAGACCGGCGTGAAGGAGGTGCGGTACACCGTCACCGACGGACGGGCGAGTGCGACCGGCTCGCTCTACGTGACGGTGAAGCCGCAGGGCACGCTCGACCCGATCGCCACCCCCGACTTCGCCTCCGGGTTCGCGGGGGCACCGATCGTGGTGAACCCGCTCGACAACGACCTGTCGCCGTCGGGCGACGAGTTGAGCCTGGTGGGAGCGAACTTCAGCAGTGGGCCTGCAGAGCCCTCGATCGTGACGGATCCGCAGAAGCAGACGGTGACGGTGACGTCGTCGACGCCGGGGGAGTACTACCTGGAGTACACGCTCGCCGCGGGTGCGAAGACGACCACGGGCCTGATCCGCGTCAACGTGCTCGACAACGGGAACGATGCCGGGCCGATCCCCGTCGCGGACGTCGCATACGTGCGACCAGGGGAGACCGCGACGGTGGATCCACTGGCCAACGACTCGTCGCCGTCGGGGCGTGTGCTCGCGCTGCGAACGGTGACGAAGACGGATGCCGCTGCCGACCTCAACGTGCAGGTGCTCGACAACCAGGTGGTGAAGATCACCTCCCCGGCCGTGCTGCCGAGCCAGGTGCAGTTGAACTACGTGGTCTCGGACGGTGTCAGGGAGGCGGCGTCGACGATCACGGTGGTGCCGATTCCGCCGCTGGTGGTGCATCAACCGCCGGTGGCAGTGGACGACTCTGCGACCGTGCGTGCAGGGGACATCGCCACGGTGAGTGTGCTGAAGAACGACTACTCGCCTGACAACGAGCCGTTCAACCTGGATCCGAAGTTGAAGGACACCTCGAACGAGGGGCCGGGGGCCACGGCGTTCGTCAGCGGCAAGACGGTGCGCTACCAGGCGCCGAACACGCCTGGCCAGTATTCGGTCTCGTACTCGATCACCGACAAATGGCAGCAGACGGCCGTGGCAACCGTGACGTTCATCGTCACGGCGAAGAACGGCAAGGACCAGCCGCCGAACCCGGCCCCGCTCACGGTGCGCGCCTTCGCCGGCTCGAGCATCCCGGTGACGGTCCCGCTGGACGGCATCGATCCGGACGGCGACTCGGTGACGCTGGACGGGATCGTCAGTCAGCCGAGCCTCGGCCGTATCGTGAGCTCGACCTCGAACTCGTTCATCTACGAGGCGTACCCGGGATCGGGTGGTACCGACACGTTCACCTACAAGGTGACGGACACGTACGGCAAGAGCGCAACGGGAACCGTGCGGGTCGGCGTGATCCCGCGACCGTCCAGTCTGCAGCCGCCGGTCGCGGTGAACGACACGGTGCAGGTCAAGCCGGGACGCACCGCGGCTGTGCCGGTTCTCGCCAATGATTCCGACCCGAACGGCTACACCATCTCGGTGGAGAAGAAGCTGACCGACGTCGATCCGGCGTTGAAGGCATCCGTGCACGGGCAGATCGTTCTGGTGCAGGCGCCCGAGAAGGAGGGCGTCTACGTCGCCCGCTACACCATCACGAACGGGCAGGGCGGTCAGGACAGCGCCTACGTGCAGGTCATCGTGACGAAGGACGCGAAGCCGGTGTACCCGACCGCGATCGACCAGAACGTGCAAGCCGACCAGGTGGCGGGCAAGAGCTCGGTGAAGGTGGATGTCTACGAAGGAGCGGTCAACCCGTCGAACCTCGTGAACAAGCTGAAGGTCGGGGTGACCGGGCCGAACGCGAAGTACGCGACGGTGGGCTCGAACGGCCAGGTGGTGGTCAAGCCGCAGCACTCGCGGATAGCTGTGGCTTACACGCTGACGGACCCGGCGACAGGGCTGGCAGGCGAGGCATTCATCGTCGTGCCTCCGGCTTCGGACGGCACCGCGCCGCCGAAGGTGAAGGTGCCGCAGCAGATCGTGTCGATGAACGGCACGAAGACGTGGAAGCTCTCGGACATCATCGACGTACCCTCCGGACGTCCCGCGAAGATCACCGGCAAGGGCGGCGTGACGGTCACGCATTCGTCCGTGACGGGCTACGTGGATGACCAGACGCTTACGTTCACCGCGCAGAAGGACTACCGCGGACCGGCAGCGGTCACGTTCGAGGTGAACGATGGCCGCGAGCCCGGTGCATCGCGCGACCGGGTCACCTCGCTGGTGTTGCCGATCACGGTCGGCAACCCGGACCAGTCGGATGTCCCGCCGACGTTCACCCCGCCGAATGTCACCATCCAGGCCGGCGAGAGCGCCACGGTCGTCGACCTGCGAGCCTCGAGCTTCCACCCGAACCCGGCGATCCTGAGCAAGCTCACCTACACCGACTTCTCCGGCGCGTCCGGCGGCATCGTCGCCAGCCCCAGCGGGTCGACGCTGTCGGTCTCTGCGCCGTTCGGGACGCAGCCGGGCGCCACATCGACCATTCACTTCAAGGTGAACTCGCCGACTGTCTCGATCGACGGGTCCGTCAACGTACGGGTCGTCAGTTCGACACGACCGCTCGCTCAGCAGAAGAACGCACCGCAGACGGTGGACATGAAGCGTGGGGAGAGCAAGACGCTCTCCGGTGCGACAGGTGACCAGTACTGGGTGAACCCGTTCCCGGGGCATTCGCTGACGATCACGAGTGCGAAGCAGGTGAGCGGACCCAGCGGCGCGACGGTGACGTACACGTCCAGTTCGATCACGGTCAGCGCAGGCAGCGGGGCAGGTATCGGCACGGTGAACGTGCAATACACGGTCGAGGACGCGACGAACGATCCGGCGCGGACCGCCGCCACGATCGGGCAGCTCAACGCGACGATCCACGACGTACCGGCGCAGCCGTCTCCGCCCTCCGGCGTCACCGCCAGCAGTGGTCAGGCGACCATGTCGATCAAGGCGCCCACGGACAACGGGCTGCCCATCGACCAGTACCAGATCACCGACAATCACAGCGGCAGCTGGTCGGCACAGGTGGGCTCCAACACGATCCCGAAGCTGACCAACGGAACCACGTACACGTTCCAGGTCAAGGCGCACAATGCCGACGGGTGGAGTGCCCCGTCGGGGTGGTCGCAGGCCGTCACACCGTACGGGCAGCCGGACGCGGTGTCGAGTGTGACGATGCGTGCGAACGGCACGGCGCCGAACTCGTTCTCGGTGAACTGGCCGGCAGTGTCCAACACCGGTGGCGGGAGCGTGACGTACCACTGGTCGTTCAGCGGCGGGGGCTCTGGCACCACCAGAGGTACTTCTGTCACGACCGGCTCGGTCGGCGCGAACAACTACTCGTTCACCGTCTACGCCGTCAATGACGGCGGTGGCGGCACCGGGGGATCGGCCACCGGGTACGGAACGATCAACCCGACGCCACCGCCGCAACCGGCCGCTCAGACGGGGCCGGACAACGCGCATGCGGTCGGCTGTCAGGTCGGTGGCGGCACGTGTCACTACTTCTTGATCAAGGGGCAGCACTTCAGCCCTGGGCAGCAGTACACCGTGCAGACGTACTGCGGAGGCTCCCAGCTCTCCAGCCCTGTCGTGACCGCGGATGGCAACGGCAACATCGACACGAGCTCGTACTACACAAGCCACAAACCGAACTGCGGCACGTTTGAAAGCGGCTACATCATCATCGGCGGGGTGCAGAGTCCCACTGTGCCCTTCTAGGCCGCGCCGACGAATCCCCGACCGACCTCAGATCACGAGAAGGCAGCAACCATGGCAGTAACGCAAGAACAGGCGACCTGGTTCGCAGGCGCTTTCGGGCAGCTGGTCGGCAACGTCGACAAGGCGATCCTCGGCAAGGAGCACGCCATCAAGCTCGTCGTGGCGGCGATGCTCTCCGGCGGTCATGTGCTCCTGGAAGACGTGCCGGGCACGGGTAAGACGGTGCTCGCGAAGGCCCTGGCGAACACGATCCAGGGCACGCAGTCGCGCATCCAGTTCACGCCCGATCTGCTGCCCTCCGATGTCACGGGCGTCACGATCTACGACCAGTCCACCGGGCGCTTCGAGTTCCATCAGGGGCCGATCTTCGCCTCCATCGTGCTCGCCGATGAGATCAACCGTGCCTCGCCGAAGACGCAGTCCGCGCTGCTGGAGGTGATGGAGGAGGGCATCGTGACGGTCGACGGCGTCAGCCACCCGGTCGGCAACCCGTTCATGGTCATCGCCACCCAGAACCCGATCGAGCAGGCCGGAACGTACACCCTGCCTGAGGCGCAGCTCGACCGCTTCCTGATCAAGACGTCCCTCGGCTACCCCGACCACGACACGACCGTTCGCCTCCTGATGGAGTCCTCGAACCGGGCACGTGCGGCATCGGTTTCGGCGATCATCGCCTCCGACTCGGTGGCGACCATGGAGCAACTCGCTGCCGACGTGCACGCCGACGGCGCCGTGATGGGCTACCTGAGCGAACTCGTCACCGCGACGCGCAGCGACAAGGATGCCGCGCTGGGCGTGAGCATCCGCGGAGCCCTCGCGCTGGCGCGAGCCGCCAAGACCTGGGCCATCGCGGCCGGTCGCACGTACGTCACCCCCGACGACGTGCGCGAGCTGGCAGTCCCGGTTCTCGCGCACCGCGTGATTGTCGACCCCGAGGCGGAGTTCGCGGGCGTGAAGTCCGAAGACATCGTGGACCGCGCGGTCGCCACAGTGAACCCGCCGGTGTACCGGGCGGCGTGACAAGCGGAATGACGACGGCGGACGAGCGGACGCGCTCGCAGGCATCCTTCGCCCTGCGAGAGCTTCTGCGAGCCCTGCGCGATGGTCTGCTGGGCCTGTGGCGTGTGGCGTTGCGATCGGTCGAGAAGCCGTCGGCCGTCGCGAAACGGGCGGCTGCAACGGTCACTCCGCTGGGCTGGATCGTCGTCTGCGCAGCCCTTGCGTCGTTCCTGCTCGCCTTCGCGCTGGGCTGGTCCGAGTTCGCTTTCATCGGATTCGCGCTGGCCGGCGGGATGCTGGCGGCCTGCGCGTACCTCTTCGGTCGCGCCACCTACACGGTCGCCATCGAGCTCAACCCTCGCCGTGTCACCGCGGGGGACCGCGCCATGGGGCGCATGGAGGTCATCAACACCGGAGCCCGCCCCGTGCTGCCCACTCGCATGGAGCTGCCGGTCGGTGAGGGACTTGCGGAGTTCGTGGTGCCGCGCCTGGCGCCGGGCGCAGACGACGAGAGCCTGTTCACGATCCCGACCGAACGCCGGGCGCTCATCGTGGCGGGGCCCGCGATCAGTGTGCGCGGCGACCAGCTCGGCCTGCTACGCCGCACCACCCGCTGGACGGACCAGGTGGAGCTGTTCGTGCATCCGAAGGTGACGCGCATCGCCGCCACCGCCCGCGGCCTCGTGAAAGACCTCGAGGGCCAGACCACGAAGGCCATCACCGACAGCGACCTTGCGTTCCATGCGCTGCGGTCGTATGAACCGGGCGATGACATCCGCAACGTGCACTGGCGCAGCTCCGCACGAACGGGTCAGCTCATGGTGCGCCAGTACCAGGAGACCCGTCGCTCGCAACTGCTGCTCCTGATGAGCGCCGACCGGCGGTTCTACGTCTCCGACGACGAGTTCGAGCTCGCCGTCTCCGCGCTCGCATCCATCGCCGTCGAGGTCATCTCCGAGGAGTCCGAGCTCGACGTCGTGTGGGAGAATGCGAGGCTGCGCGAGCGCACGCCGATGACGCTGCTGGATGACACCTGCCGCATTGAACAGATCGACAGTCGGTACGAGTCGCTGCGCGAGTTCGCCCGAACGATCGGTGCGAGGCTCGCCGAACCGAGCCTGGTCATCGCCGTCGTCGGCAGCACCGTCACGCACCGGGAGCTGCACGGGGTCACCACGCTCTATCCGTCTGACACACCGGTGATCTTCGTGCGGGCGGCGGCGGAGGGCGCCGGCCTGCGCAAGGTCGGCGACGCTTTCGTCGCCACGTTCACCAAGCTGCCGGAGCTCGCCGGGCTGCTGCAGAGGGCCGGACGATGACCGCGGCCGCACCTTCGGCACCCGCACGGGTCGCCGCGAAGCCGGCGAGCGCGAGACGCCTGCCCGAGGTGCGGGCATCCGTCTGGGCCGACATCGCGGTCTTCGCCGTGCTCGCCTTCATCGCCGTGCTCGGGTTCGGCCCGGCGTTCGGCCATCTCGGCTACCTGGTGGCGGCTATCGGCGGTCTTGTCGTCGGCAGCGTCGTCGCGGTGACCGGTGTGCTCCTGCGGCTGCCGATGGTGGTGACGGTGCTGATCGGCGTCGGCGCGTATTTCGTGTTCGGAACCGCGCTCGCTCTTCCCGGGGAGGGCCTTTTCGGCGTCGTGCCCACGCCGACATCGCTGGGCGATCTGGCGACCGGAGCCGTGTTCGGCTGGTCGGATTCCGTCACGCTCCGCGCGCCCCTGGAGGCGCCGCCGTACCTCGCCGTCGTGCCGTTCGCGGCGACGCTCGTCGTCTCGCTCGCGTGCGTGTCGTCGGCCATGCGGATGCCCTCCGGCGGCCGCCGCCCCACGTTGCGCGCCGCGTTGCTGGTCGCTGGGCCCACGCTGCTGTTCCTGGTGACCATCCTGCTCGGAACGAAGGATGCCTACCTCGCCGGCATCCGCGGCGTCGCGTTCGCTGCGATCGCGCTCGGCTGGCTGGGCTGGCGCATCCGCTCATCCAAGCGCTCCATCGCCCCCGATCCCGGACTGACCAGACGCGCGATCGCCGGCTCAGCCGTTGTGATCTTCGTGGCCGTCGTGGCGGGCGGCGCATTGGGCACGTTCGTCGCGCCGGCATCCTCGTCGCGCGTGGTGGTGCGCGATGCCGTGCAGCCGCCGTTCAACCCTCTGGACTACCCGGCGCCGTTGGCCGGGTTCCGCAAGTACACGAACGAACTGCAGAAGACCAAGCTGTTCACGGCGACGAATCTGCCCAGCGGAAGCCTCGTCAGGCTGGCGACCATGGACAGCTACAACGGCGTCGTCTGGAGCGTGACCGGTCCCGGCGAGCAGACGGACGGATCGGGCAGCTTCGAGCTGCTCGGAAGCACGATCCCCACGCCGCCGCTCTTCACTGCGGGCGCCAAGACCATATCGAAGTTCTCGGTGCTCGGCTACGACAACGTGTGGCTTCCCGAACTCGGGTACACCGACGAGCTGCGGTTCGATGCGCATCCCGGCGACATCGATCCTCGTGACACGGTCCGCGTGAACGCGGCGACCGGAACGACCGCCGTGACCAGTGGCGTCTCCCGCGGCCTCGCCTACACGGTGCAGGCGACCGCGCAGAAGGTACCGGACGACAAGGCGCTGAAGAACGTGCCGGTCGCGAAGCTCGCGATGCCGAGCATCACCAACGTGCCCGACGTGATCGCCACGAAGGCCGAGCAGTATTCCGGCGGCTCGGCCAGCGCCATCCAGAAGCTGCGCAACATCGAGAGGTCGCTGAAGAAGCTGGGCTATCTGAGCCACGGCCGCGCCTCCGATCCGGTGCCATCGCGCGCCGGCGAAGGTGCCGACCGCATGAACGATCTGCTGCAGAAGACGCCGATGGTCGGCGATCAGGAGCAGTACACGTCGGCGTTCGCGCTGATGGCCCGCCACCTCGGCTACCCGGTTCGCATCGTCATGGGTTTCAAGTCGCACAGCGACGGCAAGGGCACCGTGACGTTCACCGGCAATGACGTGACGGCGTGGGACGAGGTCGCGTTCCAGGGTGTCGGCTGGGTGCCGTTCTTCCCGACGCCCACCAAGACCGACGCCCCGAAGGACCAGACCGTCAAGCCCAAGCTGCAGCCTCAGCCGCAGGTACGGCAGCCCCCGAACACGCCGCCGAAGGCCGACGATCTGCTGACCCCGGTCAAGACGAAAGACAACAAGCCGCCGCAGGACAAGCACGCGTTCGTGCTTCCGGCCTGGGCGTACTACATTGTCGGTTCCCTGCTGCTGGTCGCTCTCGCGATCTTCGTGCCCATGCTCATCATCGCCGCACTCAAGAATCGCAGGCGGCTGCGACGCGCAAGGGGGCCGGGAGACCGGCGGGCGGCCGGCGCCTGGGACGAGCTCGTCGACGGCTTCGGCGAGCTGGGCTTCAGCGTGCCGAGGGTGGCGACGAGGTGCCAGACGGCCGCGTCGCTTCAGGCGCAGTCGGTTCAGCAGGGCATACCGCTGGAGGCCGGAGCGCTGTCCGGGCTCGCGGCGGATGCCGACGCCGCGGTCTTCGACGGAACCGACGTGTCGGAGGAACGCAGCACTCTGCTGTGGCACGGCGTCGAGCAGACGCTCGCGTCGGTGTACGAGTCAGCGGGCTGGCTGCGCAGGCGCCTCGCCTCGTATCGGTTCTTCCGTCGCCGTACGTCGTCGCGATCCGGTGCGGCCCGGTCTCGTGCAATGCGTGCGGCGGCCTCAGGCGCACCCGCGGCCGACCCGGCGGCATCGGTATAGTGGCGCGGGTGGACTCGTCGGGTTTCATCACGCCGCCGCCCGGCCTGGTTCCGCCGCGCCACGACACAGACACCCGCACCGAGCGGATGCCCCCGCGTGCGGCGTCGCTCCCCGTGTTCAATCCGCCCGCGCCCGGCCCGGAGGGTGCGCATACCGACGTGCTGCCGGCGTGGCTCGTCGTGCTCCCGACCGGTGCGCGCGTGCCCGTCAACGGTGCTCTGCTGGTCGGGCGCAACCCGGTGCGCTTCGAACCGTGGACGAGCGCCGAACTGCTCCCCGTAGACGACCCGGCCCGCAGCGTCTCGAAGACGCACGCTGTTCTCGAGGAATCGGCTGAGGGCATCCGGATCACCGATCTGCACTCCACGAATGGCGTGAGCGTTCAGGATGCGGCGGACGCGGCCACCACGCTCACACCGGGCGTTGCCACTCCGCTCGCGCCCGGAGTGGCGGTGCTGTTCGGCAGCTACCGCGTGCAACTCGTCACCGCCTGAGCGCTGCCCGCTGGTCCGCTGGTTGAGCTCGCGGTCGGCTGGTTGAGCTCGCGGTCGGCTGGTTGAGGTCGCTGGTCCGCTGGTTGGGCTCGCGGTCCGCTGGTTGAGGTCGCGGTCCGCAGGTTGGGCTCGCGGTCCGCTGGTTGAGCTTGTCGAAACCAGACGCCGCACGCGACGCGGTTTCGACAAGCTCAACCGACGGCAACGGCAACGGCAGCTCAACCGACGGCAAGGGGAACCTCAACCGACGGCGAGAGGAAGTTCGGCCGGCGGTAACGGGCAAGCCCGATCGGCGGCGAGTGGAAGCTCAACCGACGGTGAGGGCAAGCTCGACGGGCAGCATTTCGCCACGCGCGCGGTGTTACCCTGAACGGGTGCTGGTCGTCTCACTCCTCCTTACTCGCCGCGACGAGTCCTAACATTCGGGCCTCGCTCGTCGCGGAGTTCTTTCGTGGCTTCACCACCGGGTCGTACACCCGGTCCCACACGCAAGGAGAAATCGTTCAGCATGAGCACAGCATCCGATGCCGTGCGCACGGACGGCGCGCCTGACGCGCATCCGTCCGGCGTTGCGTCGCCGACACAGGCAGAGCAGTCAGGGCTGTCACGTCCCCGCACACTGGCCGAGAAGATCTGGGCGGACCACCTCGTCGTGAAGGGCGAGGACGGCACCCCCGACCTCATCTACATCGACCTGCACCTGGTGCACGAGGTCACCAGTCCGCAGGCGTTCGACGGGCTGCGGATGGCGGGCCGACCGGTGCGCCGGCCGGACCTCACCATCGCGACCGAGGATCACAACACGCCGACGATCGGCATCGACAAGCCGATCGCCGACCTCACCAGCCGCACGCAGATCGAGACGCTGCGCAAGAACTGCGCCGAGTTCGGCGTGCGCCTGCACTCCCTCGGCGACATCGAGCAGGGCATCGTGCACGTTGTGGGGCCGCAGCTGGGGCTCACCATGCCGGGCATCACCGTCGTGTGCGGCGACTCGCACACCTCGACGCACGGCGCGTTCGGTGCGATGGCGTTCGGCATCGGCACCAGCGAGGTCGAGCACGTGCTCGCCACGCAGACGCTGCCGCTGAAGCCGTTCAAGACGATGGCGATCACGGTCGAGGGCACGCTGCGCCCTGGGGTGACGGCGAAGGACATCATCCTGGCGGTGATTGCGAAGATCGGCACCGGCGGGGGGCAGGGTTACGTGCTCGAGTACCGCGGCAGCGCCATCCGTGCGCTCTCGATGGAGGGCCGCATGACGATCTGCAACATGTCGATCGAGGCCGGCGCCCGAGCCGGCATGGTGGCCCCGGATGAGACCACGTTCGCGTACCTGAAGGGGCGCCCGCATGCGCCGCAGGGCGACGACTGGGATGTCGCGGTCGAGTACTGGAAGACACTCGCCACCGACGACGACGCCGTGTTCGACGCGGAAGTGTTCATCGACGCCGACGCCCTCGAACCGTTCGTCACCTGGGGCACCAACCCCGGACAGGGCGTGTCGCTCAGCGACGTCGTGCCTGAGCCGGCCGGCTTCGCCGACCCGAACGCCCGCGCGGCCGCCGAACGCGCGCTCGAGTACATGGATCTGAAGGCGGGAACACCGCTGAAAGACATCCAGGTGGATGCCGTGTTCATGGGCTCCTGCACCAACTCGCGCATCGAAGACCTGCGTGCCTTCGCCTCGATCATCAAAGGCAGAAAGAAGGCCGACGGCGTGCGCGTCATGGTCGTTCCGGGCTCCGCCCGCGTGCGTTTGGAGGCGGAGGCCGAGGGCATAGACAAGATCGTCGAGGAGTTCGGTGCGGAGTGGCGCTTCGCCGGATGCTCGATGTGCCTCGGCATGAACCCCGACCAGCTCGCACCGGGGGAGCGTTGCGCGTCGACGAGCAATCGCAACTTCGAAGGTCGCCAGGGCAAGGGCGGGCGCACCCACCTGGTCTCACCGCTGGTCGCGGCGGCCACGGCCATTCGCGGCACGCTCTCCAGCCCGTGGGACCTCGACCATACAGATGTCGCTTCCGAGACGAAGGCAGGTGCCTGACATGGAGAAGATCTCGACACTGACCGGTACTGCGGTGCCACTGAAACGGTCGAACGTCGACACCGACCAGATCATCCCTGCAGTGTTCCTGAAGCGGGTGACGAAGACCGGGTTCGACGACGCTCTGTTCTACGCCTGGCGCCAGGACCCTGGCTTCGTGCTCAACCAGGAGCCGTACAAGAACGGCGGCATCCTCATCGCCGGTCCCGACTTCGGCACCGGATCATCCCGCGAGCACGCCGTCTGGGCGCTACGCGACTACGGATTCTCGGCGGTGCTGAGTCCGCGGTTCGGCGACATCTTCCGAGGCAACTCGGGCAAGCAGGGCCTGCTGACCGGAACGATCGCCGAGGATGATCTCGAGAAGCTGTGGGCTGCCATCGACGCGAACCCCGGAATAGAGGTGACCGTCGATCTGGTTGCACGTGAGGCGCGGCTCGCCGACCTGACCGTCGACTTCGATATCGACGATTACACTAGGTGGCGGTTGCTCGAGGGGCTGGATGACATCGGCCTCACTATGCGTGATGAAGCGCAGATCACAGAATTCGAAGCCCGCCGAGAGTCTTGGCGGCCTAAGACATTGCCGGTGAAAATCTAGTGAACTCACTTCTTCAGGATGCGCAGGCCGCAGGAGCCCGAGTGGGGCTGACAGCCGAGAAGATCACCATCAACGGTGGACAGCCGCTCCGCGGACGCATCCGGTTGAAGGGGGCGAAGAACCTCGTCACGAAGGCGATGGTCGCCGCGATCCTCGCCGACGGACCGAGCGAACTGCGCGACGTGCCCGACATCAGCGACGTGCGCGTCGTGCGCGGGCTTTTGGAGATCCACGGCGTCAAGGTCACCGACGGACCGGACGAGGGCGTGCTGCTGCTCGACCCCACGGGTGTCGAGAGTGCCCACATGGCCGACATCGACGCGCACGCGGGTTCCAGCCGCATCCCGATCCTGTTCTGCGGGCCGCTGCTGCACGCGCTCGGCGAGGCGTTCATCCCCGACCTGGGCGGGTGCCGCATCGGCGACCGGCCGATCGACTACCACCTCGAGGTGCTTCGCCGGTTCGGCGCGGTCGTGGAGAAGCTGCCCAGCGGCATCCGCATGACCGCGCCGAACGGCCTGCACGGTGCAAAGGTGGAGCTGCCGTACCCGAGCGTGGGGGCCACCGAACAGGTGCTGCTCACGGCGGTCAAGTCGGAGGGCATCACGGAACTGCGCGGTGCCGCGATCGAGCCCGAGATCATGGATCTCATCAACATCCTGCAGAAGATGGGCGCCATCATCACGGTCGACACCGACCGGGTGATCCGCATCGAGGGTGTCGACCGGCTCACCGGGTACAGTCACACGGCGTTGTTCGACCGCAATGAAGCCGCAAGCTGGGCGGCTGCTGCGCTGGCGACCGAGGGAGACATCTTCGTCGGCGGTGCGCGCCAGGCCGAGATGCTGACGTTCCTGAATGTGTTCCGCAAGGTGGGCGGCGCGTTCGACATCGACGATGACGGCATCCGCTTCTACCACCCGGGTGGAGAGCTCAGGCCGGTGATCATCGAGACGGATGTTCACCCCGGATTCATGACCGACTGGCAGCAGCCGCTCGTGGTCGCCCTTACCAAGGCCAGGGGCGTCTCCATCGTGCACGAGACGGTGTACGAGCAGCGTTTCGGCTTCGTGGATGCCCTGGTCGAGATGGGTGCGACGATCGAGATCCACAAGGAGTGCCTCGGTGGACATCCGTGCCGCTTCGGTCAGCGCAACTTCGACCACTCCGCCGTCATTTCCGGACCCACCGAGTTGTACGGCGCCGACATCGAGGTACCCGATCTTCGCGGCGGATTCAGCCACCTGATCGCCGCGCTCACCGCGAACGGCACATCGACGGTCAGCAACGTCGGCATCATCAGCCGCGGCTACGAGAACTTCATCGGCAAGCTCGAGCAGCTCGGCGCCGACTTCGTCTTCGAGCCGTAGGCCGACCCGCGGCCGTGCTCGTTCACACGATCGGCCGGAAATCTCGTTCACGCGATCGGCCGGAAATCGTACGATCCGCCGGACGAAATCGTTTTTTTGATGCGGCCGATCGTGCGAATTCCGGCGGAGCGTGCGACTGACCACCAGGGCTAGGGCCTGGGCGTGGGTCGAAGCATGCCCGGATCGGGCGTACGGGATAGCGGATAATGGGCGGGTGCCGAAAACACCCGAAGAACCGGATGCCGCGCGCCACGACGGGGCGGAACCTGCGGCGGTGAAGCCGCGCAGGATCCGCAAGGAGACCAGCCGCCCGAGCGTGTTCTGGATCATGGCAGGCGTGGTGGTTCCGATCGTCGGCTGGATCGCCCGGTTCAAGGTGCACGGGCGCGAGAACCTGCCGCTGACGGGAGCGTTCATCATCGCCCCCAACCACTACAGCGAGATCGATCCGCTCGTCGTCGGCTCCATGATCTGGCGGCGTGGACGGGCTCCACGATTCCTGACGAAGGAGAGCCTCTTCTCCGTTCCCGTGGTGGGCTGGTTCCTCAAGCGCTCGGGGCAGGTGCCGGTGAGTCGGAGCCACGGCGGCCGCGGCGCGCCGATCGCGCAGGCGCAGCACATCGTGGACGACGGCAACGTCGTCATCGTGTACCCGGAGGGCACGCTGACCCGCGACCCCGATCTGTGGCCGATGCGGGGAAAGACGGGAGCCGCAAGACTCGCCTTGGACTATGGCATCCCGGTCATTCCGGTCGCGCATTGGGGCACCCAGCAGATCATGGAGCGCTACGCGAAGAAGATCAGCGTCTTCCCGCGCAAGACCATCACGTTCTCGATCGGTGCTCCCGTCGACCTCTCCGAGTACCGCGACGGGCCACGCACGGCCACCGTGCTGTCCGCGGCGACCGACAAGATCATGCAGGCGATCACCCACGAGCTGGAAAAGCTGCGCGGCGAGAAGGCGCCGCCGACGCGCTGGGATCCGGCCGCGCACGCGCAGAGCGAGACGGGGCGCTTTGAGGGCTAAGCCGGCGCCGGCGAGGCGCGTCACGGTCCTGGGAGCAGGCAGCTGGGGAACCACCTTCGCCAAGGTGCTGGCGGATGGCGGCTCGCAGGTGACGCTGTGGGCCAGGCGACCGGAGGCGGCGCGCGAGATCCGGGAAGCCAGGCGAAACAGTCAGTACCTGCCGGGCATCAACCTGCCTCGCAACCTCACTGCGACCTCCGATCTCCAGGAGGCGCTGGCGCACGTCGATCAGCTGTTCGTCTCGGTGCCCAGCCAGACTCTGCGGGAGAACCTGGTGGCGCTCGAGCCGATGCTGCCGGCGGATGTGCCCGTGGTCAGCCTGATGAAGGGTGTCGAGAAGAGCACGGGATTGCGGATGAGCGAGGTGATCGCCGAGGTTCTGGCGATCGATCCGGAGCGCATCGCGGTGGCATCCGGCCCGAACCTGGCGCTGGAGATCGCGAAGAAGCAGCCGACCGCGGCCGTCGTGTCATCGGTCAGCATGGACACCGCGCACGGGGTCGCGCTCGCCGCCCGCAACCCGTACTTCCGCTCGTTCGTGAACACCGACGTGATCGGCACCGAGTTCGGTGGTGTGTTGAAGAACCTGATCGCGGTGGCGATCGGCATAGTCGACGGCGTCGGCTACGGCGAGAACACGAAGGCGTCCATCATCACGCGCGGCCTCGTCGAGATGACCGACTTCGCTGTCGCGCACGGCGCCGAGCGCGAAACGCTCGCCGGCCTCGCGGGACTCGGCGACCTGATCGCCACCTGCCAGTCGCCGCTGTCGCGCAACAACACCGCCGGACGACTGCTCGGCCAGGGGTATGCCTTCGCGGAGGTCGTGAAGCAGATGAATCAGACGGCGGAGGGGTTGGCATCCGTTGCGCCGATCCTCGCCCTGGCGAAGGCGAAGGGCGTGCAGATGCCGATCGTCGAACAGGTGGGACAGGTGCTGGCCGGTACGCTTGCACCGGCGGATCTGGCCCCCCATCTGACCACCGACGACACCCCGCGGGGTGAAAGGACTACGGATGACTCACAAGCGCGTCCTCGTGCTTCTTTTCGGCGGGCGTTCGAGCGAGCATTCGATCAGCTGCGCCACGGCGGGCGGGGTGCTCGGGGCGCTTGACCGCGATCGCTACGACGTCATCCCGGTGGGGATCACGCGCGACGGTGCGTTCGTGCTCGAGCGTGACGATCCGCACGTCTTCGCACTCGATCCGGATGCCCTCCCCGAGGTGCGTGACGACGGCAGCCGGGTACGTTGGCCGGAGTCGACGCGGTCACGAGAGCTGACCGTCGAGCGAGGCGGCGTCATCACCTCGCTCGGCGAGGTCGACGTGGTGCTGCCCATCCTGCACGGCCTGTGGGGCGAGGACGGTACGATCCAGGGCCTCCTCGAGCTCACCGGCATCCCGTACGCGGGTTCGGGTGTGCTCGGCAGCGCGCTCGGCATGGACAAGCACTTCACGAAGATCGTGTTGCAAGCCGCAGGCATCGCCGTCGCGCCCTGGGTGACGGTCACGCGCGACGAATGGGAACGCGCGCAGGACGTCGTCGCCGATCGGGTGCGCACGCTCGGCTCGCCGCTGTTCGTGAAGCCGGCACGCGCGGGCTCCAGCGTCGGCGTGACGAAGATCACCTCGGCTGAGGGCCTTTCGGATGCGCTCGATGTCGCGTTCGCCGAAGACGAGAAGGCCCTGATCGAGTCGGCCGTGATCGGGCGCGAGGTCGAGATCGGCGTTCTCGGCGGGCGCACGGGGGAGCAGCCACGGGCATCCGTTGCCGGTGAGATCGTGGTGTCTGGTCGCGGGTTCTACGACTTCGAGGCGAAGTACCTGGATGCGCCCGGCATCGACCTGGTGTGCCCCGCGGACCTCACGGACGCACAGCTCGCCGACATGCAGAGCCTCGCGGTGCGCGCGTTCCAGGCGATCGACTGTGCCGGACTCGCACGCGTCGACTTCTTCCTCACCGACGACGGATGGGTGATCAACGAGGTGAACACGATGCCAGGGTTCACGCCGATCTCGATGTTCCCGAAGGTATGGCAGGCATCCGGGCTCAGCTATCCGGCACTGATCGACGAGTTGATCGACCTGGCGCTCCAGCGATAGGCGTCGCCCCGACGTTCGGGTCGCCTCGCCGGTTGAGCCCATCCCCGCCGGTGGGCTCATGCCCGCCGGTTGGGCTCATCCCCGCGGGTTGAGTTCATCCCCGCCGGTTGAGCTCGTCCCCGCCGGTTGAGCTCGTCGAAACCCGGGTCGTGTGTCACGGACCGGGGTCAGCCTGTTTGGGTGGCCGTCGTCGTCGGTGTCGGTGTGGGCGTGCCACTCGGTGAGGTGACGTCGGCGGTCCCCAGACACTTCTCGTTCTTCTGCTGCGGTATCTCGCCGATCGCGTCGGCGAGGGCAGGAAGCACCGAAGCGTCGGCGACGCCGCCCTTGCCGTGCTGGATCACGATCTCGGTGGCCGGCGTTCGGCCGAAGGTGATGTAGCGAAGGGCCGAGTCGGCGGGGTCGTTCTCGAGCACCCAGTCGATCCCGTTCACGGTGATGCACGGTCTTGTCGTGGGACCGATGGGTGTGACTCCACAGCGCAGCAGCACGACCGCCGGGTCGCCCCACGCACTCGTCGCCTGCGCATCGGTCTCGCGTTGCGCCTTGCCAGCGATCGAGTCGGGCAAGTGCACGATGACGTCGGCGCAGCGTGGACTGTTGGCGTCCGCGGCGGGTTCCATCGCGACCGTCGGCGCGCACGCGGTCAGAAGCACGGTCGAGGCGCCGACGGCGAGCAGGGCGGCGAGGGAGCGCCGAAAACGAGGGGGCATCACGTCAACGATAGAGGCGATCGAGGTGAAAGACCTGGGCGCCGGCGCCCGGGTTCGAGCCGACCCGGTGAGTGAGCGGCAGTGCTCGCGATAACGTGGGATGCATGGCGGATTCCGGGTGCGGCACGCATCGTGACGGCGACCGCGCTCAGTCCGACGGTGCGGCGCCGGCGGATGCCGACACTGTGGCGTCCGTGGGCGAGATCGACACTCTGCGGCGCATCTTCCCGCGGCTTCCGCAGTCGTCCGCGACGATCGTCGGGCCCGGCGATGACGCAGCAGTGCTCGCCGCGCCCGATGGACGGTACGTCGTGACGACCGACATGATGATCGCCGGTCCTGACTTCCGCTGGGCGTGGTCGTCGCCGGCGGACATCGGTTGGAAGGCCGCCGCCACCAACCTCGCGGACGTCGCCGCAATGGGTGCCCGGCCGACGGCGCTGGTGGTGGCGATCGCCGCACCGACCGACACCCGGGTCGACGTGCTGGAATCCGTGGCCGACGGGTTCCGGGAGGCGTGCGAGTCGCTGGCACCCGGCTGCGGCGTCGTGGGAGGGGACCTTTCGGCATCCGACGCGTTCACCATCGCCGTGACCGCGTTCGGCGATCTCGAAGGGCGTCTCCCCGTACTCCGCTCCGGCGCGCGTCCGGGCAACGTGGTAGCGGTGGCCGGCACGCTCGGCCGTGCCGCGCGGGGTCTGCGCGCGCTCTTCGCTGATGCCGTCGACGCCGATGGGGTACCGGATGCCCGCCTCGCCGCCGACGTTGCCTTGCGTGTTCCCGAGGTAGCCGTGCAACGCCGGCCGCAGCCGCCGATCGCCGCGGGAGTCGCGGCCGCCGTGGCAAGGGCGACCGCGATGCTCGACGTCAGCGACGGTCTCGCGCTGGATGCGGGGCGCATCGCCGAGGCATCCGGCGTGCGGCTCGACCTTCATTCGGAAGCCCTCGGCGACGATCCTGCGTCGGCGCTTGCCGGGGGAGAGGACCACGCGCTTCTGGCATGCTTCCCCTCGGAAGCCGCGCTGCCGTCGGGGTTCCGTGCGATCGGCGTCGTGCTGGGGGCGACTGACGAGCCGCAGGCGTCGGTGAGCGTGGACGGGCATCCGTATGACGGAGCCGGGGGCTGGGACCCTTACGCCGGCTGGGACGGCGCGGCCGGCTGAGCGAACCACACCGCGGTCTCGCCGTACGACTTCGAGCGAAGTAGTTCGAGCGCGTCGGGCCAGCGCGGTTCGGGGGATCGCGCGCTGCGTTCCACGACGACGAGAGCGTCCTCGCTCAGCCGGGGGACTAGTGCGGTCAGCGCCTCGCTCAGCTCGTCGTCTGTGACGTCGTACGGCGGGTCGAGAAACACCAGGTCCATCGATCGGTCCGCGGGCTGCGCGAGGTAAGAGCGCACCGATGTCTGGCGAACCTGCGCACGAGGACGGGTGCCGGTGCGCGCTCGGTCGTTCGCCTTCAGAACGGCAGCGGTGTTCGCTCTGCAGACGTCGGCGGCCTGTCCGTTCTGCTCGACGAGCACCGCGGATGCGGCACCGCGGCTCACTGCCTCCAGCGCGAGCGCGCCCGAGCCGGCATACAGGTCGAGAACATTCATGCCGCTCACGGCATCCATCGCCTCGAGTGAGGAGAACATGGCCTCGCGCACCCGGTCGCTCGTCGGCCGGGTACCGGATCGCGGCACGGCCAGGCTCAGAGACCCGGCGAATCCGGACACGATGCGCGTCATGTCTACGAGGGTATCGATCGCCCGCGTGCCTCAGCAGGACTATCGACCGAGAACAGGCCGAACTGGCATGTTTTCGGCGGGAGAGCGCGATCCGTCATGTTGGCGAACCTCGGAGCACGCGACGGCATGCGTGTCGGCCGTCTGCTCTAGCCTGGGTTCATGGCGCCGTCGTCGACGAATCTCGTGGGTGAGACCGGCGCATCGTCGATCGGCCGCGACGGAACATCCGGTGTCATCGGTCTCGCCACTCCGCTGCGAGCCATGCTCGGCGAGCGTGAGGCCGCGCTGTTCGCGCGGGCGTTCGGACATCGAACGGTCGGCGATCTATTGGCGCACTATCCCCGCAGGTACGCGCACCGTGGCGAGCTGACGGCACTGGCCGAGTTGCCGAACGATGAGGACGTCACCATCGTCGCCGAGGTGAAGCATTGCTCCTCGCGGCCCATGCGGCAGCGGCACGGGTCGATCGTGGAGGCGGTGATCTCCGACGGGACCGGAACCCTGTCGCTGACGTTCTTCAACCAGAAATGGCGGGAGAACGAGCTGGTTCCCGGTCGTCGTGGCATCTTCGCCGGCAAAGTGAACCGGTACAAGGGAGTGCCGCAGCTCACGCATCCGGAGTACGAGCTGTTCGACGCAGACACGAGCGATTCCGATGCCGAGAGCTGGCAAGTCCGGCCGATCCCGATCTATCCGGCCACGTCGACACTGGCGAGCTGGAAGATCGCCAAGGTCATCCGCGAGGAGGTTCTGCCGAGGCTCGGCCAGGTCGAAGACCCCGTGCCGGATGCGATCGTGCTTCAGCGCAAGCTGGCCCGCTTCGAGAAGGCGTTGTCGGGCATCCACACCCCCGCCGATGACGCGGACTGGCGGCGAGCCAGGGACGCGCTGCGATATCAAGAGGCTTTCGTGCTGCAGGCCGCCTTGCTGCGGGAGCGCGAGCGACTGCGCGAAACGGCCGCAACCGCGCGCATGCCTGTATCCGACGGATACGCGGCCCGCTTCGAGAAGGCGCTCCCGTTCGAGCTCACCGATGACCAGCACGTTGTGGGCGACCAGATCGCGCATGACCTCGCTCAGCCGGTTCCGATGAACCGGCTCGTGCAGGGCGAGGTGGGAAGCGGCAAGACGGTGGTCGCACTCCGCGCCATGCTTCAGATCGCAGACAACGGCGGCCAGTCGGCGTTCCTCGCCCCGACCGAGGTGCTCGCATCGCAGCACCTGCGCTCGATCGCTGCCGCGCTCGGTCCGGATCTGTCCGCAGAGCTCATGCCCACCCTGATCACGGGCAGGCTCACCGCCGCCGAACGCAAGAAGGCCCTGCTCCGGGCAGTGAGCGGACAGGCGCAGATCGTGGTCGGCACGCACGCCCTGCTGAGTGAGAACGTGTCGTTCTTCGATCTCGGACTCGTCGTGGTCGACGAACAGCACCGCTTCGGCGTCGAACAGCGAGACATACTGCGGGCGAAGGCATCCACCCCGCCGCACCAGCTGGTGCTCACCGCCACGCCCATCCCGCGCACCGTGGCGATGACCGTGTTCGGCGATCTCGACGTGTCGACCATCGCGCAGTTGCCGGCCGGTCGGCAGCGCATCGAGAGTTTCGTCGTGCCGCTGGCCGAGCATCCGCGCTGGGAGCAGCGCATCTGGGAACGAGCGTCCGAGGAGATCGCCGCAGGGCATCAGGTGTTCGTCGTCTGCCCCGCGATCAGCGCCAAGGAGGTCGAAGACGACGAACTCGCAGAGCCGAACGAGACGGATGCCGACCGCGCGGTCGCCCCCGTCGCCTCCGTCGAGCAGACCATCGCAGCGATCCAGGCCGACCCGCTGCTGTCCAGCGCTCGGGCCGCGGCACTGCACGGGCGGATGACGGCCGACGACAAAGACGCCGTGATGCGCTCGTTTGCGGCCGGCGCGCTCGACCTGATCGTGGCCACGACCGTGATCGAAGTGGGCGTCGACGTGCCGAACGCTTCCGCGATGATCGTGCTCGACGCCGACCGGTTCGGCGTCTCGCAGTTGCACCAGCTGCGCGGCCGCGTCGGCCGCGGCAGTGTGCCAGGCCTCTGCCTGTTCGTCACGACCGCCGAGGCCGGGACACTCGCCCGAGAACGCGTCGACACCGTTGCGGCCACGCTCGACGGGTTCGCACTCGCCGAGGCCGACCTCGACCTCCGCAGGGAGGGTGATGTGCTCGGCAGCAACCAGTCGGGCGGCAGGTCGTCGCTTCGACTGCTGCGGGTCGCCCGCGACGGCGCCGTCATCGAGAAGGCCAGAGCGGATGCCGCAGCCTTGCTCGAGAGCGACCCCGAGCTGTTCGCGCACCCGGTTCTGGCATCGGCGATCGCTGAGCGGCTGACGGAGCGGTCCCGAGACTTCCTGGCGCGCGCGTGACGGGCACGCCGAGCATCCGCTGAATGATAACGATCGGGTAAACCCCGGCCGCTATTCTGAAACCCTATGAGCACTGGAGCCCTATGAGCAGGATCGCCGTTGTCCCTGGTTCGTTCGACCCGGTCACATTGGGTCACTTGGATGTGATCGCCCGTTCGGCGCGCCTGTTCGATGAGATCCATGTGCTGGTGGTTCACAACCCCGACAAGAGTGCGATGCTGCCGATCGCTCAGCGGGTGTCTCTGCTGGAGCGATCCATCGCCGACGAGCGATTGCCCGGCAACATCATCGTGGCGGCGTGGAGCGTCGGGCTGCTCGTCGACTACTGCACCGATGTCGGAGCGAACGCACTGGTCAAAGGCATCCGCTCCCAGGTCGACGTCGCGTACGAGACACCGATGGCGATCGTGAACCGCGACCTGGCCGGTGTCGAGACGGTCTTCATGCTGCCCAGCCCTGCGAACGCTCACGTGTCGAGTTCGCTGGTGCGTCAGGTCGCCGCGCTGGGCGGCGACGTGAGCCCGTACGTGCCGCGTGCGGTATACGACTATCTGCAGGAAATATGAACACGCTTCCGACCAAACAGCCCACGGATGCCTCGGCCGAGGCATCCGACACGGAACCGCGCATCACACCCGACGAACTGCGCGAAGAGGCCGAGCAGATCGCGGCCAACGTCGAGGCGGTGATCGACGGCAAGCATGATGCGGTTCGGGTCGCGCTGACCGTGTTGCTGGCCGACGGGCACCTGCTGATCGAAGACGTGCCAGGGGTGGGCAAGACGATGCTGGCTAAGGCGCTGGCGAAGTCGGTGGACTGCAGCGTGAGCCGCATTCAGTTCACGCCCGACCTGCTTCCATCGGATGTCACCGGCGTCTCGGTGTACAACCAGCCGGAACGACGGTTCGAGTTCAAGCCCGGCGCGGTGTTCGCCAACATCGTCATCGGCGACGAGATCAATCGCGCCAGCCCGAAGACGCAGTCCGCGCTGCTGGAGTGCATGGAGGAGCGGCACGTCACGGTAGACGGGTCGACGTATCCGCTGCCCGAACCGTTCATCGTGATCGCCACTCAGAACCCGGTCGAGATGGAGGGCACGTACGAACTCCCCGAGGCCCAGCGTGACCGCTTCATGGCACGCATCGCGATGGGTTATCCGGACGAACAGGCCGAGATCGAGATGCTGACCGGCCGGGACACGTCAAGCCCGCTCGCCCGCATCGGTGCCGTCGTCACCAGTGACCGGCTGCGCGAGATGATGGCGCTGGCCAGGCGGGTCTTCGCGTCGGACGCCCTCAAGCAGTATGCGGTCGCCATCGCTCACGGCACTCGCGACGACGCCGACCTGAGGCTCGGAGCGAGCCCGCGGGCAACGCTTCAGCTGGTGCGCGCTGCCAAGGCGCGTGCCGCGCTGGAGGGTCGTGACTTCGTGCTGCCTGACGACGTCGACGCGCTGGCCGTGCCCGTGCTGGCGCACCGCTTGCTGCCCACCAGCCGTGCAATGGGCCAGCATCACGAGCGTGCTGCCGTGCTCGCCGACGTCGTCTCCCGTATCGTCGCAGCCACCCCCGTGCCCACGGGGCAACCGAAGTAGCCTGTGCCGCATGAGGGCCACACGTGCCCGGTCAGCAGCGCAGCGGCCGAGACCGACCTGGCGAGGCGTCGGGCTGACGCTGGCGGGTGCCCTCTCGATGGTGGGTGCAGCCTGGTTCGGCAGGGTGGACCTGCTCGTGCTCGGCCTGGTGCTGCTCCTTCTCCCGCTCGCCGCCGCGATCGCCGTGACCGTCGATCGGCCGTGGATCAGTGTCGCCCGACAGTTCGAGTCCGATGTCGTCACGGCGGTCGAGCCCGCGCAGGTCTCGGTCACGGTGCGCAATGAGGCGAGCCGCCGCGCGCCCAGCCTGAGGTGGCGGGATGCGTGCCCTGCCGGACTCATGGCATCCTCCCTCGCGCCGCTTCCACCGCTCGGTGAGCACGCCGTGGCTAGCCGCGATCATTCCGACTCCGCGACGGTTCGGTACACGATGGGCACGACGCGGCGAGGCGTGTTCTCGGTCGGGCCGCTGCTGCTGGAGCGCACGGATCCGTTCGCACTCGTGCGCTGCGTGTATGCGGTGGGCTCGGGCAAGCCGCTGATCGTCGTTCCGCACGTGGACGACCTGGGAGGGGGCGAGTTCGATCTCTCCCGCAGCGAGGGGTACGAGCACGAACTGGTGAAGCACAGCATCCCGAACGCGGACGAGCTGATCGCGCGCGAGTACCGCCCGGGCGACCCGATGCGACGCGTGCACTGGCGAGCGACCGCAAGGCACGACAAGCTCATGGTGCGGCAGGAGGAACCGCGCAGCAATCCGGAGACGTGGATGCTGGTGGACACCGACGGGGGCGCCCGCCTCGAGCATCGGCATCTGCACGGCGACGCGGGGAACGACCGGTTCGAGACGGCGATCGACCTCGCGGCATCGCTGGGCGCTCACCTGATCGACCAGGGCTATGTGCTGGGAGTGGCCGAATCCGCACCGCTGCAGCTGCAGGGCAGGGCCGGCACCGGTCGCGCGGGACTGGCCGGCCTTGCCGTGTCGGCGTACGACCCGCCGGGCGGCGCGCATTCGCTTCTGGTCGGCCTGGCCGCTGCCCAACAGTGCGGGCGCGACAACGCCGATCCGGCCGGAGTCCTCGGCTCCGCGCTTCGCCGCAACCCGCAGGCCGTGCCGGTGTTCGTGATCGTCGTCGACGGTGACCACGACGAACTGGCAGCCGTGGCATCGCTGCGAGGGCTGTGCGATCCGGCCGTGGTGTTCTTCGTCGGTGAACGCGCAGAGCTGCGCGAACATTATGAGCGGCGCGGCTGGACCTGCGTCGACGTGAAGGCGGGGGAGTCGCCGAGCGACGTGTGGAAGCGGGCGGGCATCCGCTCGGCGGTCGTGCACCATGGCTGACACGGTGCGCGGTGCCGCGCCCGGTGGCGCGGCACGCAGCAGGCTGCCCGGCGTGTCGGGTCCGCCTGCGCCGCGTGCCCGCTTCGAGAACGCCGTCTCGCGGTTGTCGCCCCGCCAGGCCGACACGCGGCGCAGCGGGGCGCTGCTCGCCCTCATGACCGCACTTGCGGTCGCACTCGTCGGACTCGTCTCGGGCGCCGAATGGTGGTGGGAACTGCTGCTCACCTTCATCGTGGTTCTCGGCGTGTCTGCTGCGTGCCGTGCGCTCGCTCTCCCACGCGCGCTGGCCCCCGTGCTCTCACTCGTGGCGCTCGTTCTGCTCATCACCGCGTTGTTCGCCCCGCAGACGGCGCTGCTCGGGTTCGTGCCTACTCCTGCCACGGCCGTCGGATTCGGCGACCTCGTCTCCCGTGCGAGGGTGTCGTTCTACGACCAGGGGGTTCCGGCCGATCCGCTCCCGGAGTTCTTGTTCCTCATGGTCGCCGTCGGCGGTGTCATCGCGTGGACGTCCGATCTCGTGGCGATCGTGCTCCGCCGGCCCGCCCTCGTCGGCGTGGTGGTCGCTTCGGCGCTCATCGCGCCCGCCGCGTTGCTGGACGGTGGAATCTCGCCGATGGCGCTCATCCTGTGTCTGATCGCCTATCTCGTGCTGCTCCGGGTCGACGTGCGGGCACGCCGGGGCACCGGAGCCGAGATCGCCGCATCGCTTTCCATCGCCGCTGGTGCGATCGTGGTCGCGCTGGTGATCGGCACGACGGCGCCCGGCTTCCAGCAGATCGGCAGACAGGCGATCCCGGCGGCGGGCGTACTGTTCGGCCAAGGCGTGAGCCCGCTGATCGATCTCGGAGCCGACCTCAGACGGCCGGTGCCCGTGACGGTGATCGACTACTCGACCACGGCATCCTCGCCCGGCTATCTCCAGATGACGACGCTGGATGCGTTCTCCGGCGAGGTGTGGCGGCACACCAAGTCGCCCTCCACATTCTTCAGCTCGTCCACCTCGATCGGCACGGTTCCCGGCCTGAACAAGCACGTGAAGACCAGCAAGGTCGTCACCGACGTGCAGGTGCACAACATGACCAGCCAGTGGCTGCCGGCGCCGTACCCGGCATCGAAGATCGAGGGGCTGAACGGCAGCTGGGCGTGGGAGCGCAACGACCTGACGATCTCAGGTCTCACGGCCACGACGGTCGACCAGCAGTACACCGTGGTCTCCAAAGCGATCCAGCCGACGGCCCAGCAGCTGAGAGACGCGGGAACGCGTTATCCGAACTCGGTGCAGGAGGATCTGACCGTTCCCCGCAACGCGCCTGGGGTGATCCGGGCGACCGCGCTGTCGGTCACCGCCGGCGCGACCTCCCCGTACGACATGGCCGTGGCGTTGCAGTCGTACTTCCACGACGGCGCCTTCCGCTACTCCCTGGATGCGCCTAAGAACGGTGGCTACGACGGCGACACGCCCGGCACGATCGCGACGTTCCTCAAGCAGAAGGCCGGCTATTGCGTGCACTTCGCGGCGGCCATGGTGTTCATGGCGCGCGAACTCGGCATCCCGGCCAGGATCGCGGTCGGCTACCTGCCCGGTGTCATCACCGGCACGTCGGGGTCGACCACCCAGTACCAGGTCACCTCCGACGATCTGCACGCCTGGCCGGAGCTCTACTTCCCGGGCATCGGCTGGGTGCCATTCGAACCTACGGTCGGCCGTGGAACCGTTCCGGACTACAACACGAGTGGGGCGGCCGCGCCCGTTCCGACGGATACGTCGAGCGCCGGCGCGGCCGGCGGCACCCAGCGCAGACTGGCCACCGATCAACCGGTAGCAGGCGGCGGTGCGGTGGACACGGCCACCGCCGCGTTCTCCTCCAGCAGCAGCGTCGCCGCCGTCGGCCTGCTCATCCTCGCGATGGTGCTGACACCCGCCGTGCTGAGGCGACGGATGCGTGCGAAACGGTTCGCGACGGTGCGCCAGGGCGGCGGGAGGGCATACATGGCCTGGGCAGAGCTACGCGCGTCGACGCTGGATCTCGGCCTGGCCGCGCCGCCGACCGAAACCCCCCGCGCATTCGCGGAGCGATTACGCCGAACGTGGGCCGATTCGTCGGAGACCGGGCCGGATGCCGTCAGACAGGATGCGGCGTCACTCGCCCTTGTCGGACTCGTGGAGGCGATCGAGCGGGAGAGGTACGGTCCGCCAGACGGGCGGTGGGCGGACCCGGTGCTCGTCGACGACGTCGTCACGGTGGTGTCGGCTCTGGCCGCGACGGCCGGACTGGCCAGACGGTTGCGCGCGACCCTCCTTCCGGTGTCGCTGCTCGAGGGTCGGCTGCGCGCGCCGGCGACGGCCCGCGCCAGCAATGGTTGAGCCGGGCCCCGCCGGTTGAGCCCCCTCCAGTCCGAGGGTGGAGCCCCCTCCAGTCCGCGGGTTGAGCCCCTCCAGCCCGCTGGTGGAGCCCCCCCTCCATCCCGTTGGTTGAGCTTGTCGAAACCGTCCGGTCGGCCCTCCTCCCTTCGACGATCTCCCGACAAGCCGAGCCCGACAGACACCGCGCAGGATGGCGTCGGGTACGACGGGTAGGATCGTCGTTCGTGTCTCCCGCCGTCCGCAATCCCTACTCCCTCGGTGTTCGCGACCTGATGCACAGGCCGGGCGAGATGCGCGAGGAGTCGCTGACAGTCGAAGTGCCCGAGAAGCTGGGCGAAGGCCTGCTGAGTGTGGCCGCCGGCGCGCCTCTCGAACTCGACCTTCGTCTCGAGTCCGTTCACGAGGGCATCCTCATCTCCGGGGAGGCCTCAGCGGTCGCCACGGGCGTCTGCGGACGCTGCCTGACCGACATCTCGGAGCCTGTCCAAGTCGACTTCCAGGAGCTTTTCGCGTATTCTTCTGGGGAAGCTTTCGACGCCGAGGTTCACGACGACCACGTGGATCTTGAACCTCCTGTCAGGGATGCGGTGGTGTTGTCACTGCCGTTCCAGCCGGTGTGCCGACCGGATTGCCCCGGTCTCGACCCAGAGACCGGCGAGCGGTTGGCCGATCTGCCGGATCGCGAACCCAGTGAATTCATCGACCAGAGATGGGCTGCGCTCGCGGACTTCCCCGCTTCCGATGACGCCGCCGGCCGGAGCGGTTCGCCTGAAAAGGCCGGCTCCCCAGACAGAGAAGAGTAGAGACATGGCTGTTCCCAAGCGGAAGAAGTCGCGCGCCAACACCCACGCACGCCGCTCGCAGTGGAAGGCGGAGGTCCCCAACCTCGTCAAGACCGTCGAGAACGGCAAGGTGACCTACAGCCTTCCGCATCACGCGAAGGTCGTCGAGGACTCGGCCGGTACCCCGCTGTTCCTGGAGTACAAGGGCCGCAAGGTCGCCGACGTCTAGTAATGCGGCGCATGCCCAGCGTGCGCAGACTCAGGCGCGCATCGCCAATGATGCGCGCCTGAGTCGTGCTGCGGGCGCGTCGACAGATGAGCTTCAGGGGCGCCTCGGGGTCAGGATCGACCCGGACCTGCTGACGCTTGCGCTCACGCACCGTTCATATGCGTACGAACACGGCGGCATCCCGAACAACGAGCGCCTCGAGTTCCTCGGCGACTCGATTCTCGGTCAGGCCGTGACGGTCAAGCTGTACCGCGAGCATCCGCGCCTCGATGAAGGCGGGCTGGCCAAGCGCCGTGCGTCACTGGTGAGCAGCGTCGCACTCGCGGAGGTCGCCCGGGGGATCGGACTCGGCGAGTTCATTCTGCTCGGCCGCGGCGAGGCATCCAGCGGCGGTGCCGACAAGTCGTCGATCCTCGCCGACACGGTGGAGGCGATCATCGGGGCCGTCTACCTGGATGCCGGTGGCGATGTCGCCACGGCGCTCGTGCTGCGCTTAGTCGAACCGCTGTTGCACGACCCGGACCGGTTCGGCGCAGCGATGGATCCGAAGACCAGCCTGCAAGAACTGGCATCGCGTCATTCTGCGCCGCCGCCGCAATACGTGGTGACCGACACCGGACCCGATCACAACAAGACCTTCCATGCCAGGGTGACGGTCGAGGGAGTGGTCACCGCGACCGGCGAGGGCACCAGCAAGAAGAACGCCGAGATGGCCGCGGCCCTTCAGGCGTGGTCGCTGGCCACGTCCGGCGCGGGGGCCGGCGGTACGGCCGACGACAGCAGTGCCAGAGCTTCCCGAGGTTGAGGTGGTGCGGGCCGGTCTCGAACCGGCCGTCACCGATGCCGTGATCGCTTCAGTCGAGGTGCTCGACGAACGCGCCATCACGCGCCACGATCGCAGGCGGGGTGACCTCGCCGATCTGCTGACGGGGCGACGGATGCTGGGAGCCGCCCGCCGTGGAAAGTTCCTGTGGCTGCCGCTCGGGCGCAGAACGGCGTCGGATGTCCAGGACACGGATGTCCAGGACACGGATGTCCAGAACCCGGATGTCCCGGACTCAGAACTCCAGGACGCGGATGTCCAGGACACTGGGGTCCACGACACGGAGGTCGACGTATCCGGGCAGCGGGCTGAGGCATTCGGGTCACAGGAAGCGTTGCTGCTTCATCTGGCCATGAGCGGCCAGGTGCTGCTTCGGGAGGCTGGGGCACCGCTGGAGCGCCACGCACGGGTGCGGCTGATGGTGGAACATCCTGTGCGCGGTGAGCTGGCGGTGCACTTCGTCGACCAGCGCACGTTCGGCTCGCTCGCTGTGGACCGCATGCTTCCGACTCCGGACGGCGCCGCAGGCGGATTCGGCGTCGTGCAGGCACGGGTGCCGAGCCAGGTGGCGCACATCGCGCGGGACCCGCTCGATCCCGCCTTCGACGACGGACGGTTTCTGGCTGCACTGGCCTTGCGGCGCACCGCCGTCAAGCGCGCGATCCTCGATCAGACGCTGGTCAGCGGGGTGGGCAACATCTACGCCGACGAGGCGCTCTGGGCTGCGCGGGTCCACTTCGACCAGCCGACGGCGACTCTGTCGACGCGCAAGGCGCGCGAAGTGCTCGCCGAGGTGCGTGCGGTCCTGCACAAGGCGCTCGCCGAGGGCGGCACCAGCTTCGACGCGCAGTACGTGAACGTGAACGGCGCGTCCGGGTACTTCGCGCACAGCCTCAACGCTTACGGCCGCAGCGGGCAGCCGTGCCCGCGATGCGGGACCGCGATCGCGCGGGCGTCGTTCATGAACCGGTCGTCGCACTATTGTCCGCGCTGCCAGCGCCTGCGCTGACGGGTGCCCGCTCCTCACGACAGCGACTCACGGCACGAGCACGATGCGCTCGCCGTGCGTCTCTCCGCGCTCGATCGCGGCGTGCGCTGCTGCGGCGTCGTTCAGTGAAGCCTTACGGATGCGTGGCGTCGGCAGTGCTCCGGCGGCCACGGCTCGTGTGATCGCCTCCGCCGCGCGGGCGAGCTCATCGACTGCGGCGTTGCTGATCGCGAAGCCGATCACCGAACGGTCGTGCGTGTACAGCCGGCCGAACTCGAGCAGATCGCGCCGGGTGACGCCGGCGATGAGTACGATGCGGCCGCGCTCGGCCAGTGAATCCATCGCCTGCGCGAGCTTCAGCGTGCCTGAGGTGTCCAGCCAGACATCCGCCCCGGCTGGCCGGCTCTCGGAGTCGACGGCGCCCAGAGCCGCCGCGATCTCGGCGTCTGCGCGCCCGCTGCGGTAGTCGACGGCCGTCGCTCCGCTTGCGGCCAGGCGTTCCAGGTCGCGCGCACCCGCCGTGGTGACCACGTCGCAGTCCATCCCGCGCGCGAACGCCACCGCGCACGAGCCCACGTTGCCGCCTCCTCCGCCGACGAAGACGGTTCCACCCGCCGCGAGGCGTGCGTGTTCTACGAGGGCGAGCCACGCGGTCGCGGCCGGATGCGCAGTCGCGATGAACTCGATCGGGTCCACGTCGCTCGGCAGTCGGTAGAGCCGATCGACCGGCACCGACACGAACTCGGCGGCAGCGCCCTGCCGGCCGCCGTGGCCGAGGCTGTTGCACCAGACGAGGTCGCCGACGCGGAACGCCGATACGCCGGCGCCCAGCGCTTCGACGACTCCCACCGCATCGCGCCCCACGATGAACGGGAACGTCATCGGTGTGCGGTATGCACCGCTTCGCACGAACGTGTCGACGGGATTCACCGTGGTGGCGCCCACCCGCACGAGCACCTCGTGTGGCGCGGGATGCGGCACGGGAAGCGTCTCCAGCCGAATCGAGTCGGCCGGCCCGAGTTCGTGGATGACGGCGGCACGCATGGCGCCTGATCCATCGGTTTCAGCACCCATCCGACCAACGTATGCCGCATCGCCTTACGAGGTGTCGCCAGAGCCCACCGCGCCCTGCACGTCCGCTCCCGGCAGCTCCAGACGGAACGACGCGCCCCACGGGGTGCCTGCCGTGTCGACGGCGGTCAATGTGCCGCCGAGGCGAGCGGTGAGCCGCTGCGCGATCGAGAGGCCGAGTCCCGTCCCCACCGCCCGTGTCTGCCGGTACTTGCCGTGCAATGCCCCGCGCACGAAGGCTGCGTCACGGTCTTCGGCCGTGAGCCCGGCGCCGCTGTCGCTGACGGTGACGGCGACGCGAGAGCGGCCGCCTTCCCCCGGCAGTGCGCGCGCATCCACTTCGACGACACCGCCCGACGGTGTTGCCCGCAACGCGTTCTCGAGAAGGCCGTCGACGATCTGCCGCAGGCGGTGGGCATCCGTGTTCGCCATCACGCCGTGAGGCGCATCGATGCGCAACTCGACGTTGCCCGAAGACGCGACGGCACGCCAGGCCGCAGCGGCCTCCGCCAGAACCCCGGCGGTGTCGACCGGTGTCAGCTCGGCGGCGAAGTCATGCGCTTCGAGTCGCGCGAGTTCGAGGAGGTCGGCGACGAAACGATCGAGGCGACGGGTCTCGGTGAGCATGGTGGAACCCACATCGCGGGCGTCCTCCGCGCCCACGACGCCGTCCGCCAGCGCCTCCGCGTACCCGCGCAAGGCGGTCAGCGGCGTTCGAAGGTCGTGTGAGATGGACAGCAGGAACTCGCGCTGGCGCGCTTCGCTCACCGTCAGCGCATCGTCGAGCTCGTCGAGTGCGCTCACCACGTCCGACACCTCCGTCGTGGCAGTATGCGGCAATTCGACGTTGCGATCGCCCCGCGCGAGTCTTCGAGCCGCCGACGCCGTTCTCGACAGCGGGCGCGAGACGACCCGTGCGAGAAGGATGCCCGCTCCGATCGCCACCGCGAGCCCGATCGCCAGAGCGATGAGCAGCTGTTCGGCCACCCTGGACACCGCGGCATCCACCGAGGTGAGCGACCGGGCGACCACGACGGTTCCGCCGTCGAGTGTCTGCCGCGCCTCGACGATGAAACGCCGGCCGCCGAGTTGCACGGTCGTCGAGAGCGTGGAGCCCTGCTCGAGCCTTTGCCGCACCTTCGGCCGCAGCACGACGCCGATCGATCCGGCGACAGTGCCGTCCGCGTTGATGAGCGCGACCTTCGGCTCCCCGGATGCCGTCGTCTGCTCGGCGACGTGCTGCTCCAACTGCTCCCGCGGCAGCGCCGCCAGCTGGACGGCGAGCGTCGATGCCTCCGACCGGGCATCGCCGAGCGACGCCGCTCGCACAAGGCCCAGCGACACGGCGCCGGCGACGACCGCGGTCACCAGGGCGACGGTGACCGTCGTGAAGACGATGCGTCCGGCGAGAGTGCGGGGGAGGATGCGCATTCAGCCGGCCGATCGCGGATCGCGGCCTCGGGCATCCGATTCCGGCGCCGAGGCGATCGCGTCGATGGCGTAGCCGACGCCGCGTACCGTGCGGATGCCCGAACCGGGCCCGAGTTTCGAGCGCAACTGGGCGATGTGCACGTCGACCGTCCTACCGGAGGCATAGTCGGCGTGACCCCATACCGACGAGAGCAGCTGCTCGCGGGTGAACACGCGGCCGGGGGAACGCGCCAGATAGGACACAAGGTCGAACTCGGTGGCCGTGAGCGTCAGCTGGACACCGTCGAACGTCGCCGAACGTGTGTCCTGATCGAGGACGAGAGTGCCGAGGCGCACGTCGTGGCGGCCGGGCGCGCCATGAGTGCGGCGCAGCACGACCTTGAGTCGTGTCACCAGCTCCCGCGGTGAGAACGGTTTGGTGAGGTAGTCGTCGCCGCCGAGTTCCAGTGCGACGAGTCGCTCGATCTCGTCGTCGCGCGCCGTCACGAAGATGATCGGGGTCCAGTCGTCGTCGGACCGCAGGCGCCTGCAGAGTTCGATGCCGTCCACTCCGGGCAGCCCGACGTCGAGCACGATGGCCACCGGACGTCGGGACCGGATGACCGTCAGCGCGGCATCGCCGTCGCCCACCACCTCCACGCCGAACCCGGCACGCGTGAGGTAAAGCCGTTCGAGATCGGCGATTGCGCGCTCGTCTTCGACCACGACGACGAGTCCGGAGGGCGCATCCATTGCTCCATTCAAGCCGGTGCACGATGCCCGCGCCCCGGCATGCTGCGCCTCTCAGACAACCCTTACATTCCCCGAACACACGCCCGACGCCTGCCGCACACGGGTTTGCGACTCTCGATGGGTCGTACCGCGCGAGCACGGCTCGCCAGGCATAGCGATGCTGCGCATCGACACGAGACCAGACCGAAGGGAACCACCATGAAGGAACCGAGCAGCGACATCCCGAACCGGGACGACTCGAACCGCGACATCGCAGACGGGCTCCGCCGGAGGATCGTCAAGGAACGCCTGGTGCTTGCGGCGGTCGGTGTGACGGCGGCGGCGGCCGTGGTCGGCGGCCTCGCCGCGGCGTCGGTGCCGGCATCGTCGCCGCAGACGATCGCGATGCGCACAGTTGCGGCCATCTCGCCCATCGTTCCGGCCGCGGGCACGTCCGGTTCGAATGCGAAGGGTCACCTGTGCGGTCCTGTGCTGCTCGTGGTGAAGCGCGACTACGACCGGCTGCCCGACGCGCTGCGCAAGGACGTGGCATCCGCTCGCCATCAGTCTTCGAAGGCCGCCGAGCACACGGCGCTGGCGAACGTGCTGAAGAAGGCGCAGTCCGGCGGCTACGGCACCGACATCGAGTCGGTCGCGAAAGACAAGAAGACGCTCGCGGGCTTCAAGGCGGCGTGGGATCGACTGCCGTCCTCGCTGCGCAGCGACCTGAAGAAGGCGAAGGCGGCGAGCGGCGACACGCGCACCTCCGACCTGAAAGCCGTCGTGTCGAAGGCGGAGTCCGGCGGCTACGGCGACCGCGTGAAGGCTGCCGTCGACAAGGTGAAGACCCGGCTCGACAAGTGCGTGGCGCGCGTGCAGGCCTCCGGATCCACGAACAAGCAGACGGCGCCATCCACGGGCACGCCCGCACCGAGCGTGCCCGCGCCGACTCCCACGTCGGGCGCCTGAGGGTCAGTCCAGGTGCTTCTGCCAGGTACCGTTCAGCGCCATCGACTCGTAGCCCAGCGCATCGTTGATCGCGCGCATCGGGCCGTTCTCCGCGGCATTCCAGGTGAGGATGCGCTCCACCCCCGGAGCCACCTGCGAAAGCGCCCGCAGGTTGGCGAGTTTCACCGCTAGGCCGAGCCGGTGCCCGCGGTGGGCGGCCACCACGAGAGTGTCCCACTGCTCGACCTTCTTCGAGCCCTGGGCCACGAGCAGAATCGTGTACGCGACGATCTCGCCGGTGGCCTCCTGCACGGCCGCCGCTACGAGCGTCGGCTCGCCTGCGTCGATCCAGCGCTGCTCCTCATCGCGCACCCGCTGGGCGTCCCAGTGCTCCGAGTCGAGCACGATGCCCTCGTGCGGCACGTCGAGCACCATCCGGGCACGGGCCGCGGCGTAGCCGTCGACGAACTCGTCAGGGCAGTGCGACCACCAGGTGACCACGCGGTACCCGACCCCGTGCCCGTCCGCTTCCCCCTGCAGCCGTTCGCGCAGACCGTCGGGAAGCGGCAGGTTCTGCCGACCGACCAGTTCCACCTGGCCGAGCCGGTACCCCGACTGAAGGGCGAAACGCGTCGCCTCGTCCATCGGCAGTCCAGTGGGACCGGCTTCCGGAGCCACTGTGCGCGCATCCGGAGGGATGTCCACCAGCACATGCTCGGTGAATGTCGAGATGTCGACGCGCCCGGCTTCGGCGACCAGCTCCTCGCCTCGGCGCAGCAGCGCCGCGCCGATGCCGTGCCGTCGTGCGGCGGGGATGACGTGCACCTCGATCTCCGCGGTCGTCGCGTCCTCCTCGAGCGGAACGGTCACCAGCATCCGTCCCGTCGGAACGCCGTCGAGTCGGGCGAGATAGAGCAGCCGCAGGCGGAAGGGACTGTCTCGGTACCAAGCGAGCTGGTCCGATGGGTCGTAGACGAAATCGTCGCTCCGCCACAGGTGAAGGGCGCAGTCGTTTCCGACGTCCACGAAACCGGCGAAGTCGGCGCTGTCGTCTGCATCCATGCTCTCTGGCACCGTCACACGGCCGATCGTCACCAGCACGGCCGCCTCCTGCGAACGTGAACCGGGTGGCCACTCGTCGGTCATGGTGCGAGTGTGTCACGGGACCGATCGCCCGACCAGCCTTCGTCGATGCCGGGCAGGGCGCCGAGCGTCCGGTACCGTAGAGACGGCTTCGCGGCACGTCGGCGCACACGGGGGCGTGCCGTGCATCAGAAGGGGGCGCCGGTTGCATCTGAAGAGCTTGACGCTCAAGGGCTTCAAGTCCTTCGCTCAGCCGACGACCTTCGCGTTCGAACCCGGTGTCACGTGCATCGTCGGACCGAATGGTTCCGGCAAGTCGAACGTCGTCGACGCGCTCGCCTGGGTCATGGGGGAGCAGGGCGTCAAGACCCTCCGAGGCGGAAAGATGGAAGACGTCATCTTCGCCGGAACGTCGACCAGGGGACCGCTGGGCCGCGCCGAGGTGACGCTCACGATCGACAATGCCGACGGCGCGCTGCCGATCGAGTACTCCGAGGTGACGATCAGCCGCACGCTGTTCCGCAACGGCGGCAGCGAGTACGCCATCAACGGCAAGCAGTGCCGTCTGCTCGACGTGCAGGAGCTGCTCAGCGACTCCGGACTCGGTCGCGAGATGCATGTCATCGTCGGTCAGGGCCAGCTGGATGCCGTGCTGCACGCGAGCCCCGATGACCGACGCGGCTTCATCGAGGAGGCCGCCGGCATCCTGAAGCACCGCAGGCGCAAGGAGAAGACCCTGCGCAAGCTCGAGGCCATGCAGACCAACCTCACGCGACTCAGCGACCTCGCGGGGGAGCTCCGCCGGCAGCTGAAACCGCTCGGAGCGCAGGCCGAGGTGGCCAGGGAGGCGCAGACCATCGCGGCGGTCGTGCGTGACGCGCGTGCGCGACTGCTGGCCGACGAGGTGGTCGGCCTGCGTGCCGCGCTCGACGATTACTCGCGCGACGAATCGCGGCGGCACAGCGAGCGCATAGTGCTGCAGGAGCAACTCGAGCAGAAGCAACTGCGTATCGCACGGATCGAGCAGGAGCAGGTGGGCGATGCGGTCGATGCGGCTCGCCGCACGGCGTTCGCCCTGGAGTCGGCGCAGGAGCGCCTGCGTTCCCTGTACACGCTGGCGAACCAGCGACTGGCGCTGCTGGGTTCGCAGGCTGACCTTTCCGAGTCGGCGCGAACCGTCACCCCCGACATGATCGGGGTGTCGAAGGCGGAGGCAGCGCTGCTGCGCGACGGCGTTGGCGAAGCGGATGCCGCCGTGTCGGCCGCGCAGTCCGCGACCCGTGCCGCTCGGTCCCGCCTCGACGCGCTCGACGAGCAGATCGCCGCGCAGAGCGCACTCGTCTCGCAGCACGACCTGGAGCTCACCAAGCTCGCAGGACAGGCGGATGCCGCGGCCGGGCGCCTCGCGACGCTCCGCGGCGAGGTGCTGCGTCAGCGCAATCAACTCGAGGCGGCTGATCAACGCAGGGCCTCCGCAGAGGAGGCGCTGGCCGATAGCGAGGGGGACTCGCCGCTCGGGCCAGATGCCCAGGGCGAGCTCGCAGAAGCGTACGAGGTGGCGCAGGCCGCCGTGTTCGAGGCCGAGGCCGAGATCGAACGGCTGCGCGACGAGCTGCGCACGCTGGAGCGCGAACGCGATGCGTTGTCCGGGCAGGTGGGCGCGCTCGGTCGTGCACTCGAAGCGCGGGACGGATCGGCCGCGCTCATCGCCGCAGGACGAAAGGGCGTCGATGGCCGCCTCGCCGACGCGATCAAGGTGGAGCCGGGCTTCGAAGCGGCCATCGCGGCAGCGCTGGGGTCGCTGGCCGACGCGGTGCTCGTGGCCGACCGGGATGCCGCCGTGGGGGCGGCGCGATTCGCCGCTGACCAAGATCTCGGCTCGATCGAGTTGGTCGTCGGGTCTCGCGTCACCGGAAGCACGCCCGGAGCCGATCCCGGCGTTGAAACGCCTGCCGGCCTGCCGGAGGGCGTGCCGCGCGCCGAAGACTTGATGCTGGCCGGAACGGACAGCATCCGTGCGCTGCTGCGGCGCACCGTTGTAGTCGCCGACCTGGACGAGGCGCACAGGCTCTGGCCCGCGGTGGCTGACAGCAACACGGTGCTCGTGACGCGCGCCGGCGAGGTGCTTTCCGCCCACACGCTCAAGGGCGGGTCGGGCAAGGGAGCCGGCCGCATCGAACTGCTGGCCGAGCGTGACGCCGCGGCGGCGCGTCTGGATGAGCTGGAGTCGGCCATCGCGACGGCGAAGGCCGAGCATGACGGCCGGCGGGAGGCGCTGCAGGCGGCGAAGCAGGCATCTGCTGCGGCTCTGACGCAGTTGCGCGCGTACGACGCTCAGCTCGCGGAGCAGACCGAGAAGTCCAGCCGGCTGACCGCGCAACTGGAGGGGGCGAACGCGGAGGCCGGACGCATCGAGCGGGGGATCGCCGAGTCCGAGGCGAAGGTCGCCGAGGCGGAGCAGATAGCGGCGACCGCCAAGCGCGCCCGCGAGACGCACGCGTCGAAGCCGCGGCCGATCCTCGACGTCGGCGAGCGGGACGCCGTCTCGGCCGAGCTCGACACCTGCCGCGAGGCCGAGGTTCAGGCGCGGATGGCTGGGGAGACCGCGCGGGAGAGGGTGCGTGCCGAGGAGACGCGCACCGCGTCGCTCGTGAAACGACTTGAGGCCGAACGTGCGGCGGCGGCGGAGGCTGCGCGGCGCGAGGTCGTTCGCAGACACCAGCTCGATGCCGCCGAGCGTGTCATCGCTGTGCTGCCGCGAGTGCTCGACTCCGTCGACCGATCCGTCAGCGGCGCTCGCACCGCTCTGGCGGCAGCCGAGGCTGCCAGGGCTGGACAGAACGAGGAACTGATGGCGTTGCGTCGCGACGACGCGGCGCTGCGCGACCGCTTGCAGGCCGTGAGCGAGAGCGTGCACGGACTCGAATTGCAGATCTACGAGAAGAAGCTGCATCTGTCGTCGCTGCTGGAACGTGCGGGCAGCGAACTCGGACTGGTCGAGGATGTGCTGGTGGCCGAGTACGGACCGGCGGTGTCCATTCCGGCCGAGTCGGAGGGTCGAGAGGAGCGAGCGTTCGTTCGCGCCGAGCAGGAGAAGCGGCTGCAGGATGCCGAGCGCAAGCTGGGGAGGCTGGGCCGGGTGAATCCTCTCGCGCTGGAGGAGTTCGCAGCCCTTGAGCAGCGGCACAAGTTCCTCACCGAACAGCTCACCGACCTCGCGAACACGCGCAAGGATCTTCTCACGATCATCGCCGACATCGACGAGCGCATGCAGGGGATCTTCTCTGACGCGTTCGAGGACACCCGCCGTTCATTCGCCGAGGTATTCCCGGTGTTGTTCCCCGGCGGCAGCGGAAGCATTCGCCTGACAGAGCCGGACGACCTCCTGACCACGGGAATCGAGGTCACGGTGCGACCGGCCGGGAAGAAGATCGAACGGCTTTCGCTGCTCTCCGGCGGCGAGCGATCGCTGGCGGCGGTGGCGTTCCTGTTGGCGATCTTCAAGGCCCGCCCCAGCCCGTTCTACATCATGGACGAGGTGGAGGCCGCACTCGACGACGCCAACCTCGGGCGGCTGCTCACGACGTTCGAGGACCTTCGAGCGGACAGCCAGCTGATCGTCATCACGCACCAGAAGCGCACGATGGAGATCGCGGATGCCCTCTACGGCGTCTCGATGCGCCAGGACGGCGTCTCGGCGGTCGTCGGCCAGCGGGTCGCCGAGCGGGAGGCCGGAGCCGAGGTCGCCGTGGAGGAGCGCCGGTCGGCCTGACCCGTCCTGCCCCCGAGACAGTCACGTATGCGCTTCCCACCCGAGAGCAGGCTGTAGCTGCCTGTCCCACGCGATCTGCCTGTTCTCACGACGGGAGTTCCTGCGCGGCACGGATGAGTCCGCTCGGGTCACGCTCGGCCTTCAAAGCGCGCAGCCTCGCGATCGACGCCGCGTCGTACGCGTCGGCGAGGTTCGCACGGTGGTCCATCAGCGTCGCAACGTTGCCGGTGGCGGGTGTCGTCGCCACGGCGGATGCCAGCGGTGCGAATGCCGCGCCCGCTTCGTCGAGACCACGGTCGCTGGAAGCGAACACGCTGGCTCCGATGTATGCGGGAGCTGCGACACGGGCTGCGATCGAGCGGGAGGGGTCCCCGCCGACGAGCGCACCGCCGAACGGACGAACCTCCAGCCGGCTCAGCCCGTGTGCGGAGGCTGCGTGGAACGACTGCACCAGTTCCGCTGCCGATTCGGCATCGTATCCACTGGTGGCACTGCTCCAGTCCTCGAACGCCATCGGGTCGGTCGGCTCGGCGGCGACGGCGGCCAGCTCCTCGATTCCGAAGGTGCGGATGGTGTCGGCCACCGGTGCGCCGATCGAACGAAGCGCCTCGATTCTGGAGGCCCCCGACGCGGCACCTCCGACGTGCAGCGCACTGACCGACGCGAGCGTCTTGCCGCGGAGCGGCTCCGGCAGGTGCGGTGCGGCCGGAAAGTTCATCATGCCGAACGACAGTCCGATCTCAGGCTCCGTGCCGGCCACTTCGAAGACCGCGGCGAGCAGGTCGGTGGCGCGCTCCGCAGGGAACAGCATCGATCCGCCGTACAGCTCGCCGCCCTCGAAGAGGGAGAACTCGACGGCGGTGACCACTCCGAAGAGGCCGCCGGCACCACGCAGCGCCCACAGCAACTCGGGATCGCTGTCGTCGGTGATGCGCTGGGCCTCGCCCGAAGCATCCACGAGTTCCACAGCGGTGATCGCCGGGGCCTGCAGCCCGTAGACACGTCCGAACATGGAGTGGCCGCCGCCCAATGAGTATCCGACCGTGTTCACCTCCGGATTGCTGCCGGCGAGGGCGACGAGCCCGGTCCCTTGCAGACACTGGAGCACGCGGCCCCAGTTGACGCCGGCGCCGACGCGTGCGGTGCGGTGCTTCACGTCGATCGAGACCTCGTCGAAGGCGCGCGGGCGCACCAGCACGATGCCGGACAGGTCACGCGCAGCGGCGTGCCCGTTCGGCTGAGTGAGCACACCGAGACCTGATGCGGCGGCGGCACGCACTATGCGCTGCACGTCGCCCACGTCGGCAGGCATGGCGACCGCTGCCGGCCGCTGGTCGACGGCGAGGTTCCAGGCGAGCCTGGCCTGCTGGTAGCCGTCGTCGTCGGGGAGGAAAAGGCTGCCGGTGAGGCTGGAGCGGAGGTCGTCGATGGAGGAAGTCTGCTGCATGGACAACACGCTAGGCACAGCCACCGACGTCGGCAGTCGCGTGTGAACCGTGAGACCGGATCGCATCGCGGCTCACGCCGCTCAGATGCCCGGTCAGGCCGGGTCTGCGAACGCGCTCGCATGTCTCTCGACCGAATCGCCCATAGTCTTGACCGCATGGCTGAACGCTCCTGGTCCCTGGCCGGCGCGCTCCGCGGCATGTTCGCGAAGCGCACGATCGACGACGAGACCTGGGACGACCTCGAGGCTGCCCTCATCACAGCCGACTTCGGTCCCTCGCTCACCGAGGAGATCGTCGAGGAACTGCACCAGAAGGTCGAGCGCTACCGCACGACAGACCCCGCGGACCTGCAGCGGATGCTCCGCGAGACCATCGAGGAGCGTCTGGCGCGCTTCGATCCCACCTTGAAGCTCACCGAGCGTCCGGCCGTCGTGATCGTCGTTGGTGTGAACGGGGTCGGCAAGACCACGACGATCGGCAAGTTCGCGAAGTTCGTGCGCAACTTCGATCGCACCGTCGTCGTCGGCGCCGCGGACACGTTCCGTGCCGCAGCCGTCGAACAACTGGCGACCTGGGCGCAGCGGGCGGGCGCGCAGATCGTGCGGCCGCAGCAGGAGCGGCAGGATCCAGCGTCGGTCGCGTTCCAGACCATCGAGTACGCCAAGAGCACCGGAACCGAGATCGTGATCATCGACACGGCCGGCCGGCTGCACACCAAGGGCGGCCTGATGGACGAGCTGACGAAGATCAAGCGCGTGGTGGAGAAGCAGGCGCCGATCTCGGAGGTGCTGCTCGTGCTCGACGCGACGACCGGACAGAACGGGCTGGCCCAGGCGCAGGCCTTCATCGAGCACGCCGGTGTGACCGGACTCGTGCTGACGAAACTCGACGGGTCGGCCAAGGGCGGCTTCGTGCTCTCCGTGCAGGAGCGCACCGGCCTTCCGATCAAGCTCGTCGGGCAGGGTGAGGGCATCGGCGATCTCACCGGATTCACGCCGCACGTCTTCGCCCAGCAGCTGGTCGGCTGACCGGCTCGTTCGACGGGACGAACATCAGCGAAAGGCATACCGAGCATGGCCATCGAGCACGACTTCTTCGGCATCGTGGAGGAGGACTCCACAGGCGGCCTGTATTGGAGCGAGACCGTCGAGGTCGCCGAACAGCCGGTGCAGGTCGAGCTCGCCGCACCGGTCGCCGACGACGTCGCGGTGAGCGGTCTGGATGCCGCGGCCGCGGTCATCCTCTCGCTGGAGGGGCTGGATACCAGGGCCCGCGACGCCCTCATCGCCGAGCTGAGCCAGCGCGGCTCGGTGACGACGCAGTACATCGACCAGCGCATGGACGACATGGGCGAATCGCTCCTCGACCTGCTCGTGCACAACTCGGGCGATATCGCCATGGACGTGCTGCGCTCGCTGCAACTGCTCACGGTGTCGCTGCATCCGCAGGCCACCGACGACGATGAGGTGTTCGCGATCTTCACGTACTCGATCGACCCCGACGAGACGGATGCCGTGCTTCAGGTGAGCTTCGACGATCGCGGTGACGTGGTCGGCGTTGAGGGAATCGCGGGCTGAGCCCGCCTACCGCCGCCGGAGCATGCTCACCGCGGGCGGAGTGTGCCTACCGCTGGTTGAGCCCGTCTGCCGCTGGTTGAGCGTGCTACCGCTGGTTGAGCGTGCCTACCGCTGGTTGAGCTCGTCGAAACCAGGTCGTCACTCAGGCTGGTTTCGACAGGCTCAACCGGCGCCGGCGACGAGTGGTGCCCAGCAGCCTCCACTACCATTGAGGCACCATGGCTACCTTCGGCACGCTCTCCGACCGGCTCACCGAGACCTTCAAGAACCTCCGCACCAAGGGCAAGCTCTCGGCATCGGATGTCGACGGCACCGTCCGTGAGATCCGTCGCGCACTGCTCGAAGCGGACGTCTCGCTCGACGTCGTCAAGCAGTTCACCGCGACCGTGCGCGATCGCGCGCTCGGCGACGAGGTCAACCAGGCACTGAACCCCGCCCAGCAGGTGGTGCAGATCGTCAATGAGGAGCTGGTCGGCATCCTCGGCGGAGCGCAGCGCAGGCTCGAGTTCGCGAAGAACCCGCCGACGGTCATCATGCTGGCCGGCCTGCAGGGTGCGGGCAAGACGACCCTCGCCGGAAAGCTCGCGAAGTGGCTGAAGAAAGACGGCCACACGCCCATGCTCGTCGCGGCCGACCTGCAGCGCCCGAACGCGGTCACGCAGCTGCAGGTGGTGGGGGAGCAGGCCGGTGTGCCGGTGTTCGCGCCGGAGCCGGGCAACGGTGTCGGCGACCCGGTGCGCGTGGCGAAGGATGCCGTGAAGCACGCCGAGCGGCAGCAGCACGACGTCGTCGTGATCGACACGGCCGGCCGCCTCGGCATCGATGCGCAGTTGATGAAGCAGGCGTCGGACATCCGCAAGGCGACGGACCCCGACGAGGTCCTGTTCGTCATCGACGCGATGATCGGACAAGACGCGGTCAACACGGCCAAGGCGTTCCAAGAGGGCGTCGACTTCACCGGCGTCGTGCTCACCAAGCTCGACGGCGATGCCCGAGGCGGCGCGGCGCTCTCGATCGCCTCCGTCACGGGCCGGCCCATCATCTTCGCGTCGACAGGCGAGGGTCTCGACGATTTCGAACCGTTCTACCCCGACCGCATGGCCAGTCGCATCCTCGACCTCGGCGACGTGCTCACGCTCATCGAGCAGGCGCAGCAGGCGTTCGACGAGGAGGAGGCGCGCAAGGTCGCGGAGAAGTTCGCGACCGACAGCTTCACGCTCGACGATTTCCTGAAACAGATGCAGCAGCTGCGCAACATGGGCTCGATCAAGAAGATGATCGGCATGCTGCCCGGAGCGGGGGCCATGCGTCAGCAGCTCGACCAGTTCGACGAGAAAGAGGTCGTTCGCACCGAGGCGATCATCCAGTCGATGACACCGGCGGAACGGCACAACCCGAAGCTGCTGAACGGAGCTCGCCGCCTGCGCATCGCGAAGGGCGCCGGGATGACGGTGACAGATGTCAACCAGCTCGTTCAGCGATTCGAGCAGGCTTCGAAGATGATGAAGACCGTCGCCAAGGGCGGTGTGCCCAACGTGCCGGGCATGGGACCGATCCCCGGTGCCGGCTACGGCGGACGCAAGCAGCAGCAGAAGAAGGGCAAGTCCTCGCGATCGGGGAATCCGGCGAAGCGTGCTGCCGAGAACGCGGCGCTCGCAGCCGGAGTGAAGCCAGCAGGTGGCCCGTCGACCGGTGGGTCGGGCTTCGGCCTGGGGTCGGCGCCGGCAGCCGGTCAGACCGGCGGCCAGCAGCCTCCGACGGGTGAGGAGCTCGCCGCAGTACAGCGGCTCTTCGGCCGCGGCTGATCGGGGCACTTTTCGCGAGACTAGCCGTATGCGCTGAGACTGGCCGTAGTGCACCTGGTGTCGGCGCATTCGGCTAGTCTCGGTCGCCGAGCTTCACCCCAGCCCGTTCCGCAGCTCCTTCGTGAGCGAGGAGACGACCGCCGGCAGGCTTCCGCCGTTTGCGCCGGCGACGGCGAGCTGTCGCTGATAGCTGACGCCACGCTGGAGGATGCGCTCGACGTCGGCCAGTTCCTGAGCGCATCCGAGTCGTTCGGCCGTGGGCGCCAGTTCCGTCACGAGCGAGCGGATGCCGTCAGCCACCTTGCGCTGCGCCCCGCCGGCATCCACGATGATGTCGGCGTCGATGCCGTACCTCGCCGCGCGCCATTTGTTCTCGCGCACGAACCACGGTTGCAGCACCAGCGGCGGTTCTCCGCGGTCGAGCTGTGCGGACATCCGATCGACGAGGCAATGGATGAGCGCGGCCAGCGCCCCCAGCTCAGTGGCGGTGGACACGCCATCGCAAGCACGCATCTCCACCGTGCCCCAGCGCGGTGATGGCCGGATGTCCCAGCGCACCTCGGTGTAGTCCCTGATCACGCCCGTGGTGATCAGGTCGTCGACGTAGCCCTCGTACTCGTTCCAGTCGGTCAGCTGCCAGGGCAGGCCCGCGGTGGGGAGCTGTTGGAACATCAGCGCCCGGTTCGAGGCATAGCCGGTCGCCACGCCGGCCCAGAACGGGCTGGACGCGCTGAGCGCCTGCAAATGGGGGTAGAACGCGAGCAGCCCGTTCACGATCGGAAGCACCCTGTCGCGCTTCTCGATGCCCACGTGCACGTGCACGCCCCAGATGAGCATCTGGCGCCCCCACCACTGGGTTCGCTCCAGCAGGCGGTCGTAGCGCTCGGACTGCGTCGACAGCTGGTCGAACCACAGCGCGAAGGGATGCGTTCCTGCGCACATGAGCTCGACATCCATGTCGTCCGTCACCGCGCGTACCCGGTCGATGAGGCGCTGCAGATCGGCGACGGCATCGGGAACACTGTGGTGCACGCCGCTGACCAGTTCGATCGTGTTCAGCAAGAGCTCGTGCGTGATCTGCGGATGCTCGCTGCCGTCGCCGGGGCCCAGAGCCGGAAGCACCGCGTCGGCCACCTGCACCAGGTCGCCGGTGTCGCGGTCGACGAGCGCGATCTCCCACTCGATGCCCACGGTGGAGCGCTCGGATTCGGCGAAATCGATCCGCATGCGCTGCCCCTTCCCTGGCGACCGCACCGCTCAAGCCGAGACATCCTCGATGCCTGGAGTACTGCGACTGACGGGCGCAAGGGGCTTCCCGACCCGGGACTTGGGGCTAGCCTATCGTTCGCCGAGTTCACCAACGTGGGAGGCTCGGTACAGGCGCTGCGGCTGGTCCCGTCGGTGTCGCACGGTCGCGACAGGGGGAGGAGCCGACCTGGTGCGAACGGAACGGGAGAGCGATATATGCGACTGATGGTGCAAGGAACCCGCGATCGGCTGGAGAACGAACTCGATATCCCCGTTTCGAAATATCACGCACATCGTGCCCTCGTGCTGGCGTCGCTGGCAGAGGGCACAAGTGTCGTGAAGGGCTTGTCGGCGACGCGTCAGATCGAGTGGACGGTGAGTGTTCTGCGGGCGCTCGGCACGCGTATCGACATCGACGGCGACTCGTACATCGTGCACGGCGGCAGGTACCGCGCGTCCGACGTCGTGGAGCGGGGATCGAGCGGCCCGGAGGGCGTGCTCAACGTGGGCTCCAGTGGTACGACGCTGTACTTCATGGTCGGCCTCGCATCGCTGGCGGACCGCCCGATGACGCTCACCGGCATGAAGTACTTCCAGCGCCGTCCCATCAAGGCACTGCTCGACTCGCTTCGGCAGATGGGCGTGCAGCTTCAGGGTACGGATGACTGCCCGCCGATCACCGTGCAGCCGCACCCGCCGCTCGGGGGAGACGTCTCGATCGCTGGAACGCTGTCACAGTGGCTGAGCGGGCTACTGCTGCTCGCACCGTTCGCGCAGAACGACACGACGATCCACGTCACGGGCGGCCACCTCAACGAGCAGCCCTACGTCGACCTGACCGTCCGCATGATGCGTATGTTCGGGCTGCGCGTGGAGGTCTCCGACGACTGGCTCACCTACCGCGTTCCCGCCGGGCAGGCAGCGCGGCCCACCGAGTACCGCATCCCGCCGGACATCGGCTCAGCGGCGTTCGGCATCGCGGCGGCCGCCCTGCACCCGGGCGACGTGCTGCTGCGCGGACTTTCGGCGACACGCGCCGCCGAGACGGATCATCCGGAAGCCGAGTTCCTCGACCTCGCCGCCGAGATGGGGGTGCCGATGACCGTCGATCAGAAGACCGGCTTCGTGCGGATCGCCCACGAGGGTCTGGCGCTCAAGCCGATCGACGTCGACTGCGGGCCGATCCCCGACCTGTTGCCGGTGTTGTCGACGCTTGCCACATTCGCCGACGGCACGTCGCGCCTGCACAACGTGAAGCACATCAGGCTCAAGGAGTCCGACCGAGTGGCGGCGATGCTGCAGCTGAACCGCATGGGCGGCCGCCTCGAGCAGAGTCCCGACGAATTGCGGATCACGGGCGTCGACTCGTTGACGGGTGCCTCGATGTCGTCGTTCAACGACCATCGCGTGCTGATGGCGTTGGCCGTGGCGGCCACCCGGGCCGAGGGGGAGTCCACGCTCACGTACCCGCACGCGTATCGAATTTCGTATCCGATGTTCCTCGACGAGATGAACGGCATAGGACTGCACATGGATGTCGGCACCCGCCCCGTCGAAGACGAACAGGAGGAGCACGCGGCGACGGCCAACGACGTGGCGGCCTCGCTCGGATCGCTCGCCGAGCCGCTACTGCTCACCGAGGCCGTCGCCGAGGCCAGGGCGACCGAGCCGGACGCTCCGGCCGTGTTCGAGGCGAACGGCCGTCTGACCTCGCTCACGTGGCGCGAGCTCGGTGAGGAGGCCGACAAGGTCTCCGCGCTGCTGCTGGAGATGGGTGTTCGCCGCGGTGAGCCAGTTGCCGTACAGCTGCCGAACTGGAGCGAGTTCGTCGCGATCGCGCTGGGCATCATGCAGGTCGGTGCCATCGTGACGCCGATCATGCCGGTGTTCGGTCCGCGCGAGACGTCGATGACGCTCAGTCGTTCGCGGGCCCGCGTGGTGTTCCTGCCGAACTACTTCCGTGGCAGGCAGCCCGTCGTGGAACTGCTGGCCACGATCGGCGAGGCGGAGACGCGGGGCAGGCGCCTGTCGGTCGAGCACGTGGTTGTGCTGCGCAGCGAGAACAGGCGCGGGGCCGACGCCTCGGTGGAGATGACGCCGATGCCGAACGACGCGCTCGACGACGCCAGAACCACGGACTGGAACTGGCGGTACTACGACGCCGCCCTGGCGGCCGTGACCGTCGACAAGGACGTGCTCGCCCGCGTGGCGCCCCGGATCGACGACTACTGCCAGCTGCTGTTCACCTCCGGCACCACAGGTGAGCCCAAGGGTGTGCAGCACACATACCGCAGCCTGGGATTGGCGACCGCCATGGAGGTGCGCCACCTCGGTCTCACACACGACGACCGCATCTACGTACCGTCGCCGCTGGCCCACCAGACCGGGTTCCTGTACGGAATGCTGCTCGCGTGGCGGCTGAAGGTCGCCGTCGTCATCCAGCCCATCTGGGACGGCCGCGTCGCGCTGGAGCGAGCGTTCGGAGAGGGTCGTGCCACGTTCGTGCAGGCGGCCACGCCGTTCCTGTCCGACCTGCTCACGCTCGTCGAGGCGGGCGAGCCCAAGCCGAGCAGCCTGCGAATCTTCGTGGCGACCGGCGCGGCGGTCCCGCGAGCACTCTCGCAACGCGCCACCGAGGTACTCGGCACCCGAGTGCTGGGCGCGTTCGGCACCACCGAGACGTGCCTCGGAACACTGGCCGGCACCGATGACAAGGCGGAAGATGCCTGGGGCAGCGACGGCCGCGCCCTGTTCGGCGTCGACGTGCGCATCGTCGACGACCAGGGCCGGCCCGTGGAGGCAGGCGTCGAGGGCAATTACGAGCTGCGCTCGCCGACCGTGTTCGACGGATACCTCGACCGCTTCGACCTGACCTCGGACGTCTTCACCGACGACGGGTGGTACCGCACAGGCGATCTCGCCTACCTCGACACGGCCGGTTTCCTGCACATCACCGGCCGCGTCAAGGATGTGATCAATCGCGGCGGCGAGAAGATCCCGGTCGTCGAGATCGAGAACCTGCTGTACCAGCATCCGAAGGTCACCGACGTCGCCATCGTGGCGATGCCCGATCCGCGGCTGGGGGAGCGGGCTTGCGCGTTCGTCGTGCCGGCTGCCGGCGGTTCGCCCCTGACTCTTGCCGAGGTGCAGGATTATCTCGGTCGGGCGGGCACGTCGAAGTACTACTGGCCCGAACGTATCGAGCACATCGCCGCGCTGCCCCGCAACGTGGTGGGGAAGATCCAGAAGAACCTGCTGCGCGAACAGGCGGCGGCCCTCGTCGCCGAAGACGCGCCGCACCGGAAGGAGAATGCATGAGCCAGGTCGCCGGCACGGAGTACGCCGAACAGGAGACCGTCACGAGCCAGGTCGCGGAGGGTGGCTTCGCCGACCTCAAGCGCGAGATCACGGAGTGGGTCACCGGCCCAGGTGAAGCCTTCGCGGAGCGGATCGAGGCCGCTGGCGCCCTCCCGCCGGAGCTGTTCGGCGAATTGCGTGATCATGGCTATCTCTCGCTCGCGGCTCCGCAGCGGCTCGGGGGGCGAGGCATCCCGTTCCCCCAATATCTGGAGTTGATGGAGATCTTCTCCCGCTCGCACGCCTCCATCCGCATGCTCGTGCACGTGATCAACGGCACCTGGCGCGCAATGGACCCCTACATGACCGAGGAGCAGCGCGCGGAGTTCGTCGTGCCGTCGGTGGCCGGGTGTAAGCTCGTAGCCTTCACGTTGACCGAGGCGACGGGCGGGACCGGTGCCGACATCCACACCACGGTGCGCCGCGAGGGCGACACCTACCTCTTGAACGGTGAGAAGCACCTCATCACCTTCGGCGTGAAGTGCGACTGGTGGTTGCTGGCGGCGCGACTGGAAGGCTCCAGCGGCAAGCACGGCGTCGTGGCGCTCATGGTGCCGAACACCGGTCTGCCCGGCGCGGAGGTGATCGACGACTCCGAGACGATGGGGGTGCACGGCACCGATCACGCCATCCTGCGCTTCCACGACACCCCGGTGCCGGTGTCGAACCGGGTCGGCGAGGAAGATCAAGGGCTCGAGGTCATGCTCGGCGGGTTCCTGCTGCCGAGCCGCGTCTCCGTCGCAATGAGTTGCATCGGCTTGGCGGAGCGGGCGCAGGAGCTGGCCGTGCAGTACGCGCAGCGCCGCGAGACGTTCGGCAAGAAGCTTAGCCAACGGCAGGCGGTGCAGTTCCTGCTCGCTGAGAACTTCGCGGACATCCGTGCGGCAAGGGCCCTCGTGCTCGAGGCCGCGCGCGCGTACGAGAACGACGACCCTGAGGCGGGAGTGCTCTCCAGCGCCTGCAAGATGGTCGCCGTCGACATGCTGACCCGGGTGACCGATAAGGCGTTGCAGATTCATGGCGGCCAGGGCTACTGGAAGCGCAACCCGATCGAACGCGTGTATCGGGATGCTCGTGCGCAGCGCTTCGAGGAGGGCACCAACGAGATCCAGAAGCTCGTCGTCGGCCGCGCCGTGCTGACCGGGCAGGTGTGACGGCCTGATCCGACCGCTCGCGCTCGCCGCAGCACTCGCCGTCACGACACCGTCCCAGAACGAACAGAACAGAACAGACCAGAACAGGAGCACCTTCGCCCATGACGTCCGCCCCGACCGACACCGACGCATCCCCCCGCGTCACCCTCATCACCGGAAGCTCGCGCGGCATCGGCCGGGTGCTGGCACTGAAGCTCGCCGCGCGAGGCGAGCACGTGGTGGTGAACTACAAGACGAACGCCGAGCTCGCCGAGGGCGTCGTGCGAGAGGCCCGCGCGGCCGGCGGTGGCGGAATCGCCGTGCAGGCGAACATCGAGGAGCCCGACGATATCGATGCGCTGTTCGAGAAGGTGCGCGCGGAGTATGGCCGCCTCGACGGGTTCGTCGCCAACGCCGCGGCCAGCGCGTTCAAGCCCGTCGCGGAGCTCAAGTTGCACCACCTGGACCGCACCTGGGCCATGAACGTGCGCTCGTTCGTGCTCGGCGGGCAGCGCGCGTCGCAGCTCATGACCGACGGCGGACGAATCGTCGCGCTGACCAGCTACGGATCGTTGCGCGCGTTCCCCACGTACGCGTCCCTGGGCGCGGCGAAGGCCGCGGTCGAGTCGTATGTGAAGTTCATGGCTGCGGAGTTCGGTCCGCGCGACATCACGGTCAACGCGGTGAACGGCGGTCTCATCGACACCGACTCGCTCGAATACTTCTACCAGCGCGTGCCAGGCATGGCGCCGATGTCGAGTGTGATCGAGAAGGTGCCGCTCGGCCGGCCGGGAACGGCGGATGACATGGCCTCGGCGGTCGAGTTCCTGCTTGGCGCGCATGCGGGTTACATCACAGGGCAGGTCATCACGGTCGACGGCGGCCTCACCGTGGTCGCGCCGCCGTTCTGGGCCGACACCAGCGGCGATCTGCGCGCCGCGGTGTACGGATCGGAGGATGCCGCCGGTCAGGGCGTGCCGTCGCGGTCGGCGGACCGGTAGAACTCGGCGACCGACGGATGCCCGCCCCGGCCGATCTGCTCGTAAGCACGTTCACCCCGTGGTCGTTGGGCTCCCTGCGGCTGCCGCACCGCGTCGTCGTGGGCAGCATGCACACCGGATTGGAAGCGCGGGACGACGGAGGCGCTTCTCTCGCGGCGTTCTACCGCGAGCGGATCGCGGGCGGGGCGTCTCTGATCGTCACCGGCGGGCTGGCGATTTCGCCTGAGGGGCGCGGCGGTCCCGACTACGTCGTGCTCTCCGATCCGGCGGTGCAGCAGCGCCTCGCATTCGCGGTGAACGCTGTACACGAGGCCGGCGGCGCCGTCAGTGCACAGCTGTTCCATGCCGGCCGCTACGCCGTGCTGAGCGGGCTGGCCGACGACGCGGGCGCCGCTGTGCAGTCGGTGGCGCCGTCGCCCGTGCCGTGGGCTGCGGCGAGGGGCGCGGTGCCGCGCGAGCTCACCGGCCCACAGATCGAGGGGATCATTGGGCAGTTCGCGACCGCCGCGACGACCGCGAGACGGATCGGGTTCGACGCCGTGGAGGTCATGGCTTCCGAGGGCTATCTGATCAACCAGTTCTGCTCGTCCATCACCAACCTCCGCGACGACGAGTGGGGTGGCGACCAGGAACGCCGCGAACGGTTCGCGATCGAGGTGGTCCGTGCCGTGCGCGACGCCGTGCGGGAGCTCCCGGTGATGGTTCGGATCTCCGGCGACGACCTCATGCCGGGCGCTCCCTCGCCCGACCAGTACGCGCGACTGGCCGTGCGGCTGGCAGCGAACGGTGCGGATGGGATCAGTGTCGGCATCGGCTGGCACGAGTCCCGTGTGCCGACGGTGCAGGCATCCGTTCCGCACGGTGCGTGGCTGGCTGCGGCCGAACGCGTCTCGGCGGCGCTCGCTGCGGCCGACCGTCAGCCGCGGCCGACCGCGGTGATCGCCAGCAACCGTTTCACCGATCTGCGCGACGTGGAGCAGGTGCTGCGGCGCGGCACCGTCGACGCGGTGGCGCTCGCCCGGCCGTTCCTCGCCGACCCGCTGCTGATCGAGCGATCCAGGGCGGGCGACTTCGCCGCGGTGAACACCTGCATCGGATGCGACCAGGCGTGCATCGACCGCTCGCTCGTCTTCGAGCCGGTGTCGTGCCTGGTGAACCCGCGAGCCGGTCGGGAGAGCGAATTCCCGATCGCCGCGAGCCGTATGAGGGCCCGCGTCGCCGTGGTCGGCGGGGGCCCGGCGGGCATGGCGGCAGCACTCGACCTCGCCCGGCGCGGCCACGCGGTTGTGCTGTTCGAAGCCGCGGATTCGCTCGGCGGCCAGTTCGCGCTGGCCGCGCGCATTCCAGGCAAGGAGGATTACGCTGCCACGCCACGGTCGGTGGCAGTCGAACTCGGTCGGCTGGGAGCCGTCGTCGCCACGTCGACGATCGCCACCGCCGATCGGCTCGCGGCCTTCGACGGGGTCGTCATCGCCTCCGGTGTGCGTCCGCGGCGGATAGATCTGCCCGGCGTCGACCTTCCGCACGTCATGGATTACGAGCAGGCGATCCGCTACGGCGTACCTGTGGGCCCCGTGGCGGTGATCGGCGGCGGCGGAATCGGAGTCGACGTCGCCACGATGCTCGTGGAGCCGGCGGATGCCCGTGAGCGCGCCGCGGAATTCGGCCCGCGGTTCGGTCTGCCGTGGCCGGTCGACCTTCTCGAGGAGCGTCGAGGGCAGTGGGCGAATCGCAACCCCTCCCTGCCCGTGCGCCCGGGAGGCGAAGTGACCGTGCTGCGCCGGTCGGGCAAGTTCGGGCAGGGCATCGGGATCACCGCGAGATGGGTGGTGCTGGGCGCTTTGCGCGATGCCGGCGTGCGAATGCTGAGCGGGCTCTCCTATCGTCGCATCACACCGGACGGCGTGGAGATCGAGAACGACGACGGGACGGCGGAGCTCGTTCCGGCGGCGACCGTCGTGGTATGCGCAGGTCAGGAATCCCACGACCCGCTGCGAGGAGAGTTGGAGTCGCGAGGCATCCGTCACGAGGTGGTCGGCGGTGCGAGGGATGCCTCGCGCGTCGACGCCGTGCGGGCGACGACCGAGGGACTGGCGGCAGCGCGCCGCATCGCGCCCTGAGACCACATGCCCGCGAGAATGCGATTATCGGTCGGGGCGCGGAATCTGCAAGAATGGTCAGTCGAGTTCTCACGGAACGACCCTCTATCTTTCGTGGGAAGACTCACTCATCAGACCTCCTGCCGCGTGTGCCCCACGCCCTCGGCAGTCAGTTCGCCTGAAACACGAAAAACTCTGGAGAAAAGTGGCTGTCAAGATCCGCCTCAAGCGGCTCGGAAAGATCCGTGCCCCGTACTACCGCATCGTCGTCGCCGACTCGCGCACCAAGCGCGATGGTCGAGTGATCGAGGAGATCGGCAAGTACCACCCGACCGAGGAGCCCTCGTTCATCGAGGTCGACTCCGACCGCGCCCAGTACTGGCTCGGCGTCGGCGCGCAGCCGACCGAGCAGGTGCTGGCCATCCTGAAGCTCACGGGCGACTGGGGCAAGTTCAAGGGCGACAAGAACGCCACGAGCACGGTCAAGGTGCGCGAGCCGAAGGTCGCGTTCGTCGCCGACGAGAAGAAGAAGCCGGTTCTCAAGCCGAAGAGCGAGAAGCCGGCGCCGAAGGCTGCGCCGGCCACTGAGGCTGACGCGCCCGCCGACGAGACGACCGAGGCGTAAGACCTTGCTCGCTCCTGCTCTGCAGCACCTGGTCGAGGGAATCGTCGACCACCCCGACGACGTGCATGTCGTGGCGAAGGAGTCATCGCGCGGCGAGGTCCTCGAGGTTCGTGTGAACCCCGAGGACCTCGGCCGGGTGATCGGTCGCTCCGGCCGCACGGCGAAGGCGCTCCGCACTGTTGTGAACGCGCTGGCCGACGGCCGTCGCGTGCGTGTCGACCTCATCGACTGACGAACGGTGAGCGGCAAGCAAACCGAGCCGAAACAGCCGAGGCAGCAGCTTCGCGTCGGCAGACTGACCAAGGCCCACGGTCTCAAAGGGGCCATCAAGCTCGAGCTCTACACGGATGATCCCGAGCGGCGTTTCGTGCCGGGTGCCGAGTTCTCGTTGCAGGTGCCCACCGGATCCAAGTGGCACGGCAAGACCATCCGTCTGACCGAGTTGCGTTGGTACAACTCGCATCCGGTCGGGTTCTTCGAGGGCGTCACCGACCGCTCGGAGGCCGAAACGCTCATCAAGGCGATCCTGTGGGTCGATCAGGACGACACGGTCGAAGAGGATGCCTGGTACGACCACCAACTCGTCGGCCTGCGCGTGCTGCGCGACGGCGTAGAGGTCGGCACGATCGCCAGGGTCGACCACCTGCCCGCTCAAGATCTGCTCGCGGTCACGACGCGAGGCGGCGAGGTTCTCGTGCCGTTCGTCTCCGCGATCGTGCCCGGGGTGGACGTCAAGGCCGGCACCGTCACGGTGACGCCGCCGCCCGGGTTGTTCGAGGACCTGCCTGACGACGAAGAAGGTGTGCCGGGTGCGGGGGCGCCCGACAGGGAGTCGGACGCGGAGTCCGACGGACGACCGGCTTCCGGCGCGGAAGGTTCCTCGGAGTAGCACCGGGCGCACCCGGAAGCTCCGTCGTTCTCGCGGACGCACAATCCGGGATTCGCCGGCGGCCCGAGACCACTCCGGCTTCGCGGCTTCGGCAGGGGAGACTGAGGGCATGCGACGGCGACGGATGCTTCGCGTCGCGATCGCCTGCGGCGCGGTGTTCGCACTCACAGCATGCACAGGCGGCGCGACGCACGCACCGGCGACCTTTCGGCCGACGGTGCAGGCGACCGGACCGGTGGCGACACCACCCGCAACACCATCCGCAACACCGGGCACCTCGCCGCTCTGGGCCGGCTACCACGCCGACCAGGCGCGGACCGCGGAGGTTGCCGGTTCCGTGCCGGACCCGGCACGGAGGGTGTGGACGGCCGAGCTGGGAGCAGCGGTCTACGGGCAACCCGTAGTGCTCGGCGACACGGTCATCGTCGGCACCGAGTCCGATGACGTGGTCGCGCTGAACCGAAGCACAGGCCGCCGGCTCTGGTCGCATCGCCTCGGCACACCGCTCACGAACGTCGGCGGGCGGGCGGGATGCGGCAACATCGACCCGCTCGGAATCACCTCCACACTCGCGATCGACGCCGAACTCGGCGAGGTGTTCGCCGTCGGCGAGGTCGCCAACGGCGGCTCGGTGCATCACCGGCTGGTGGGCCTGGCCATCGATACCGGACGTGAGCTGCTCACCGAGAACGTGGATCCGCCGCTGCCCGCCGGGGAGCAGAGCATCCATCTGCTGCAGCGCGCCGGGCTCGCGATCGGCAGCGGCCGCGTCTACATCGGGTATGGCGGCAACATCGGAGACTGCGGCAGCTACCACGGCTGGCTCGTGGGGGCGTCGGAGACCAAGCCCGGCGACCTCGTGAGCTTCGAAGTCGCCCGCGACGGCGAGGGAGGGGCGATCTGGCTCTCCGGTGGCGCACCCGCGATCGGCGGGGACGGCAGCGTCTACGTCACCACCGGCAACGCCAACCCCTTTCCACCGGGGCGGGACCGGTTCGAATACACCGAGAGCGTCGTGAAGCTCTCGCCGGGTCTGAAGGTGCTCGCCTCGTTCAAAGACCCGACGGCGAGCGGCGACGAAGACCTCGCCACCGGCAATCCGGTTCTGCTGCCCGGCGGCGAAGTGTTCGCGGTCGGCAAGACGGATGCCGGATACCTGCTGCGGGCATCCGACCTCGGCCGCGTCGCGACGATCCGTGGCGTCTGCAGCAGCGACCCCGACGGCGGCCCCGCCTACGACCCCACGACGAAGATGTTGTTCGTGCCATGTCGCGGCGGCGGCATCCAGGTCATCGACCTCGCCAAGCGGATGCTCGGCTCGCGGCTGCCCGGCGCGAACGGTGCGCCCATCGTGGTCGGGGACACGGTCTGGGCTGCTCAGTACCCGGCCGGAGGCCTGCACGGGTACACGGCGAGTTCGGGCACTCGCCGGCAGACGCTCGCTACGGGGCCACTGCCCACGTTCGCGACACCGTCGTTCGCCGGCGGGATGCTCTTCCTCGGCACCCGCACCGGCGTCATCGCCTTCGGCGGATGAGGAGGCCGTGTCGCATGCTCACGCCCGCGACACCGTCACCACCGTCGTCTTGAACTCCGGCATCCCCGATACCGGGTCGACCTTGTCGCTGGTCAGCAGGTTCGCGCTGTCCGCACCGGGAAAGTGGAACGGCAGGAACACCGTGTCGGCTCGGATGCCCGCATCCAGCTCGACGGGAGCCGTCACCCGCCCCCTGGCGTTCTCGATGACAGCGAGATCGCCGGGGCCCAGGCCCCGCGCGGCCGCAACGGCGGGATGCAGCACGGCCACGAGGCGCGGGCGCGCCGTCATCAGCTCGGGCACACGTCTGGTCTGCGCACCGGACTGGTAGTGCTCGAGCAGCCGTCCGGTCACCAGCCACAGCTCGTCGACTCCGCGCGGTACTTCGACTCCCGGTCTGTGCTGCACCGCCACGAAGCGGGCGCGTCCGTCCTCGTGCCAGAACCGGTCAAGGAACGGGCGCGGTGTCGACGCGCCCTCCGCCGGGAACGGCCAGTGCACGGACCGGCCGTTTTCGAGCATCCGGTAGCCGATGCCCGAATAGTCGGCCTTGCCGCCCGCGGATGCCCGTGCCAGCTCAGCGAAGACGGTCTCCGGGTCCGTGTCGAACGGCACCTGCGGCGCAAGGCGCCCGGCGAGTTCGGCGAGGATCCACAGCTCGCTCCTGGCCTGTCCAGGAGGGTCGACGGCTCGCCGACGACGCAGCACCCGGCCCTCCAGGTTCGTCATCGTGCCTTCCTCCTCGGCCCACTGCGTGACAGGCAGCACGATGTGCGCTCGCTCGGCCGTCTCGCTGAGCACGAAATCGCACACGACGAGCGTGTCGAGCCGGTCGAACGCCTCGCGCACGACCCCGGCGTTCGGTGCCGACACCACAGGATTGGCGCCGTGCACCAGGAGACAGCGCACGCCATCCGGTGCGCCGGCGGTCTCCAGCAGCTGCACGGCCGGCACACCCGGCCCAGGGAGCTCGTCGGCGTCGACGCCCCAGACCGACGCGACGTGGGCGCGGGCATCCGGATCGGTGATCGACCGGTAGCCGGGCAGCTGGTCCGCCTTCTGACCGTGTTCACGCCCGCCCTGACCGTTGCCCTGGCCGGTCATCGTGCCGTAGCCGCTTCCGGCACGGCCCGGCAGCCCCAGGAGCAGGGCGAGGTTGATCGCTGCTGTCGCCGTGTCCGTGCCGTCGGCGTGCTGCTCGACTCCGCGGCCGGTGAGGATATAGGCGTCGCCCTCCGCTAGCCGCCGGACAAGCGCGCGCAGCCGCTCGGCGGGCACGCCCGTGACCGCCTGGGTGCGCTCAGGCCACCACCCGGCGACGCTGCGGCGCACGGCAGCGTATCCGGTCGTCCGGGACTCCACGAACGCGGCATCGACCAGCCGCTCCGCGATCGCGATGTGCGCAAGCCCGAGCAGTAGCGCCAGGTCGGTTCCCGGAGCGGGAGCCAGATGCACCCCGCCCCCCTCCGCGGTGAGCTTCGCCGTCGAGGAACGACGCGGATCCACCACGATGAGCCCGCCCGCCGCGCGCACACCCTGCAGGTGGCGCAGGAACGGCGGCATCGTGTCGGCCATGTTCGACCCGAGCACGAGCACGGTGCGCGCGGAGTCCAGGTCGGTCACCGGGAACGGCAGCCCGCGGTCGAGGCCGAACGCGCGATTCGCCGCCGCGGCAGCGGACGACATGCAGAACCGCCCGTTGTAGTCGATGCGCGAGCTGCCCAACGCGGCCCTGGCGAACTTGCCGAGCTGGTACGCCTTCTCGTTCATCAGCCCGCCGCCACCGTAGACACCTACAGCGTCGCGCCCGAAGGATGCCTGCGCCCGCGCGATCCGCTCGGCGACGGCATCCAGCGCGGTCTCCCACGAGACCGGGACGAGTCGTCCGTGGGCGTCGCGCATCAGCGGCTCGGTCAGCCGGCCCGGCGCGTCGAGGACGACGGCAGACGTCCAACCCTTCTTGCAGAGGCCGCCGCCGTTCGTGGGAAAGTCACGGCCCGCGACCTCGAGAAGCGGGCCTCCCGGCTCGCGCACTTTCGGGGCGCTCAACGTCATCGCGCACTGCAGCGCACAGTACGGGCAGTGCGTCGGGGTGCCGCGGTCGGGAGGCGCCGCTGCCTGGGCTGGAGCTGTGCCGACTCGATCCGCGCCACTCACACCGATACCTTCGCTTCCGTGCGGTCGCCGGTGAGGCCGTCACTGGCCAGTGCGTCGAGAATCGACTGAATGCGTCCGCGGCACCCGCCGCACCCCGTGCCCGCACGCGTCGCGGCACCGATCTCCGCAACGGTGCACACGCCCTCGCGATCTTCTCCGGCGGCGACCGCGGCGTCGGTGATGCGTGCGGCGCTGACACCGTTGCACCAGCACACTGTCGCGTCGGGACCGATCTCCGCGGACTCCGCAATGCCGTGGTCCACACCGTCGTAGCGCAAGATCAGCGACCGGTCGGCAGGCAGCTCGGCGCCGCGCTCGAACAGCAGCGTGAGCTCGGCGGCCGTTCGAGGCATGCCTACGGCGGCGAACGCCGTGAGCACGCCCTGATCGGTCACCGTTTTGACGTAGGCACCGTGCTCGGGATCGGCCCATACCGCTACGCTGCGGCCGCGTTCCGGTTCGCAGTCCCACGGCTCAGGCGAGACGTCGCCCACCGCGACGCACTCGACGTTCTCGCCCTTGAGCATGACGATCGCCGGCCGTTGCGTCGGTGGCTGTCGATCGAACGGATGCCCGCGGGCCTCCGCCGTCAGCCGCGCGCCCAGCCAGTCGGCCTGCTGCCAGCCGGGCCCGACGAGGCCGCTCGGGCCGCCCGCAACGGTGCCGCCGAGATCGCAGGCGGGGCGATCCGCAACGTGTGCGCAGTCGCCGACGGCGTGCACGTTCGGGTCGCTCCACGACGTCAGCGTGCGATCGACGAGGATGCCGCGCTCCACTCGCAGACCGGCCAGTGCGGCGAGTTCGGTGCGTGCACCTACGCCGCATGAGAGCACCAGCAGGCCGCCGTGCACGTGCTTGCCGTCGGCGGTGATGAGCGCGTCGAAATGCGCCTCGGCATCGCTCGCGTCGGTGCCCGTGATGCCCGTTCCGGCCGGCTCGTGCCGAACCGCGATCGCCTCCGCGCGGGAGTGCGGCAGCGCGGTCACGCCCGCCGCTCGTAGCGACTGCACCAGAGTGAGGCCTGCCCCTCGGTCGAGGTGGCGCGGCATCGGAATCTCACCGTGATGTACGACCAGCGTCTCACAGCCCGCTCGCGCTGCGAGCAGGGCGAACTCCAGACCGAGAACGCCTGCCCCGAGCACGACGATGCGCTCGCGCCGGCCGATGGCATCCGCCACGCGCGCCGCATCCGCCAGATCCCGCAGCGCCGTGACTCCGCGTGGCAGGCGGTCATCGACGCCGATGGGTCGTGGGACCGAGCGCCCGAGCGCATCCCGCGCTCCCGCGCGCGGAACGCCGTTCAGACTGGGTATGTTCGCCCGGGCGCCGGTCGCGAACACGACCCGGTCGTACTCGACCCTGGAAGACGCGCCTGATCCGTCGTCGACCGTCGCCGTACGCGTGGCGGTGTCCACACGGGTCACGCGAGCGCCGAGTCGCATGTCAACGCCGGCAGAGGAGAGCCCGTCGGCATCCTGCAGCACCATGTCGTCGAGCGAGACCGACCCTACGGCGTGCTCGGCCACCAGCACCCGGTTGTATGCGGCGAGCGGCTCGGCGCCGACGATCGTCAGCGCGATGTCCCCGGAACGCACGGCGGGGAGCAACTCTTCGGCCAGCCGCGCGCCCACCGGCCCCGCACCGACGATGAGCACCCGCATCAGATGCGATGCCCAGCCAGGCGTCCACGGGGCCTGGCGTAGACGGTGAGCGTCAGAATCAGCAGCAGGGCGTAGCCGCCCACGAAGCCGAGGAACGCGGATGCGTATCCGCCCGTCGCGACCACGGACGCGCTCAGCATCTGCGGGATCACGAACCCGCCGTAAGCGCCGATGGCGGAGACGATGCCCAGCGCCGCCGCGGACCGGCGCTGGGCACCCTGCGCACGAGGATCGTCGGGCGAGGTAGCACCGCTCGTTGCGAGGAACACGGTGGGGATCATGCGGTACGTCGCCCCGTTGCCGACGCCGCTGGCGGCGAAGAGCACGAGGAAGCAGCCGAGGAACAGCCAGAACGACCCGAGCGGCAGCGTCAGCACCACCGACAGCGCCACGACGCCCATCACCGCGAATGACCCGGCGGCCACTCTCGCGCCGCCGAAGCGATCCGCGAGCCTGCCGCCGTACGGCCGGCCGAGGGAGCCGACGAGCGCGCCGAGGAATGCCAGCGACACGGCGATCGGGCCGATCGGAATCGTGGCGAAGGCGGGGAACTGATCGACGATCAGCTTGGGGAACACCCCGGAGAAGCCGATGAACGAGCCGAATGTGCCGACGTAGAGCAGCGCGAGCAGCCAAAGATGCGGTTGTTTCAGGGCGGCAAGCGATGCACCGAAGTCGTTGCGGGCGCTCGACAGGTTGTCCATCCCCTTCCACGCGCCGATCATGGCGACTGCGATCAGCGGAACCCAGATCCAGCCGGCCACTCCCAGTCCGGTGTCGGAGGCCAGCCCTGCGCCGGCGGCCAGGGCGACGGCGATCGGAACGAGAAGCTGTGCCACGGCCGCCCCGAGGTTGCCGCCTGCGGCGTTCAGCCCGAGCGCCCAGCCCTTCTGCGCATGAGGGAAGTAGAACGTGATGTTCGACATGGAGCTGGCGAAGTTGCCGCCACCGAAGCCGGCGAGCCCGGCGACCGTGAGGAGCGCCCAGAACGGCGTCGCCGGCGAACTGACGGCGAGCGCCAGACCCACGGCAGGGACGAGAAGAAGGCCTGCCGAGACGATGGTCCAGTTGCGCCCGCCGACGAGCGGAACCATGAACGAGTATGGGATGCGCAGCGTCGCCCCGACCAGGCTGGGCAGTGAGATCAGCCAGAAACTCTCGGTCGTCGTCAGGTGGAAACCAGCGCCCGGGAGGAGCACCACCACGATGGACCAGAGTTGCCAGACCACGAAACCGAGGAACTCCGCGAACACCGACCAGCCGAGATTCCGGCGGGCGATCGCCCTGCCCCCGCTTCGCCATTGGCTCGCGTTCTCCGGATTCCAGCCGTCGATCCAACGACCCGGCCGCCGAGTCAGGGTGGAGCGAGTCGTGGCGGCCAGGTTGCCCGCCGGGATGTCTGCGTCGAGCGTTTCCGTCATGGGGACCTCCTGAGACGGTCGGGGAACGCGATACGACTGACGCTAGAAAGGCGCAGTTTCGGTGGATCGCACCTGCGGTAACCGCGACGGAACGTTGTCCGCACCTGTGCGTTACTGCACGGTGAGGTCACCGGGAACGGCGGGGCCGCGCGTCAGACATCCAGCACGTTGATGCGATACCCGCGCTTGACCACCGTCGACACGAGCCCCGGTTCACCGAGCGCCGACCGTAGTCGGCTGAGCGCCATATCGAGAACGTGATCGTCGGGGGTACCGACGAGGATGCGCGACAATCGGTCGCGCGGCACGACGGCGCCGCCCGCGCGGAAGATCGGCCGGAAGACAGCCAGTTGCGCGGGCGAAAGCGACACCGCGCGCTCGCCGATCCGCACGACGGTACCGCGCAGCTGAAGCTCGCCGTGAGGCGTCGTGAGGCCGTGTGCGCTGCGGCTCTCCAACTCCTCGCAAACAAGGCGCACGAGTGCACCCATTCGGAACCGCTCCGGCTGAATCGGCCGCACGCCCGCCGCGATCAGGGGCGCCGCGGTGACCGGTCCGACCACCGCCGGGATGACTCGGTCGGTGAAGGCATCCAGCAGGTCCTCGCGGCGCCGATGCTCGTGCGCCGCGTCCAGGAGCGCCTCGGCCGCGGGTGCGCTGGTGAACGTGATGCAGTCGAGCTGGTCGGTGCAGGCCGCCTCGATGAGTTGCTGCACCCGTCGGTCCGCCGCGCCAGGAGCGCGCCAGCGGTACGGAGCGACGGTGAGCACGCGGTGACCCGCCCGACGTAGCCGTTCCAGCTGGGCCTCGTCGGTGTTCCCGTGCACTTGAACCACGATCGTGAGCGCCGACTCGTATCGCTCGAGCACCCGATCGACCAGCGATGCCGTGGTCTCTTCGTCGCTCATTCCCGCGTCGTCGAATCCCGCAGCGCGCACGCCGCCCCGCGCCTTCGGACCGCGAACGAGGATGTCGGCTCCCGCCAGGGCCGTCACCAGCGACTCTCCGAGCCCCGCGGCATCCGCCACTTCGAACCAGCGCCGGATGCCGTACGCCGTCGTTGCGAGCAGCAGCTGCGGTTGCGCTTCGATCACCGCCTTCGTGTCGGCGATGACCGCGTCGTCGGCATCCGCGTTCACCAGGTGGATCGTCGGTGCGTGCATCACCCGTGCGCCGCGCCGCTCGAACGCGTCGATGAGGTCGGCGCTGCGCCGGTCGCTCGTCACCCCGATGCGGAAGCCGCGCAGCTGGTCCGGCTGGAATCCGGGCGCGGGAGCGGTCTCTGTCATGCGGCGGCCAGCCGGACGACGTCGCCGATCACGATGACTGCCGGAGAACTCACCCCGGCTCTGGCGGAGGCGGCCACGATGCCGCCGAGGTCGGAGATCGTCATGCGCTGGTCCGGCGCGAATCCGCGCTCGACAGCCGCGACGGGAGTACCGGCATCCAGCCCGTGGCGCGCCAACCCCGCGACGAGGCCGGGCAATGTTCCGACGCCCATCAAGACCACGATCGTTCCACCGAGTCCGGCGAGGTGCCGGTGTTCGTCGTCGGTGAGTGGCGCGTGGCCGGACACGACCGTGAAGAGGTGGCTGACGCCGCGGTGGGTCAGCGGGATGCCCGCAGCCGCCGGCACGGCGGTCGCGCTCGTGACCCCGGGGATCACGCGCACCGGTACACCCGCCCTCCGGCACGCTGCGACCTCTTCGCCGCCCCGACCCAACACGAACGCGTCGCCACCCTTCAGCCGCACGACACGGGATCCTCCGAGAGCGTGCTGCACGAGCATCCGTTCGATCTCGCTCTGCGGAACAGCGTGATGGCCCGGGCGCTTGCCGACGTCGATGATCAGTGCATCCGGGGCGAGCTCGGCAAGCCGTTCGTGCGGGGCCAGGCGGTCACAGAGCACGACGTCGGCGCGGTGCAGCGCTTCAAGGCCGGCGACCGTCATCAGATCGATGGTGCCAGGGCCGCCGCCGACAAGAGTGACCTCGCCCACGGCGTCGGGCGCACGGCCGCTCACGTTCGAGGGCCTTTCCCGACTGACCTTGGCGCGGTATCCGAGCCCACGTCTCGCATGGAGGGCATGCCCAACGCGACGGCTTCGAGTCTCTCGTCGGCTCGAGCGGGCCGTGCCTGCTCGCGCTCGATCACGCGGGGAATGCCGGTGTCCGGCGCATCGGGTGCGTTGACGAAGGAGCGGAAGCGTCTGAGCCGGTCAGGGTCGGCGAGGGTGGCCGCCCACTCGTCCTCGTAATCGTCGACGTGCTTGCGCATGGTCGACTCCAGCTCGTCGGCGAGGCCGAGAGCATCGTCGACGACGACGCTGCGCACATGCTCGAGGCCGCCGTCGAGGTCCTCGATCCAACGGGCCGTGCGCTGCAGGCGGTCGGCGGTGCGGATGTAGTACACGAGATAGCGGTCGATGTATCTGATGAGCATGTCGTCGTCGAGGTCCGACGCGAGCAGCTGAGCGTGGGCCGGTTGCATGCCGCCGTTACCGCCGATGTACAGATTCCAGCCCTCGGCGGTGGCGATCACGCCGACGTCCTTGCCGCGCGCCTCAGCACACTCTCGCGCGCATCCGGAGACTCCGAACTTCAACTTGTGCGGTGCTCGCAGCCCGCGATAGCGCAGTTCGAGACGGATCGCCATTCCCACCGAGTCCTGCACGCCGAAGCGGCACCAGGTGGAACCTACGCAGCTCTTCACGTTTCTCAGCGCCTTGCCGTACGCCTGGCCGGACTCGAATCCGGCGTCGACGAGCTTGCGCCAGATGTCGGGCAGTTGATCCAGACGCGCTCCGAACAGGTCGATGCGCTGGCCGCCGGTGATCTTCGTGTACAGGTCGAACTCCTCGGCCACCGCCGCGATGACGGCGAGCTTCTGCGGGGTGATCTCGCCTCCGGGAATGCGCGGCACGACGGAGTAGCTGCCGTCCTTCTGCATGTTGGCGAGGGCCCGGTCGTTCGTGTCCTGCAGGGTGCCCCGGCCGCCGTCGAGGATGTATCCGCCGTGCTGGCTGGCGAGCATGGACGCTACGGCCGGCTTGCAGATGTCACAGCCGCGGCCCCTGCCGAATCGCGCGACGATGTCGTCGAACGAGACGAGTCCGAGCATCCGCACGCCCTCGAACAGTTCCTGGCGGCTCATCGGGAAGTGCTCGCACATCGCGGTGGACACCGCGATTCCCGCGGAGGCGAGTTCTTTCTCCAGCAGCTTCTTCACGAGCGGAACGCATGAACCGCACTGCGTGCCCGCCCGCGTGCATGCCTTCAGCGCGGCGAGGTCGTGGCATCCCGTCCCGTCGTCGCCTCCCGCGTGCACCGCCCCGCGAACGGCCGCGACCGAGACGTTGTTGCACGAGCACACCAGCGCGTCGTCGGGCAGGGCGGTCCCCTCAGGCAGTTCGCCGCCGGCGGAGAGGTAGGCGGCAGGCTCGGCCCCGAGTTGGCGTCCGAGCAGCGGGCGGAGCGCCGAGTACGGTGCGGCGTCGCCGACGAAGACACCGCCGAGCAGCGTCTTCGCATCCTGGGTGACGACGATCTTCTGATAGAGGCCGCGAGCCGGATCCGCATAGACGATCTCGAGGGCAGCAGGCGTGGAGCCGAGCGTGTCGCCGAAGCTCGCCACGTCCACCCCGGAGAGCTTGAGGCTGGTCGCGTCGTCGATCGTGGTGAACTCCGCGTCGCCGCCGAGCAACCGGTCCGCGACCGTCTCCGCCATCGCGTTGGCAGGGGCGACCAGACCGATGCACCGCCCGAACGCATTGGCCACCTCGCCGATCGCGAACACGTGCGGATCTGAGCTGCGGCAGTCCGGCCCGATCGCGACGCCGCCCCGTTCCCCGAGTTCGAGTCCGGCCTGCCTTGCCAGTTCGTCGCGCGGCGTCACACCGATGGCGAAGACCACGACGTCCGCGTCGATTCTCTGCCCGTTCGCGAGCTCGACCGCGTGCACTCCCGCCTCGTCCGCGACGAGCTCCTGCGGCCGCGTGCCGAGATGCAGGCGGATGCCGCGCTGCACGATGAGCCGCGAGAGCGCCTGTCCGGCGCCCTCGTCGAGCTGGGCCGACATCAGCCAGCCGCCCGAATGCACGACGGATGCCTCGACTCCCAGCTGCGCCAGCCCTCCTGCCGCCTCCAGCCCGAGCAGACCGCCTCCCGCGACGACCACCTTCGGCGCACGTCCCAGCTGTTCGCGCAGGCCCGCGCACTCGGCCACGAGCGCGTCGACGTCGTCTATCGTGCGATAGACGCGGGCGTGCTCGCTGCCCCGGATTCCGGGAACCGGCGCACTCGAGCCGGTGGCCAACACGAGATCGTCGTACGGGAGACGGGCACCGTCATCCGTGTACACGGTGCGTTCGCGACGATCGACGGAGGTCGCCCGCACTCCGGTGCGCAGGCTCACGCGTGCGTCATCCCACACCGCAGACGGCTGCAGGGTGAGGTCCTCGGGCCCGTGCAGCCGGTGGCTGAGCGCGACGCGATCATATGGCAGGTGCGGCTCCTCGCCGACGACCGTGAGGTGAACCGAACCGGTTTCGTCGCGCGAGGCGACGGCATCCACCAGGCGGTGCGCGGCGGGCCCAGCCCCGATCACGACGACGCGCCGCGCCGGCCGGTCCCGCGTCTCGTCTGCAGTTGCGTCTGCGTGCGCCATGCGCATTCCCCTCCCGACGGGTCCGTCGCGGATCGGTGTGTCGACCGCCGATCCGCGGCGAGCGGCCGGCGCACGGCCGCTGTGCCCGAACTGCTCCCGAGGCTAGGGGCGGCCTGTTTCGAACGCTTTTCGTGGTTGTGAACAGCCGTTACAGCGCACCTTCTACGCGGCGTCGTGCACGGTGAGGCGGACTTCACGCCCCCGAAACACCCGTGCGACCCGCCGTAACAAGCGACTCCTATGGTCGATCACGACACCACGTTCGATGGCCTGACGGATGCCCGCACATCACCGGGCTTCTCACCGCCGGCCGAGAGGGGCACACCATGACGCTGACCGTCGAGCGACCTGCCACCGGCACAGCACCGATCGCACCGCCGAATCGCTGGCAGAGGATATGCCTCGTCGACGACCTCGAGGCGGGATGGGGCGAGGCGGTGCTCGTCGCCGAGCGGCAGGTCGCGCTCTTCCGGCTCGACGACCATGAACTGTACGCCGTCGACCACATCGACCCGAAGACCTCCGCCCCGGTGATCGCGAGGGGCATCGTCGGCTCGAAGGGCGAGCGCACCACAGTGGCGTCGCCGTTGCTCAAGCAGGTGTACGACCTGGCGACGGGGGAGTGCCTGAGCGAGCCCGGCCCCGCCCTCGCCACCTATCGCACCAGGATCGTGGCCGGCTACATCGAGATCGCCCTCGCCGCCTGACCGCCTTCCGAGCGTGCGCGTCCGTCGTGCCGATGGTGCGCGTTCGTCCCGCCGAGCTTGCGCATTTCCGACCCTGCGAGTGCTTGTTTCTTCACGCCCTGGGTGAGGATGGATGCGCACCCTTCGGCCGAAAGGACGGCTCTCGATGGCGAGACCGGCACCGCATCTCACGCACGACGTCACGAACCAGGCACCGGACCGCGTCGACGTCGACGAGTTCACGACGAACGCAGCCCTCGTGGAGGGTGTCGCACGACACGACGCGGCGTGGGCCTTCGGCGAGCTCACGTCGATCGGCACACTCGTCGGGAGTGCCGCATTCCAACGCGACGCGGAACTCGCGAACGTGCACGAGCCGGTGCTGCGCGTCTTCGACCGGCGCGGCATCCGCCTCGACGAGGTCGACTATGACGAGTCGTATCACCGAGTCATCGGTGCGGCCGTCGCACACGGCGCGCACACGTCGGCGTGGGAACGGCCCCGGCCCGGCGCCAACGTCGCACGCGCCGCCGCCTTCATGCTCTTCGCCCAGATAGAGGCAGGACACGCGTGCCCGATCTCGATGACCCATGCGGTCGTGCCTGCGCTGCGCCGGCAACCGGAGCTTGCCGCCGAATGGATGCCGCGCATTCTGAGCCGCGAATACGACGGCCGACTGGTTTCGGGCAAGCCCGGAGCCCTGTTCGGCATGGCGATGACGGAGAAGCAGGGTGGAAGCGATGCACGCGCCAACACGACGATCGCGCAACCGGCGGGTGATGTCTGGCTGCTGACCGGCCACAAATGGTTCTGTTCTGCGCCGATGAGCGACGCGTTCCTCGTGCTCGCGCAGACGGATGCCGGCATCGGCTGCTTCCTCGTCCCTCGCGTGCTCGACGACGGATCGCGCAACGTGTTCCGCATTCAGCGGCTCAAGAACAAGCTCGGCAACAGGTCGAACGCCTCGTGCGAGGTCGAGTTCGACGGCACTGTCGGGTACGCCGTCGGGGAGCCGGGTCGGGGGATCCGCACGATCATCGAGATGGTCGCGCGTACCCGGCTGGACTGCGTGCTGGGCACGGCGGCCGGCATGCGGCAGAGCGTCGCGGAGGCGGCCTGTCACGTGCGACACCGCGCGGCGTTCGGCCGCACGCTGATCGACCAGCCGCTGATGCGCAACGTCGTCGCCGACCTGGCGCTGGAGTCCGAGGCGGCGACGGCGCTGGGGCTGCGACTGGCCAGGGCGCACGACGAGGATGCCTCCGACTCCGAAGCGGCGTACCGACGGCTGGCCACCGCCGCAGCCAAGTACTGGATCTGCAAGCGCGGCCCCGGGCATGCGTATGAGGCGCTGGAATGCCTCGGCGGCAACGGCTACACCGAGGACTACCCGCTCGCCCGTCGCTACCGCGAACAGCCGGTCATGGCCGTGTGGGAGGGCTCGGGCAACGTCATAGCGCTCGATATCCTGCGGGTGCTGTCCAGGGAACCGGATGCCGTGGCCGCTGTCCGCGACGAACTCGCCTCCGCGGCATCCGCAGATCGCCGGCTCGGAGAAGCGCTGCGCTCGCTCGACCGGCGAATCGCACAGGCAGCCGGATCCGATCCGGATTCCGTCGCGTTCGACGCGCGCCGCCTCGCCGAGGACCTCGCCGTCGCGCTTCAGGCAGCGGTGCTCATCACGGGTGCACCGCATGCCGTCGCCGACGCCTTCTGCGCATCCCGCCTCGGCGAGGGCCGCGACGCGCTCTACGGCACGCTGCCCTCCGGCGTCGACGTCGGGGCGCTCCTGGCCCGGGCCTGACCCGCGGCACGCTCCTCCTAGACTTCACGGTGTGCGCATCGACATCGTGACGATCTTTCCCGCGATCTTCGATGCCCTCGACATCTCGTTGCTCGGCAAGGCCAGGCAGAATGGGATCATCGACCTGCGCGTGACCGATCTGCGCTCCTACACGAACGACCGTCACCGCACGGTCGACGACACCCCGTACGGCGGTGGCGCCGGAATGGTGATGAAGCCCGATCCCTGGGGCGAGGCGCTGGATGCTGTCGTTTCCGGCGACCCTGTCGTCATCTTCCCGTCGCCTGCAGGCGAGGTATTCAGCCAGCGCCTGGCCAAGAACCTCGCCGAGGAGGAGCACCTCGTGTTCGGGTGCGGACGCTACGAGGGCATCGACCAGCGCGTCTTCGACGACGCTCAGTCCCGCGCCCGCGTGCGGCTGGTCAGCCTCGGCGACTACGTGCTGAACGGGGGAGAGGTGGCCGTGCTCGCCATGGTGGAGGCGATTGCGAGGCTGATCCCCGGCGTGGTCGGCAATCCGCAGAGCCTCGTCGAGGAGTCGCACGAAGACGGCCTGCTGGAGTACCCGTCGTACACGAAGCCGCCCGTCTGGCGCGGGCGCGAGGTGCCGCCTGTGCTGCTCAGCGGCAACCACGGTGCGATCGCGGCGTGGCGGCGCGAGCAGCAGCTCGAACGCACCCGCCGCGTGCGGCCCGATCTGCTCGACGAGGGCTGACGGGACGCCCAGGGGGCGCGCTCGAGCCGCCGTCACGCCCTCGGCGAACTCGCCCGCCTTCCCAGCCGATGCGCATGGCCGGCGCCTAGCCTGGCCGCATGGCGCTGCGCAGGGCTCTTCTGAGGTGGCAGTTGGTCGCCGTTCCGGTGCTTCCGCTGTGGCTCCTGGTGGGTTTCGGCATCTTCGGCAGCGGTGTCGGCGGGTTCTTTCTGCTCTTCCTCGGCTCCGGGGTGCTTTTCGTCTTTCTTGCTGTGCTTGCCGGGCTCACGAGGTTGCGTCCTCGTGTGCGCGAGAGGAAGGCGCCTGGCTGGTGGGATGCCGCAGCCACGCTCGCCTTCCACCTCGCCCTCGTGGGCCTCGGCTTCTTCGGCGCCACCGGCGTCGCGTTCGGGCTCGCGGCGGTCGTCCTCGGTCTCGGAACGTTCTGGCTCACGCTGTGGGAGCTGGTGCGCGAGTGGCGTGACCGGGTCTCGTCGGCGGTGACACGGGCATCCGCCGCGCCCGGCACAGCGGAGCAGACCGCCGACGGGCCGAGTCGACGTCGGGGGCCGGAAGACGGCGAAGTCATCATCGTGCACGAGTCGGGTCACTGAACGCATCACCGACATGAATGCCGCCACCCGTGCGAACGCCCGGTCGGCGACGGACGTTTTGGCCGGGCACCCGCTTCGTGGCAGAATGGAAGACCGTGCCGTGGCACGTGCTCTGCCTCCGGGGAGTCACGCACTGCGCTTCATGAGCGAAGCGCGAACGGCGCAACATCCACATTCTTCATCCACTTGATCCGCGTTCGACCGGTGGCGGGCGCAGAGAGCGAATCATCATGCACATCCTCGACGCCCTCGATGCCGCCTCGTTGCGTAGCGACGTTCCCGAGTTCCGTCCGGGCGACACCGTCAAGGTGCACGTCAACATCACCGAGGGCAACCGTTCCCGCGTCCAGGTCTTCCAGGGCGTCGTCATCGCGCGCAGCGGCGAGGGTGTGCGCGAGACCTTCACCGTGCGCAAGGTCAGCTTCCAGGTCGGAGTGGAGCGCACTTTCCCGGTGCACTCGCCGGTGATCGACCACATCGAGGTCGTCACCCGCGGTGATGTGCGTCGTGCGAAGCTCTACTACCTCCGCGAACTGCGCGGCAAGAAGGCCAAGATCAAAGAGCGTCGCGACGTCTGATGCGACGACGACTTCTCGTCGTCGCACATAGCAACGCGGGGCGCGGACTCAGTGCCCGCCGAAGCGTATACCCCTCTCACCCGCATCACGATTCTGAGCTCCCGCCCCTTCACGCGGCTCCGCCGCTCGACGGCTCGGTCGGTTCGGCCAGACGAGCAAGCTCGCCCAGCCCTCGCCGCAGTCGCCGATATGATGAGGCGGGAGCTCAGGTCGTTGAGGGGCCGGCTCGAGCGGTTCGAGGGCGGGAATTCACACACAGATGACAGACGAATCTCTGCCCGGCCGGCACGACGAGTCCCTGTCGAGGCGGTCGAACCGCGCGGCGTCGGAGACGAAGACAAAACAGCGCAGCGTCAAGTACTTCCTGCGTGATCTGCTGATCATCTTCCTGGTCGCGATCCTCGTCTCGTTCCTGATCAAGACGTTCATCGTCCGTTCGTTCTACATCCCGTCCGGCTCGATGGAGAACACGCTGCAGATCAACGATCTGATCATCGTGAACGAACTCGAGCCGAATCTCATGCCGATCTCCCACGGCGACGTGGTCGTGTTCACCGATCCGGGTGGATGGTTGCCGCCATCGACGGAGAAGAAGACGAGCACGAACCCGGTCGAATGGGCGCTGTCCTTGATCGGACTGGCAGCTCCGGACAGTGATGACCACCTGGTCAAGCGGGTGATCGGCTTGCCGGGCGACCGGGTGTCGTGTTGCAACGCGCTCGGCCAGTTGAGCGTGAACGGATCGCCGCTCAACGAGCCGTACATCAAGTTGCCACCGGGCGAGAACGACGCGGCCTCGTTGCACTTCAACGTCACCGTTCCCCGAGGCGATCTCTGGGTGATGGGCGACAACCGATGGGATTCGCAGGACTCTTCTCGTAACCAGAACCTGCCAGGCAAAGGATTCGTGCCCGAGAAGGATGTCGTGGGTCGCGCCATTCTGATCAGCTGGCCGATCAGTCACTGGACCTGGCTCTCGAACTATCCGGACGTGTTCCGCGGCGTCGTGGACGACAAGAAGTAACGTCGACGACGTGGCGGCGAGAACAACGGATGCCAGAACGCCGGCAGGGGGCGTGACGACGGCCAGTGCGTCCACGGCCCGCACGTCTTCTACGGCCAGCGCTTCTACGGGCGCCGCTTCCACAGGCAGGGCGCCGGCCCCTCGCACTCCGACGAAACGCACGAGCAGGCGCAAACGACCCCCCACCCCCGACTATCGGTTCGAGACCGAACTGCACATCGAAGGCAGCGTCGTCGTGATCGGGTGCGACGAAGTCGGTCGCGGAGCACTCGCCGGCCCGGTTGCCGTAGGCATGGTGGTGGTCGACGCTGAAGTCGGCCGCTGGCCGAAGGGCCTGCGCGACTCCAAGCTGCTGTCGGAGCCCAAGCGCGAGGAGCTCGCCCCTGCCTGCACGCGGTGGGTGCGCCACCACGCAGTGGGTCTCGCATCGGCCGAGGAGATCGACAGGTACGGCATCATGGCCTGTCTCGGCATGGCGGGGGCGCGGGCGTTCGCGTCTCTGCAGGCCGCCGGTGCCCCGCTCGACGCCGGCACGATCATCCTCGACGGCAATTACGACTACCTCTCCAGGGCGCTTCCCGTGCATGTGCCCGTGGTTTCGCGCATCAAGGCCGATCAGTCCTGCGCATCGGTGGCCGCGGCATCCGTCATCGCCAAGGTGCACCGCGACGCGATCATGATCGAACAGGATGCCGTCATCCCCGGGTACGCGTGGGCGAGCAACAAGGGGTACGCGAGCCAGGCGCATTTCGAGGCGATCGATCGCCTCGGGCCGAGCCCGCTGCATCGCCGCACCTGGCTCCACCGCGAGCGTAGGGAGGTGCAACTCGAGTTGGATCTCGGCGAAGAGGTCATGCACGGGGCCGGAGCGTCGGCAGCAGAAGGCGCAGACGAGACCGCCGCATAGCAACGGGAGCGCGGCGGCGCGGACGAGCTCCGCAGTGTCTCCACCGGCTTCCCTCGTGGCTTCGCCTCTGTCACGGCTTCGCCGTTCAGAGACTCAATCGGGCCGCCCGTTCGAGCAAGCTCGCCCGTGCGACCCTCAATCGCCTCTATCACGGCTTCGCCGTTCAGAGACTCGATCGGGCCGCCCGTTCGAGCAAGCTCGCCCGTGCGACCCTCAATCGCCTCTATCACGGCTTCGCCGTTCAGAGACTCGATCGGGCCGCCCGTTCGAGCAAGCTCGCCCGTGCGACCCTCAATCGCCTCTAGACTTATCGGAAATGGACGAAGACGAATTCGACGACTACGACCGCGAGGTCGAGCTTGCCCTCTACCGCGAGTACCGCGACATCGTCTCGCAGTTCAAGTACGTGATCGAGACCGAGCGCCGGTTCTACCTGGCGAACGAGGTGGAGTTCGTGCGTCGCGATACCGCGAACGACTTCTACTTCGAGATCACGATGCACGATGTCTGGGTCTGGGATGTCTACCGCGCTGATCGTTTCGTGAAGTCCGTACGCGTGCTCACTTTCAAAGACGTCAACATCGAGGAGCTCTCGAGCAAGGAGTTCGAGCTCCCGAAGGAGCTCGCGCTCGACGAATAGCGACCTCGAGGCGCGTGTGCGGCTCTGCTTCCCCGCGTGATCGAGGTGCCTCGCATTCCACCATTGCTGCGCCCGGCCCTCCGTCCCCAGGCACGCGGATCGTGAGGTTCTCCCGATCGGACGCTCCGCGGCCATGTCGTCGGTCTCCCTCCCGCCACTCTGGCTGTGGAGGCACCCGATGGCGAAGAAGGACGAACTGGGCAGGCGCGGCGAGGAGCTCGCGGCCGGCTATCTGAAGGCACGCGGCTACCGTGTGATCGCGCGCAACTGGCGATGCGCCAGGGGCGAGATCGACATCGTCGCCGAGCGTGGCGGCGAGGTTGCGGTGGTCGAGGTCAAGACGCGTTCGTCGACCGTGTACGGGCATCCATTCGACGCCATCACCCCGGTCAAGGCCGCCAGGCTGCGTCTACTTGCGGGCGTATGGTGCGAGACGGTAGAGCACCCTCCGGGCTCGTTGCGGATCGACGCCATCGCCGTGCTGGCGCCCGACGGCATCGCTGATCGCGACGTCGTCATCGAACACCTGATCGGGGTGTGCTGATGGCCGTCGCACGCACGAAGGGCATCGCCCTCGTCGGCCTCACCCCGCACGTCGTCGACGTCGAGGCCGACATATCGCCGGGGCTGCCGGCCTTCTCGGTGATCGGACTTCCGGATGCCGCGCTCGGCGAGTCCCGCCACCGCGTGCGGGCCGCGGCATCGAACTCGGGACTTCCGATCACATCGCGCAAGCTCACCGTCAGTCTGTCGCCGGCGGCGCTGCCGAAACATGGCAGCGGATTCGACCTGGGTGTTGCGCTGGCCGCACTCGCGGCGGCCGGAGATGTGCCGCTGGACTCCGTGGCATCGACGGTCCATCTCGGCGAGCTAGGGCTCGACGGCAGGTTGCGTCCGACTCCCGGAGTGCTTCCCGCAGTCATCGGGGCCGCTCGGGCCGGCCTTGGCCGCGTGATGGTGCCCGCCGCCAACGCGGAAGAAGCACGACTCGTGCCGGGCATGGAAGTGATCCCGGTGGCGTCGCTACACGAAGCGGCGATTCGACACGGCGCCGAGCTCGACCCGGTGCCCGTCGAGGCGTGGGCGGCGACGCGAGAGCCGGATGGTCCCGACACGACACACGCGGACCTTGCCGAGGTCGTCGGCAACGAAGAGGCCATCGAGGCGCTCGTCATCGCCGCGGCGGGCGGCCACCACATGTTCCTGCTCGGACCACCCGGTGCGGGCAAGACGATGTTGGCAGAACGGCTGCCCGGGCTCCTTCCCGATCTCGACACGGATGCCTCGCTCGAGGCCACCTCGATCCGCTCGCTGGTCGGAGGCTGCGTCACCGGCCTCGTGACCCGTCCCCCCTTCGAAGCTCCGCATCACACCGCCACCGCTGCCGCGATCGTAGGCGGAGGCAGCGGGCAGATCCGACCGGGAGCGGCCGTGCGGGCCGCACACGGTGTGCTGTTCCTCGATGAGGCGCCGGAGTTTCCGAGCTCCGTGCTCGATGTGCTGCGGCAGCCGCTGGAATCGGGTGAGATCCGCATTCATCGCGCCAACGCCATGGCGACGTTCCCTGGCCGATTCCAGCTCATCATGGCCGCAAACCCGTGCCCATGCGGACAGTACAACGTCGGCGACGCCGAGTGCACCTGCGCGCCTTCCGCCATCCGGCGATACCTGGGCAAGATCTCGGGACCGCTTCTCGACCGCGTCGATATCCGACTCAGCGTTCGGAGGGTGACGGCGGCGCAGCTGAAATTGAGTGCCGGGATGCCCCGAACCGGCACGGCCGAAGCTCGCGCGAGAGTCGTTCGTGCGCGCGAAGCGGCCTCCGCACGGCTTGCAAGTACGCCATGGAGCACCAATTCTCAGGTGCCCGGCTCCTGGCTTCGAGAGAACTCACGGATGCTCCCGCGCGGTGCGACGTCTGTGCTCGACCGGGCGCTGGAGCGCGGCGCCATCACGATGCGCGGATACGACCGCTCGCTGCGGCTTGCCTGGTCGATCGCGGATGTGGCGGGTGCCGAGCATCCGACCGCCGTGCACATCGGTACCGCGCTCTACCTCAGAAAGGGAGTCGCGACATGACTGTCTTCGGACTCGACGAGGCGCACATCAGAGCGCTCGTGACCGGTGTCAGCGAGTCCCAGGGCGGGAACGTCGACTTCACCGATGACGAGATCGCGCACCGTTTCGCGCGAGCGGCCTGGTCCGTGATCACCGAGCCCGGCGATGGCACAGCTGGAGCGTTGGTCGCGGAGCGCGGGGCCGTCGAGGCGCTCCGCCTCGCGCTGCGCGACGCGCAGAGCCGCACTGCGAACGACGTTCACTCCGTTTCGCCGGGGCGGCCCGGTGCCCCACGGGCGTCCGCCGACCCGTCACGTCGATCCATCGATGGGGTGGGTGGATCAGAGGGGGCTTCGGATGAACTCAAGGCCGGGCTCGATCGCTGGCGTCCCCGAATGCGATCCGGTGACGTGGAACGCGCGCTTTTGCTTGCCACGCGCGTCGGAGCCCGGTTGCTCGTTCCCGGCAGCGACTGCGGCCCGTGGTCCGCCGGTGCGGATGACCTCGGACCGCACGCACCGATCGCCCTCTGGGCCCGCGGAGATCCGGCCCGTATCGCCCGGGAGCGCGTCGGCGTTGCACTTGTCGGTGCCAGAGCGGCCACCGGTTACGGGGAACACGTGGCGGGCGAGGCATCCGCGGGCCTGGTCGAACTCGGGTACGCGATCGTCTCCGGAGCCGCCTACGGCATCGACGGGATGGCGCATCGCGCGGCACTGGCTGCTGGTGGGCTTACGCTCGCCTTCCTCGCCGGCGGGGTGGATCGCTTCTACCCGGCCGGTCACGATGACTTGCTGCATCGCATCACGCTGCACGGCGTGGTGCTGTCCGAGCTGCCGTGCGGTGCGGCGCCCACGAAGTGGCGGTTCTTGCAGCGTAATCGGCTCATCGCAGCCTGTAGCGAAGCGACCGTGGTCGTGGAGGCGGGAGCCCGATCAGGATCGCTGAACACTGCAGGGCACGCTTCCGCCCTCGGACGGCCCCTCGGCGCCGTTCCTGGTCCGGTGACCTCGCCCTCATCCGCCGGCTGCCACCGGTTGCTGCGCGAGTACGACGCGGTCTGTGTCACGAACGCCAGGGAGATCGCCGAACTCGTCACGCCACGCTCGAGTAGATCCGAAGTCACACTCGCGCGCGACGCATCAGAGGTTCCTGCGGGTGGCAGTGCTCGACACGACGTCACGACACACGGCAGCGGTGCAGGCCGTGACAGTGCGGAAACGGTGCGCGTACTCGATGCGCTCGGAACGAGGACCCGGCGGACGCCTGGCGACATCGCAGCCCGCTCCGGCCTGGCGGTGGGCGTGGTGATCGGCGTGCTGGGCACGCTCGAGGTGGAGGCCAGGGTGCGGGAGGATGCCAATGGTTGGCGGGCGATTCCGCGCCGCCCCTGAGGACCAAACCCGCGGGTGCGAGAACGTCCCTCCGGGCGTGCTGGAACTTTCCCCGAGGGGACGAGAACACCGCTTCGAGAGTGTCGGGTCCTGCACGGTACGGAGCGGGGCCAAGCTGGAACCATGTCGTGGGACGAGACGATCGTGGACTTCGAGACGCATCTGCGCATCGAGCGCGGATACTCGTCCAGCACGGTGCGCGCCTACGGCTCCGATCTGCGCTCGCTCGGCGCATTCGCCGAACAAGGAGGGGCGCAGGCAGCCGCCGACCTCAGCCTTCCTCTTCTTCGGGACTGGCTGTGGAAATCGCAGCAGGACGGGCTTGCGAAGGCGTCGATAGCCCGCCGGGCAGCGGCCGCGCGCGGATTCACCGCCTGGCTCGAACGGTCGGGCGCCGCCCCTGTCGATACCGGCAGGCGACTGCGCGCTCCGAAGGCGGACCGGAGGCTCCCGCGGGTGGTGACGCGAGAGCAGGCCGCAGATCTGCTCGGCCGGCTGAAGGATCGGGCCGGAGACGGCGACCCCGGGCGGCTGCGCGATCTGGCCGTGGTCGAACTGTTGTACGCGTCAGGGCTACGTGTCTCCGAGTTGACCGGCATCGACGTCGCAGACGTCGACCTGGACCGGCTCACGGTGCGTGTCACAGGCAAGGGTTCGAAGGAACGGGTCGTCCCGTTCGGTGTGCCCGCGCTGAACGCCATCGTCGACTACCTTCGAACCGCACGTCCGGCGCTCGCGGTCGGGTCTGACTCGGTGGCGCTCTTCCTCGGCGCCCGCGGTGGTCGACTCGGCACCAGGACCGTCTACCGTCTCGTATCCTCGCTGCTCGAGGACTTCCCAGGGTCGGGACCGTCGGGCCCGCACACGCTGCGGCACACGGCGGCGACGCATCTCCTCGACGGTGGCGCCGACCTGCGTGCCGTGCAGGAGCTGCTCGGCCACGCCAGCCTTGGCACCACCCAGCTCTATACGCATGTGTCGGCGGAGCGGCTCAAGGAGACGTATCAGCGGGCGCACCCGCGCGCGTGAACCGGTGCAGCCGCACTCGTGCAGCGGTGTGGTCCCTTCCTCGCGTCCACCCGGTCGCTGCGGCTGTGCGGGAAACGCAGCCGCCGCAGCGACGCGGGATCGGATGCGGCGCGGCAGTTCGAGAACGGAGTTCACCGCAACGGCAGCAGCACGGCGCGTGGCACACCACCGAAGAACCGCATCGGTGAGACGTACTCGCCACCGACCCGCACGCCGAGGTGTATGCAGGTGCCGTCGCAATGCCCGCCATCACCGACGACACCCAGTGCGCCGCCGCGGAGTACGAGGCCTCCGACGGCAATGGTCGTCGTAACGGGTTCGATGCTGATCAGAACCCCCTGGCCCGTCTGCACGGTGATGGTGGGTCGGTCGACGACGACGCCCGCGAACCGTACCGTTCCAGACTCGGGGGCGACGACCGGGGTGCCCGGTGGTGTGGCGATGTCGATGCCGCGATGTCCCGCCGTGTAGCGCGATGCCGGCGCTTCGTACGGGCGAAAGACCGTGCGCGTGCCGGCGACCGGCCACATCCAGCCGGCGTCACTCGCTTCCCCGGCTGAACCCGACGCCGACGACGATGCTGTGACAGGAGCGGATGTCGCAGATTTCGGAACCGAGCGACTCGCGCTCGCCGACTGGGGGGTGCCGGCGAGCGCGAGCGTCAGAGCCGCCGCCGCGACGGTGCTCAGCGCTCGGGTTGCGATGAGACGGCGCGGCGGCGACATGTCGAGATCCTGACACCGACCGTCGTCGTGGCAGGGCGGTACCGGCCCTGCTGTGGAGTACGAGACGGACGGGGCGGCGGGGGAGGGGAAGACGGTCTCATCTGCCCGGCGTGGTGTTAGCGTGCTAACTGTTGGCGTGCCAACGGGAGAGCGAGGGGGCGATCTCGATGTCGGACAGTCAGACGAACGAGCAGGACCAGACAGAGGGCGGGCAGTCCGCGGCCGCGAATTCGAGAACGGGGACCGCGCACACCGGCAAGGTGCTGGGCGTCACGATCTCCGCTGCACTGGGCGGATTGCTATTCGGTTTCGACACGTCGGTGATCAACGGCGCGGTCGACTCGATCCAGCACACGTTCAACCTCGGATCCGCAGCGGTCGGCTTCACGGTGGCCATCACGCTGATCGGGTGCGCCGTCGGCGCCTGGTTCGCAGGGCAACTGGCCGACGCCTGGGGCCGCAAGTCCGTCATGGTGCTCGCGGCCATCCTGTTCGTGGCGAGCTCGATCGCATCGGGGCTCGCGTTCGCCGACTGGTTCCTCATGCTCTGGCGGTTCATCGGCGGCCTCGCCATCGGCATCGCGTCGGTCATCGCGCCGGCCTACATCGGAGAGATCGCGCCGGCGAAGCTTCGCGGTGGCCTCAGCTCCCTGCAGCAGCTGGCGATCACACTCGGCATCTTCCTCGCGCTGCTGTCGGATGCCGCGCTCGCCGGATCAGAAGGCAACGCGATGCGCACGCTCTGGTTGGGGCTGCCCGCCTGGCGGTGGATGCTCCTGGTCGGCGTGGTTCCCGCCGTGGTCTACGGCATCCTGTCGCTCTCCATTCCCGAATCGCCGCAGTACCTGCTGCGCAAAGGTCGACGCGACGAGGCCAGATCGGTGGTCCGTGACGTGACCGGGGCGATCGACATCGACAAGCGCATCGATGAGATCGAAGAGAGCCTGGAGAGCGAGCGCCGCGCCCGCTACCGCGACCTGCGAGGCAAGGCCCTCGGCCTGCAGCCCATCCTGTGGATCGGCATCGGCATGGCCGCATTCCAGCAGTTGGTCGGCATCAACGCGATCTTCTACTACTCGACGACGCTGTGGAAGTCCGTCGGCTTCAGTTCGAGCGACTCGTTCGTCACCTCCGTCATCACCTCGGTGATCAACGTGGTGCTCACGTTCGTGGCGATCCTGTTCGTCGACAGGGTCGGACGCAAGGTGCTGCTGCTCTGGGGATCAGCAGGCATGTTCGTCGGCCTCGTGCTGGCGGCCATCTCGTTCTCGCAAGCGCACACCTCCGGCGGCACGGTGACACTGCCGCAGCCGTGGGGGGTCATCGCCCTCATCGGTGCGAATCTGTTCGTCATCTTCTTCGCCGCCACGTGGGGTCCGGTGATGTGGGTGGTGCTCGGCGAGGTGTTCCCGAACAAGATCCGCGGACTCGGACTCGGCATCGCGGCGGCATTCAACTGGATCTTCAACTTTCTCGTCACACTCCTCTTCCCGATCCTCAGCCAGGCGGTCGGTCTCGGCTGGGTCTACGCGGGGTTCGCGCTGTTCGCAGCGCTGTCCTTCTGGTTCGTGTTCTCGGCGCTGCCGGAGATCACGGGGCTCGAGCTCGAAGACAAGACCAAGCTGGGGCACCTGCATCGCGAGCACGCCGAAGCCGGCTGACGGCTGACGGCTGACGGCCATTCCGCCCCTGCTATGATGGTCGGGCGCCCCGGCTTCGTCGGGGTGACTACGCGCGCCCGTTCGCCGGCGGAGTTCCGATCGCTCGGAATCTTCGCGAATCGGTACAGGAATCCATCGGTCTTCGACTCCGGTCGGAGCGGATGACTGTCGGGCGCCAGGTGCGAGGCCGTCCGGCTCTCGCGAAGAAACCGACCAAGGCATGCTGCAGCCCTCGCGCCCAGCGCCTTGAGACAAGGAGAACGGCCATGGCCGTCGTCACCATGCGCCAGCTGCTCGACAGCGGAGTGCACTTCGGACACCAGACCCGACGCTGGAACCCGAAGATGAAGCGCTTCATCCTGACCGAGCGAAGCGGCAGCTACATCATCGACCTCCAGCAGTCGCTGGCCTACATCGACAAGGCGTACGACTTCGTCAAGGAGACCGTCGCACACGGCGGCACCGTGCTGTTCGTGGGCACGAAGAAGCAGGCGCAGAACGCCATCGCCGAGCAGGCGCAGCGCGTCGGTCAGCCGTACGTGAACCAGCGCTGGCTCGGCGGTCTGCTCACGAACTTCCAGACCGTGTCGAAGCGCCTCGCGCGCATGAAGGAGCTCGAGGAGCTCGACTTCGAGGGCACGACCAGCGGCTTCACCAAGAAGGAACTGCTGATCAAGAAGCGGGAGCTCGACAAGCTGCACAAGTCGCTTGGGGGCATCCGCAACCTCAGCAAAACCCCGAGCGCGATCTGGGTCGTCGACACCAAGAAGGAGCACCTCGCCATCGACGAGGCGCGCAAGCTCGGCATCCCGGTGATCGCCATCCTCGACACCAACTGCGATCCTGACGAGGTGCAGTACCCCATCCCGGGCAACGACGACGCGATCCGCTCCGTTTCGTTGCTCACCCGCATCGTTGCCGACGCGGCGGCCGAGGGTCTCATCCAGCGCCACCAGAAGCCCGAAGAGGGCGAGGAGGGCGCTGAGCCTCTGGCCGAGTGGGAGCGCGAGCTGCTGGAGACCGGCGACGGTGCAGTGCAGTCCAGCGCCGAGACCGCCAAGGTCGCCGACGCCGACCTCGCCGAGGGCAAGGCCGAAGCCGCTGCCATCGTCGACGAGGAGGCCGAGCAGGTCGAGGCCACCGAGTCCGAGGCGGACGTCGAGGGCGCGGATGCCGAGGCCGAGGCCGTCGTCGAAGCGGATGAGGCCGCCGAGGGCGCAGCCGCCGAAGCCAAGTAGTCCACCCTTTCTTCTCTTCTTTCAGGAGTTCACATCACCATGGCAAACGTCAGCATCGCCGACATCAAGGCGCTGCGTGAGCAGCTCGGCACCGGCATGGTCGACACCAAGAAGGCGCTCGAAGAGGCCGATGGAGACATCGAGAAGGCCACTGAGATCTTGCGCCTGAAGGGTGCGAAGGGCAACGCCAAGCGTGCGGACCGCTCCACGAGCGAGGGCCTCGTCACGGCTCGCGAACACGACGGTCGTGCGTACATGCTCGAGCTGAACTGCGAGACCGACTTCGTCGCGAAGAACGACAAGTTCATCGCCCTCGCGGGCGGCGTCGAGGAGGCCGTCGTCGAGGCGGGCGCCACCACGCTCGAGCAAGCGCTGGCAGCACCGGCCGCCACGAAGACAGTGGCCGACGTCATCAACGACGAGGCCGCGATCCTCGGTGAGAAGGTCGACCTGCGTCGCTTCGCGAGCCTCGACGGCGACGCGTTCTCGATCTATCTGCACCGCACATCGAAGGACCTGCCTCCACAGGTCGGCGTCATCCTCGCCTACACCGGCGACGATGCAGAGACGGCGCGCAGCATCGCCCAGCACATCTCGTTCGCCAACCCCGAGTACCTCACGCGCGACGACGTTCCGGCCGAGAAGGTCGAGAACGAGCGCCGCATCGTCGAGGAGATCTCGCGCAACGAGGGCAAGCCGGAGGCTGCTCTGCCGAAGATCATCGAGGGGCGTCTCGGCGCCTACTTCAAGCAGGTCTCGCTGCTCGACCAGGACTACGCGAAAGACAACAAGCTGACCGTCGGCAAGGTCGCTTCCGCCGCAGGCATCGCGATCACGGGTTTCGCCCGATTCAAGGTCGGCGCCTGAGAACGGTGAAGAGGAGTCCGGATCGTCCACCGATCCGGACTCCTTTTTGTTGTCTTACGGCCTAGTCGGCCGCCACTACGTTAGATTCCGTACACGCTCGAGAAGGGACTCGCCACATGCCAACTGCCACGAGACGGAGGGTACTTCTCAAACTGTCCGGTGAGGCGTTCGGTGGCGGCGCCCTTGGCGTGAACCCCGACGTGGTGAGCTCGCTGGCCAGGGAGATCGCACGGGCCGCAGAAGACGTCGAGGTCGCGGTCGTCGTCGGCGGAGGAAACTTCTTCCGTGGAGCGGAGCTGAGCCAGCGCGGGATGGACCGCGGGCGCGCCGACTACATGGGCATGCTCGGAACCGTGATGAATGCGCTCGCACTGCAGGACTTCCTGGAACAGGCAGGCGCCGAGACGCGGGTGCAATCGGCGATCAGCATGACGCAGGTGGCCGAGCCGTACATTCCGCGCCGTGCTGAACGCCACCTCGAGAAGGGTCGCGTCGTCATCTTCGGTGCGGGCGCCGGCCTGCCCTACTTCTCGACGGACACCGTGGCGGTGCAGCGCGCCCTGGAGATCGGTGCGCACACTGTGCTGATGGCCAAGAACGGCGTCGACGGCCTCTACAGCGACGATCCGCGCAAGAATCCGGAGGCGGTCAAGCTGGAGCGCATCACGTATCAGGACGCCCTCGTGCGCGATCTGAAGGCGATCGACGCGACGGCGCTCAGCCTGTGCCGTGATAACGCGATGCCGATGCAGATCTTCGGAATCGAGCCGGAGGGAAGCGTCACCGCAGCCATCCTGGGCAAGGAGATCGGCACGATCGTCGGCGGCTGAGCGTACGCCGGGCGCCGGGCCCCGGCGGCCCTAAGCTTGAGCTGACCCCAACGAACGAAGGAGCGACAGGTGATCGCTGACTCACTCGCCACGGCGACCGATCGCATGACGAAGGCCGTCGACGTGGCCAAGGACGACTTCTCGATGGTGCGCACCGGGCGGGCGAATCCCCAGTTGTTCCAGCGCATCCTCGTGGACTACTACGGAACGCCCACTCCGCTCGCGCAGCTCGCCTCATTGCAGAACCCCGAGGCGCGCACGCTCATCATCACGCCATATGACAAGTCCGCGCTGAAGGAGATCGAGAAGGCGATCGTCGCAGCCCCGAACCTCGGTGCGACGCCCAACAACGACGGCACGATCATCCGGATCACCATGCCGGAGCTCAACGAAGAGCGTCGCAAGGAGTATGTGAAGATCGTGCGCTCGAAGGCGGAGGATGCCCGCGTGTCGATCCGAAACATCCGCCGGAAGGCGAAGGACGAGCTCGACGCGCTCAAGTCCGAGGTGGGTGACGACGAGGTGGCGCGCGCTGAGAAGGAGCTCGAGTCGATGACGAAGAAGCACATCGACCAGGTCGACGATGCCCTGGGGCGCAAGGAAGCCGAACTCCTCGAGGTCTGAGCCTGAGATGACCCAGCCGCCTGACGCATCCCCGCCACCGCCGGACGACGGCGCGCGTCATGACGGTGGGGCGTCGCCGTTCGGGCGCCGTATCCGCGATCGCCGGGCCGACATCGAGCGCCAGGTCCAGGCGCAGGTGCAGGCGACCAGGGCGCAGCTGGATGCCACCAATGAGAAGATCCAGCAGCGCACCGGTCGCAATCTCATCTTCGCGATCCTGATCGGGCTGGTCGGCGGTGCACTGCTGCTGGTCAGCCTGATCGTGGTCAAAGAGATCTTCATCGTCTTCGCTGCGGCACTGGCCGGGTTCGCCGGGTTCGAGTTCGCCACTGCGCTGCGCATCGCGGGACTCCGCGTGCCGCGCGTCGCACTCACCGTCGTCGGCGTCGTGCTCGTACCGGCCGCGTACTACCTCCACGCGTCGGGGGAGTGGGTCGTGGCGATCGCGGGCATCCTGTTCCTCTGGCTCTGGCGCATCGCCGAAGGGCTGCCGGCGTCGAGGCGAGTCGGAGGGCCGGCACTCGTGCGCGACCTCGTGGCCTCTGTGCTGGCCATTCTCTACGTGCCGTTCCTGGCGTGCTTCTCTGTGCTGCTCGTCGCACAACCGCACGGACAATGGTGGACTCTGGCCGCGCTGATCGTCGTCGTCTCGGTGGATACCGGGGCGTATGCGGCAGGACTGTCGTTCGGCAAGCATCCGATGGCGCCCACCATCAGCCCGAAGAAGACCTGGGAGGGGTTCGCCGGAGCGGCGGCGACCGCGCTTGTCGCCGGGATCGTGCTCGCGATCTTCATGCTGCACGCGCCGTGGTGGTTCGGACTCGTGTTCGGTGCGCTCATCCTGATCTCGGCGACGATGGGTGACCTCACGGAATCGCTGATCAAGCGTGACATCGGCATCAAAGACATGAGTTCCTGGCTGCCCGGACACGGCGGATTCCTCGATCGCTTGGACTCGATCCTTCCCTCTGTCGCGCTCGCCTACGTGCTATACGTGATCTTCGAGCCGCTTTTCCGCTAGCAGGTGGAGGCCGGATGCTTGTGGGCCGCCACGCGCCCACGGCTCGCTTTGAGGTAGACATCAACCCTTTTGAGAGAATGAGCCCGTGGCCACGTTCCCCACTGTCAAACGCAGCAAACGCGGATACGACCCCGAAGAGGTCGACCGCTTCCTGCGGCTCGCCCGCCGCGCCTACGAGGGCGATCCCGACGTGCCCTTGACGGCCGAAGACATCCGGCGCACCGGTTTCGCTTTGCAGCGCGGCGGCTATCAGCCCGATCTGGTCGACGGGGCACTGGAGCGTCTCGAGGACGCATTCGCAGCACGCGAGCGCACCGAGACTCGCCGAGAGCTGGGAGAGCGTCGCTTCTTGGACGAGGCGCGGGGCACGGCCCAAGTCATCCTGAACCGGCTCGGTCGGCCGGAGGGGCATCGATTCGAACGCACGAGCATCTTCACGATCGGATACAACAAGCGTGAGGTCGACCGATTCGCGAAGCGGCTGACCCGCTACTTCCGAGACGGCATGCCGATGTCGGTCGATGAGGTGCGCACGGTCGTGTTCCGGCAGCAGCGCCACGGGTACCGCGAGGCCCAGGCGGACCTCCTGCTGGATGCCGTCGTGGATGTCATGCTGGCCGTCCGTTGACGCGCGAACTCGGCCCGAGATTCCGGCGATAAGGCGAATCGCATGGCAATCGCTTTTGCCCTCCGGGCGATCTTCGTTATCGTGGTGTGATCGTGGGCAGGCGAGTACGACACCTAGCAGAGCCTCCGACACCGACCCGAAGCGCGGTGGAGGCGTCCGCTCGGCGACCCCAGCCGGTTCAGCGGCCCGAGTCGGTTCAGCGGCACCGCCCCAGCGGTCGGCGGTCGCAGACGCGGCTCCGGCGGGGCGCGCGTCCCGTGGTCGTCGGCGTGGCCTTCCTCGCCGCCATCGGGTTCTTCCTGGTGAACATCGTCGACCCGTACTCCGGAGCGACAGCGTCTCCCGAGTTCGCGTCAGCACATTCTCGATTCCTCGACCAGCCCATACAGAAACTCGACGTGTCCGGCAAAGCCACGGCCGAGACGGTCAGCATCGACACCTTCAGCTCCAAGGAGGCGCCGAAGCCGGTCGTGAAACCGGTCGTCGCGGCATCCTCGTCCTCCGGAGGCAGTTCGTCGGGTGGCGCACCGGCCGCAGGCACGCCCGACCCGGGAAGCGCCCAGGCATATGCGCAGGGAGTGCTCGCGTCCCAGGGCATGGGCGCCGACCAGTTCAACTGTCTCGTCGCGCTCTGGAACCGCGAGTCGCACTGGAACGTTTACGCGTACAACTCGAGCACCGGTGCCTACGGCATCCCGCAGGCACTCCCGGGCAGCAAGATGGCGTCGGCGGGCGCCGATTGGGCGACGAACTTCGTCACCCAGGTGAACTGGGGACTCGGCTACGTCGACGGACGCTACGGCACACCATGCGGCGCATGGAGCCACTCCGAGTCGACCGGCTGGTATTAGGCGGCCTGGTCCGGCACTCTCGTCGGTCGCGCCGATCACCGGCGCAGCTCACCGGCCCCGACGTGTCTGTCTCGGAAGCGAGCTCTCATGACAGACGCTGAGTCGCCCATAAGCTGACCGCATGGAGTACGCGCTTCTGGTCATCGCCGGCATCGTCGTGCTCGTCGCCGCAGCGGTGTTCTCCAAGAAGCTGGGCATCGCCACGCCCATCGTGCTCGTCGTCATCGGAATCGCGTACTCGTTCGTGCCCGGCGCGCCACATCTCGCCCTGAACCCCGAGGTGGTGCTCGACCTGCTCCTGCCGCTTCTGCTCTACGCGGCGGCCGTGCAGGTGCCGATCGTCGACTTCAGGCGCAACCTCGGAGGCATCGGCATGCTCTCCGTCGTGCTCGTGGTCATCTCCGCCGTCGTGATCGGCTTCATTCTGTATGCACTTCTGCCTCAGCTGAATCTTGCCGCGGCGATCGCGCTCGGGGCGGTCGTCAGCCCGACGGACGCCGTCGCGGCGACAGCGGTCGCCAAACGGCTGGGCCTGCCGGCGCGAGACGTCACTCTGCTGGAGGGCGAGAGCCTGGTCAACGATGCGACCGCGCTGGTGCTGCTGAAGTCAGCAATCGCTGCCACGGCGGCATCCGTCAGCCTCTGGAGTGTTGCAGGGGACTTCGCCAAGTCCGTCGTCGTCGCGATCGTCGTCGGCGTGGTGATCGGATTCGTCACAGTGTGGGTGCGTTCGAAGTTCTCGGAACCCGTGCTCGACACGGTGCTCTCGTTCGTGGTGCCTTTCGCCGCGTTCATCCCAGCGGAAGCGTTGCAGGCGTCCGGCGCTCTTTCGGTCGTCGTCGCCGGCCTGTACTCCGGGCATCAGGCGGCACGCAAGTTCAGCGCGCAGTCGCGCATCAGCGAGCGGGTGAACTGGCGCGTGATCGCATTCGTGATCGAGAACGGTGTCTTTCTCATCATGGGCGGGCAGCTCACCGGACTCGTGCAGGCATCGGTGAAGCATCCGGACATCGGACTTCCCGAGACTTTCGCGCTCGGCCTGCTGGTCGTCGTCGTACTACTGCTTGTGCGGGCACTGATCGTCGCCCCCGTGCTGTGGCGCGTGCGCAGAGCCGCCGGTCGGGCGGATGACGGACGCGAACGTCTTTCGACGCTCCGGGAGCGCATGAAGGCGTGGCGGGAGCGGTTCGACGACGACCGGGTTCAGCATCGCGCAGACCGGGCAGAACACCGGATCGCGCAACGCGACGCCGACATGGTCGACCTTCAGAAGAACAACGTCGGCTGGCGCGACGGGGTCGTGCTCACCTGGGCAGGCATGCGCGGAGTCGTCACGCTGGCGGCCGCACAGTCACTGCCGAACGGCACTCCTTATCGACCGCAGCTCATCCTCATCGCGTTCGTCGTCGCGATCGTGTCGTTGCTCGCGCAGGGCGGAACGCTGCCCTGGATCATCAGGCTGACCAGAATTCGCGGAACGGATGACGCCGCCGACACGCGCGAGCTGGCGTCGCTCCTCGACGAGATCGCCGAGGCCGCCGATCGGGCCATCGACGCGCCCGACATCGGTCTGCCCGAGGGGCAGTCCGTCGACCCGGATGTCGTGCAACGCCTTCGCGACGACATCGGGGTGCTCGCAGAGGCGACGTGGGAACGCGCGGCCGTTCGCGATGGTCAGAGCGCGGTGGGTCCGCACGCTCAGTACGGACTGCTGCTGCGTATCGCCATCGACGCTCAGCGCGAGGCGCTGCTGGAGGCGCGGTCGAAGGGCGCCTATCCGTCGCGGGTTCTGAGTAAAGCCCAGTCGCTGCTCGACCAAGAGGAGGCCCGCCTGGAACGTCGCGACGCAGGGGACTGAGGTCGCCTGACGCGACTCGCACGGGCGGATCGTAAAATGGGCGGATGCCGCGCAACAACCACCCCCGCAAGCGCGGCGCTGCAGGGCACCACGAGTACGGTGATCTGAGCCGGCTCCTGGACGGATGGCGGCGCACCGAAGTGCGCAGGGAACGCGAGTGGCACGTGCAGCCCGCGGGCGGGGCGTCGGCCATCAAGAACTACACGTGCCCCGGATGCGGCGGCGTGATCGCGCCTGGGGTCGCACACGTGGTGGTGTGGCGTGCCGATGGAGTGACCGGAGACACCGCCGATCTTGAGGCGAGACGTCATTGGCACAGCGGATGCTGGCGCATCGTGTGATCATCTGGATCTCGATACGGCGCGCGTGAGCGCACGCCTACTCGATCTGGATCTCGATACGGCGCGCGTGAGCGCACGCCTACTCGATCTGGATCTCGATACGGTGCGCGTGAGCGCACGCCTACTCGATCTGGATCTCGATACGGCGCGCGTCAGCGCACGCCTACTCGATCTGGATCTCGATACGGTGCGCGTCAGCGCACGCCTACTCGATCTGGATCTCGATACGGTGCGCGTCAGCGCACGCCTACTCGATCTGAGCTCTGAGTGAAGACGCACTGCGTCTTCACTCAGAGCTCATTCTGTCTGGGGATGACGACCTGCTTGATGATCAGCAGGATCGACGCGGCGACCGGGATCGCGATCAGCGCGCCGAGGATGCCCAGCAGCGAGCCGCCGGCCAGCGCCGCGATCACGACGACGGCGCCAGGCACCGACACTGCGCGGTTCATGATGCGTGGGCTCAGCACATATGCCTCGACCTGCATATAGATCACGTAGTAGATGGCCGCGACGAGCGCGGTGAGCGGCGATGCCAGCAGCAGCGACAGCAGCACGATGACGATCGAACCGGAGATCGTGCCGATCAGCGGGATGAGCGAGAACAGGAACGCGATCACCGCCAGCAGGATCGGGAACGGAGCGCCGATGATCGTGAGGAAGATCGCGCTCAAGATGCCGTTGATGAATGCCAGGCTCACCTGACCCATGACGTACTTGCCGACCGCGTCCGTGATCTGCTCGGCGATGTCGGCGAACCGGCCGCGCTTGCTGGCCGGCACGAGTTCGTATGCCGCCCGCTTGATGTTCGGCAGGGAAGCGGTGAAGTAGATGGTCAGGATGATGACGATCAGCGCGCCGAAGAACCCGGAGATGATGCCGATGCCGACAGACAGCAGGCCCGCGCCGATGCTGCCGGCGGACTTCTGCACGTAGCCCCAGATCTCCTGGAGCGACTTGTCGAAGTCGATCGCCGGGAACTGCTTCTGCAACGCCTGATACCAGTCTTGGTATGTGCCCTTCTCGACGAAGGTCGTGATCTGCTTCACGAGACTCGTGCCCTGGCTGACGATGATCGGGATGATCGCCCACAGCAGCAGGCCGAGCAGCACGAGCAGCACGACGAGCACGATCAAGATGGCCGCCCAGCGCGGGATCTTGCGCCGTTCCAGGAATGCCACGATCGGCTCGATGCCGAGTGCGAGGAAGAGGGCGGCCCCGATGTAGGTCAGGATGGTCGACAACGAGACGATCGACGTGAGGATGAGAACGCCGAGTCCGACTCCGAGAGTCCCGATCAGTCCGACCCGGAATGCATTCTGGATCTTCACGCGGCCCCCCTCGCCTGCACCGTCAGTCGTCTACGGCAGCCACCTGCTCCGCCTGGCTCAGCACGCTGCGCAGGCTCTCGAAGTAGCCGGCCACGGCTTCGCGTTCGATCCTAATCTGCGACAGTCGCTCTTCCGCGTCAGCCACGAGCCTGCGGGTGCGCTCTTCCGCCTCGTCGATGATCGCGGCTCCGCGGTCCTCGGCGGAGCGCACGATCTCCCGCGCGGACCCCTCGGCTTCTTTGCGCGCCGCCTTCACCTCGGAACGCATCTCCTGCTCGATCGCATCTCCCTCGGAGCGCACGTCGTTGGTGCGGTTGGTGACCTCCGCCAACTCCGCGTTCGCGTCGTCGAGGTACTTCTGCGTCTGCGCGACCGCCTCCTGATGGCGGGCGAGGTGCTCCTTCTCGGACTCGTCACGGCGGCCCTTGAGCTCCACCTCGAGCTCCATGCGCGCACGTTCGGCCTCGTGGGCGAGCCGTTCCGACTCCGCAGCGATCTCCGAGCGGATGCCCGCAAGCTCCTCCTCGAGCTCCTTGCGCGCCTTCTCCGCGGTTCGTTGGAACGCCGTGCGCTCCTTCTCCGCTTGGGCGGCCGCCTCTGACCGGCGCTGATCGATCTCGCGTGACAGCGCGGCCCGGCCCTGTTCGATCTCGTTGGCGAGGTCGATGCGGGCCTGTTGGGTGTCTGCGGCGAGGTCGCGCCGCGCCTGGGCGATCTCCTCGTCGACCATGGTGCGGCGGTCGGCCAGTTCCGCCTCGACCTCGGCACGCCGTGCCTCGATCTCCCGGGCGAGGGCCGCCCGGGTCTCCTCGACCTCGCGGCTGAGCCCTTCGGCATCCGTCCGCGCCTCGGCGGCCTCACGGGTGGCCGCCGCTTTCGTCTCGGCCGCTTCGTGTTCCGCTTCGGCCTGCGTGGCCGCGGCCTCGCGCTTGGCCGTCGCCCGAAGCTCGGCCACCTCGGTGGCGACCGACGTGCGCAGGGCGGCGGCCTGACGCTGGGACTCCTGATTCAGCGTGTCGGCCCTGGTCCTGGCATCGCTCACCAGCTCGTTCGCGTCGATGCCGGCATCCTGCAGCGTCGTGTCAGCCTGCGCGTGCGCTTCGGCGAGAATGCGCTGAGCCTGCTCCTCTGCTGTGCGGCGCGTCTTCTCGACCTCGGCCGCGACCGCTGAACGCAGCTTCTCGGCGTCGATGTCGGCCTGCGCGATCATGCGCGTCGACTGTTCCTCGGCAACGCGCAGTGTGTTCTCGAGCTTCGTTCCTAGGCCGGAGAACGTCGGGCTGCCGACCTCTTCGATCTCCGCGTTGAGCTCGTCGATGCGTGCGGACAGGCGCTTGACCTCTTTGGCGGAGTCCGCGGTCTGCGTGTTCGCCTGGATCAGCTCGCGTCGCAGGTCTTGGAGCGCCTTGTCGACCTCGTCCTTGTCATAACCGCGGAAGACTTGAGTGAACTCGGTCTCTTCGGGGGCCACGGGCTTCTTCTCTCCACAGGTGGTATCGGGGGATGATCTTCGCGCGCGGCACAGCCGTAGGGGGGAGTGGGCAGGCGGCACGAAGCCGGCGCGACGACGCGCCGGGCCTTTCGAGTGTAGCCGGGCCGGGCATCCGATGGGACGGGGGTTCTGGGCCGCCTCACCGTCCGACGACCCGCCGTTCAGCGCGCTGGGAGCGGGTTCCCAGGGCCATTTCGGTATCGTGGGATGCCTGCCGGGCGCCGCGCGCGGCGGCCGTCACCCGAAGCCACCGATTGCGGCGCCACCATTCGGCGCCGATCGTGCCCGTCGCTACGGCACCCTGCGTGCGGATGCGACAGCGAAGGAGAGTTCGTGCGATTCCTGATCGCCATCCTGGCGTTCATCGCCGCGGCCGTGATGATCGGCCTGGGGTTCGCCCAGCGGACCATCTGGATCCCGCCGGCGAACATCGTCACCGGCACCATCGTGAAGGGCGGGGAGCCGTTCACCGTCATCGACGGATCAGTACTGCGCGCCCTCCCCGGACAACAGACGCTCACCGTCTCCGGCGGCAGCAAGCCGTTCGTCGCATACGGCCGTACCGCCGACGTGCTCGCCTGGCTCGGCACGGAGAAGTACGCCAAGGTCTCCTACAACGCGTCCACCGACACGCTGTCGTCGCACGTCGTCACGCCCAAGCCGAGCAAGACGTCCACTCCGCAGCCATCCGGCACCGCGACCCCCGCCCCGACTGCGACGCCGACGCCGAGCGCAACGGCCGGTTCCGGCTCGACCTCGAGCGACTCCACGAAGAGTGCGGTCCGCAAGGGTCCGAACCCGGCTGGTTCGGACTTGTGGCTGGAGGAGTTCAGCGGAGACGCCGCCTCGATCACGAAGATGAACGTGCCCGATACGGTCAGCGTCATCGTCGCCAGCGATGGAACGAAGCCGGCACCCGACAAGATCACCATCAACTGGCCGCTCGACAGCCGCACGCCGTTCGCGGGTCCGCTCATCGTCGGAGGAATCGTCGTCGCCGCGTTCGGAGTGCTGATGTACGTGCTCGCCATCCGCCATCTGCGACGTTCGCGCGGACCGCGTCGCGGTGGCGGCAAGCCGCCGAAGCTGCCTCGTGGCGGAGGCAAGACGCCGAAGCCGACTCGCGGCTCCGAGCCGCTGGAGCCCACCGGCTACCCCACCGACTACAAGGAGCCGCCAGAGGTCGAGGCTCCGGCGAAGGGCAGGCGCTCGATAGGGAGGGCATTCGTCGCCCTGCCGGTCGTGCTCGTGGGAACCCTCGCGCTCGCCGGATGCTCGTCGGACTATTGGCCCCAGTTCGCCGCTTCGACGGCGAAGCCGACCTCGACCCCGATCGCCACCGACCTCCCGGGTCAGGGCAAACAGACGCCGCCGCCGGCGGTGACCGGTCCGCAGCTGGACAACATCGTGAACTCGATCGCGAAGACTGCGGGCAAGGCCGACGGAGCCCTGGACGGAACGCTCGCCGCGACGCGGTTCAGCGGGCCGGCGCTGGATGCCCGTACCGGGGACTATGCGCTGCGTGCCAAGAAGTCAGACGCGCCCGCCGAGCAGGCCATTCCGAGCAATTCCGTCTCGCTCGCGTTGCCGGAGGCCACGAATGACTGGCCGCGAGTGGTCAGCGCGGTCGTGCACGACTCGAAGAATTCCAAGGCGGCTCCGCTCGACCTGGTGATGATCCAGAAGTCTCCGCGGGACAACTACACGGTCGAGTACGCGATCGCGCTGGAGGCCGACGCGAACGTGCCCGACCTGCCACCGGCCAACATCGGCACCTCGATCGTGCCGCCGGACTCGAAGCTGCTGTCGGTCGCGCCGAACAAGTTGGCCGAGTACTACGGCGATGTGCTCCAGAACGGCGAGAAGAGCAAGTACTACAGCCTCTTCGACTCGAAATCCGACAAGCTGGCACCGCAGGTGGGTGCGGCGTACAAGGCGTCGCAGATCGCGAACCTGCCGAAGACCGCATCGCTCACCTTTGCGAGCCAGGTCGGAACGGACGGGCCGATCGCGATGGCGACGAACGATTCGGGCGCCATAGTCGCCACGAGTCTGAACGAGGTGTCCACGCTGAAACCGGTCGAGGCCGGCGCCACCGTCTCGACCAGCAATCCGAATGTTCAGGCGCTCACGGGTGTGACCGACAGCACCAAGGGTCTCGAGACCACGTACGGCTACCAGCTACTGTTTTACGTGCCGCCTGCGGAGTCGAAGCACAAGATCGTGATGCTCGGTTTCACTCAGGCGCTGCTCGGCGCGAAGGAACTCGGATGACCAACACCCCTGATGCCGCATCCTTTCGAGGTGCGATCGACCTCTCTGCACTCGCGAACCGCCCTGCAGGACGATCCGGCGCAACGGATGCCGCGACCGAGCAGACTCTGCCAGGACTGATCTACGACGGCACCGACGAGAACTTCACGCAGTTCATCGAGCTGTCGAACACGGTGCCGGTGATCGTCGACCTCTGGGCCGAGTGGTGCGGGCCGTGCAAGCAGCTCTCCCCGGCGCTGGAGCGCGCGGTGAACGACTACGCCGGCCGCCTCGTGCTCGTGAAGGTCGACGTCGACGCGAACCCTCAGCTGGCGCAGGCGTTCCAGGCGCAATCGATCCCGACGGTCGTCGCGATCATCGGCGGCCGTCCCGCGCCGCTTTTCGTCGGCGCCATCCCGGAGCAGCAGGTGCGCGAGGTGTTCGACCAGGTGTTGCAGATCGCCGAGCAGAACGGGGTGACCGGCAGCGTGAACCTCGACGACGCGGCGGGCGCGGAGGGCCCGGAGACGACATCCGAGCCGGAACCGGAACCACTGCCGCCGCACCACCAGGAGGCGTACGACGCGATCGAGCGCGGTGACTTCGACGGTGCGATCGCCGAGTACCGGCTGGCGATCGCTCAGAACCCGGCCGACGACCTCGCGGTAGCCGGGCTCGCCCAGGTCGGCCTGCTCAAGCGGCTCTCCGCGCTCGACTCCGGCCACGTGCGAGCTGCCGCTGCGTCGGCCCCGAAAGACGCCGATGCCGCCCTCGCGGTCGCTGACCTCGACCTCTCCGGCGGCCACGTCGACGACGCGTTCGGGCGGCTGCTCGACGTGTTCGCCACGGCCGATGCGGCCACTCGCGACCTGATCCGCACGCGCCTCGTGGACTACTTCGAGATCGTCGGCGTCACCGATCCGCGTGTGATCAAGGCTCGCGGTCGCCTGGCGTCGCTGCTGTATTAGCTCGGCGTGAACCGACTCAGCGCTTCGGGCGCAGCCAGAGGGCACCGAGCGGCGGCAGGTCGAGAACGGCGGATGCCTGCATCCCGCCCCACGGGGCATCCGTCGCCTTGACGGCGCCCAGGTTGCCGACACCAGACCCGCCGTATTCGACGGCGTCGGTGTTCAGCACCTCATCCCAGTCGCCGGCGAACGGCAGCGGCAGTCGGTAACCGTTGTGCGGTATTCCGGCGAAGTTCACGACGCACACCAGCGGATCGCCATCGGCCCGACGGGCGAACGCAACGACGTTGCCCTGCGCGTCACCGCCCTCGATCCACTGGAAACCGCGCGGATCCTGGTCGTAACGCCACAAGGCCGGCTCGTCGCGGTAGACGGTGTTGAGCCGTGCGACCAGGTTCCACAGACCGCGGTGAGCGGGCTGGTCGAGGATCCACCAGTCGAGCCCGCGCTCCTCGCTCCACTCCGAAGGCTGCCCGAACTCCTGGCCCATGAAGAGCAGTTGTTTGCCCGGGTGCGCCCACATGAACGCGAGGTAGGCACGCACATTCGCCAGTTGCTGCCAGTGGTCGCCGGGCATCTTCGCCAGCAGCGACCCCTTGCCGTGCACGACCTCGTCGTGGCTGATCGGCAGAAGGAAATGCTCACTGAACGCATACGCGAACGAGAACGTGATCTCGCCGTGGTGGTACGAACGGTACATCGGGTCCTCGTGCATATACTGCAACGAGTCGTGCATCCAGCCCATGTTCCACTTCAGCCCGAACCCGAGCCCACCTGTACGTGTCGGCGACGTGACACCCGGGTACGCGGTGGACTCCTCGGCGATCATCACGATGCCCGGATTGCGCTTGTATGACGTTGCGGTCGCCTCCTGCAGGAACGAGATCGCCTCGAGGTTCTCGCGCCCGCCATGAACGTTCGGCGCCCACTCGCCGTCGGAACGCGAGTAATCGAGGTACAGCATGGAGGCCACAGCGTCCACCCGCAGCCCGTCGACGTGGAACTCCTCGATCCAGTACAACGCGTTCGCCACCAAGAAGTTGCGCACCTCCGGTCGGCCGAAGTCGAACACGTACGTGCCCCAGTCCTTCTGTTCGCCGCGGCGGGGGTCCGGATGCTCGTACAGGGCCTCCCCGTCGAACCGCGCGAGGGCCCAGGCATCCTTCGGGAAGTGTCCGGGAACCCAGTCCATGAACACCCCGATACCGGCGCGGTGCAGCCGGTCGATCAGGTAGCGCAGGTCGTCCGGATGCCCGAAGCGGCTGGTCGGCGCGTAGTACCCGGTCACCTGGTAGCCCCACGACCCGCCGAACGGATGCTCCGCCAATGGCAGGAACTCCACGTGGGTGTACCCGAGCGGCGTCAGGTAGTCGATGAGGGCATCCGCCGCCTCGCGGTACCCGAGTCCCGGTCGCCACGATCCCAGGTGCAACTCGTACACGCTCATCGGCCCGATGTGCGGGTCACGGGAGCTGCGGGCGAGCATCCAGTCGTCGTCGTTCCAGATGTAGTCGCTCCACGCCACGATCGACCCGGTCGCGGGCGGCACCTCGGCGAACCTCGCCAGCGGATCCGCCTTGAGTCTCCACTGGCCGTGCTTGTCGCGCAGCTCGAACTTGTACACCGCACCCGGAACCACCTCAGGGAGGAAAAGCTCCCACACGCCACTTGCACCCATGGACCGCATGGCAGAGCCGACGCCGTTCCAGTCGTCGAAGTCGCCGATCACGCGAACGGCAGTCGCGTTCGGCGCCCACACCGTGAACGCGGTTCCCGAGGCTCCCTCGTGCTCGCGGTGGTGTGCGCCGAGCGCGTCCCAGAGCCGCTCGTGCCGGCCTTCACTGATCAGGTGCAGGTCGAGTTCGCCGATGGTGGGCGTGAAACGGTACGGGTCCTCGGCGGTCCACACCGTTGCGTCCTCGTAGCGTGCTTCCAGTCGGTACTGCTGCGGTCCGATCACGCTCACGCCCTGCCACACGCCGTGCCCGAGATGACCGAGGGCGACCCGAGCGCCGGTGGCGAGCACCGCCGTGACCGACCGTGCCAGTGGCCGCAGGGCACGGATGACCGTGACGCGGTCCTCGACGCCGTCCGCCGCCACCAGGTGCTGGCCGAGCACGGAATGCGGTTCGTGGTAGCGCCCTTCGGCGACGGCCAGCAGCACGGCGTCGTCCGGAACCGGTGCCTGGATCGCTGCTGATCCGTCCGCGTGCGGCGTCGTCGTGTTCTGGTTCTCGGACATCGGGCCGCCTTACGCCGGAGGACTTGCAGGGGAACGCACGCTGAGGATGTGCACGGGCTCGTTGAAGGAATCCAGTCGCACGTAGTTGACGGCACCCCACGACCAGACCTGCCCGGTGACGGCATCCGTCACCTCGTACGTCGCACCGTGCGGAACGCCGATCGCCGGAAGGTCGAGGTGCACGAGGGTCTCGCGCACCGCGTGCGGGTCGACATTGGCGACCACGATCACCGTGTCGGGCTCGCCGGTCCCGGTGAACTCGGCGGGCAGGTGCTTGCTGTAGACGAGCACCGCGTCGTCGTCGCTGGCGTGCACGTGCAGGTTGCGCAGCTGCCTCAGCGACGGATGCTCGCGCCTCGCCCGGTTCAGCATCGTGAGGTACGGGGCCAGCGATTCGCCTCGAGCCTCGGCGCCGTCGTAGTCGCGGGGTCGGTACTCGTACTTCTCGTTGTCGAGGTATTCCTCTGCGCCGCTGCGGGCCACCGATTCGTAGAGTTCGTACCCCGAGTAGACGCCCCAGAGCGGAGCACCGGTCGCCGCGATCGCCGCCCGCACCTTGAAGGCGGGCCGACCACCGAACTGCAGGTACTCGGTGAGGATGTCCGGCGTGTTCACGAACAGGTTCGGGCGCATGAACGAGTCGGTGTCGTGCGTGATGGAGTCGAGGAACTCCTCGAGTTCGGGCTTCGTGTTGCGCCAGGTGAAGTACGAGTACGACTGCTGGAACCCGGCCTTCGCGAGCGTCTGCATCACCGCCGGTCGGGTGAATGCCTCGGCGAGGAAGACGACGTCGGGGTCCTCCCCGTTCACGGTGTGGATGAGCCATTCCCAGAAGTCGACGGGCTTCGTGTGCGGGTTGTCGACACGGAAGATGCGGATTCCCAGACCCATCCAGTGGCGCACGATTCGCAGCACCTCCGCGCGGATACCGGCCGGATCGCCGTCGAAGTTGACCGGGTAGATGTCCTGGTACTTCTTCGGTGGGTTCTCGGCGTACGCGATGGTGCCGTCCGGCAACCGTGAGAACCACTCCGGATGCTCGCGCACCCACGGATGATCAGGCGAGGCCTGCAGCGCGAGATCGAGCGCCACCTCGAGCCCGGCCTTCTTCGCCCGGGTGAGGAACCGCTTGAAGTCGGCCTCCGTGCCGAGGTCCGGGTGGATCACATCGTGTCCGCCGTCGGCACCGCCGATGGCCCATGGCGAGCCCGGATCGTGCGCGCCGGCATCCAGTGAGTTGTTGGGCCCCTTGCGGTAGGCAGACCCGATCGGGTGGATCGGTGGCAGATAGACGACGTCGAATCCCATCTGGGCGATCCGAGGCAGCCGGGACTGCGCCGTGCGGAACGTGCCGGACTTCCACGACCCGTCGGAGCGGCGCGCGGCGCCGACCGAGCGCGGGAAGAACTCGTACCAGGCGCCGACGCCGGCGCGCTCCCGTTCCACGAGCACCTCGTAATCACGGGATGCCGTCACGAGGCTGCGCAGCGGATTGCGGGCGAGGTACTCGAGCACCCCGTTCGTCTCAAGGGCTTCCAGCCGCGCGATCGGGGAGCTCCTGCGCTTCACGAGTGCTTTCGCCTCGTCTGCGAGCCATCGCCCTTCCGGCTGGGCGGCCTGCTCCGCCGCCGCGCGGTTCAGGAGTTCGGCGCCTGCGGCGAGCACCAGGTCGACGTCGATGCCTGCAGGCACTTTGATGCCCGCGGCGTGCCACCAGGTCGCGACATCGTCGCCCCACGCCTCGACGCCGAAACGCCAGGTGCCCTGCTCGTTCAGGAGCGCCGTCGTTCCCCAGCTGTCCGTTCCCGGGGCGAGTGCGGACATCCGGCGCCTGTGCGTCGCGCCGGAGGGTGCCGTGAGCACGAGTTCCACGCCGATCAGGTCATGGCCCTCCCGGAACGCTACGGCCGAGAACGGCACCACCTCGCCGTTGTACGCCTTCGCCGGCCATGCGCCGCCTTCGACGACCGGACTGACATCAAGGATCGGGAGCCTGCCGGTCACCGGTTGGTATGCGTCGCGCGGTGCCGGTTCCGTCGGGCGGCGGGTACGGGACGAGCGTGACGACGTGGTCGGCATTCTCCGACCGTAGCGCTCCGGAGCCCCGAAGTCGCCACTGCGAGCGCGCCGCGCGCGTCGCCCTCGCATCCGACGCTGCGAAGCCCTGAAACGAGCGGGCGTTCACGCGTTCGATACGCGGCGTGGGTAGGGTTGCGCGAGTGAAAGCCATCCGTCGACTCACCGTTCGCGCGGTCATCCCGGACTCTCTGCGCGCCCTCGACGAGCTCGCGTCGAACCTGCGCTGGTCGTGGCACGAGCCGACCAGGGATCTGTTCCGCCACATCTCCGAGAGCCTGTGGCGCGGCACAAACCACGACCCGATCGCGCTGCTCGGGGCGGTGAGCCCTGCGCGTCTGGCCGAGCTAGCCGACGACGAGGGCTTCGTCGGCTGGGCGAACGGCCTGCGCGACGACCTGCGACGCTACATCGGCGAACCGCGGTCGTATCAGACGCTTCAGGATGCCCCGCAGTCGATCGCGTACTTCTCGCCCGAATTCGGCATCGCGGCGGCGCTTCCGCAGTACTCCGGCGGTCTCGGCATCCTCGCCGGCGATCACCTGAAGAGCGCGTCGGATCTCGGTGTGCCGCTGACCGGAGTGGGACTGTTCTACCGATCCGGGTACTTCGCGCAGTCGCTGACGGCGGACGGCTGGCAGCAGGAGAGCTATCCGGTGCTGGATCCCGACGGCATGCCCCTCTCGGTGCTGCGCCACGCTGACGCCACTCCGGCGATGGTGGCATTGGCCATGCCGGACGGCCGCACTCTGAGCGCCCGCATCTGGACCACGCTCGTCGGCCGGGTGCGACTGCTCCTGCTGGACACGAACATCCCGGAGAACGACGAAGATCTGCGCAGCGTCACCGACCGGCTGTATGGCGGCGGGGGAGAGCACCGGCTGCTGCAGGAACTGCTGCTGGGCGTCGGCGGCGTTCGGGCGCTGCGTGCCGCAACGATCCTGCTCGGCCTTGCGGCCCCGACCGTCTACCACACCAACGAAGGCCACGCCGGATTCCAGGGGCTGGAACGCATCGCAGAGCTGATCGGCGAGGGCCTCACCTTCCAGCAGGCGCTGGAGGCGGTGCGCGCCGGAACCGTGTTCACCACGCACACGCCGGTCGCCGCGGGAATCGACCGGTTCGAGGCATCCCTCGTGCGCCGCTACTTCCAAGCCCACGAACTCGTGCCGGGAATCGATGTCGACGACGTGATGCGTCTCGGTGCCGAGGACCACGGGAGCGGCTCGCCCGATGTGTTCAACATGGCAGTGATGGGGCTGAGGCTCGCGCAGCGCGCCAACGGGGTCTCTCAGCTTCACGGCGACGTCTCGCGGAACATGTTCGCCGGGCTCTGGCCGGGATTCGACCACGACGAGGTGCCGATCGGTTCGGTCACCAACGGCGTGCACGCGCCGACGTGGACCGACCCCTTGCTGACGGAGCTGGCACAGAACACGCTCGGCACATCCGACACGACCCACGCCGACTGGCTCTCGCCGGCGCTCAGCGACCACGACCTCTGGAATGTGCGCGGCAGGTTGCGCGAGAACCTGGTGCAGGATGCCCGCACGCGTGTCGCCGGCGAGTGGCACCGCCGTTCTCGCGGCGCGATCGCTCCCGCGTGGCTGTCGGGTGTGCTCGACCCGCACCTGCTCACCATCGGATTCGCCCGCCGCGTCGCGACCTACAAGCGGCTCACGCTCATGTTGCACGACAAGGAACGGCTCACGCGTCTGCTGAACGACCCCGAGCGCCCGGTGCAGCTCGTCATCGCAGGCAAGGCGCATCCGGCGGATGACGGTGGCAAGCGGCTCATCCAGGAGCTCGTCGAGTTCGCCGCATCGCCCGAGGTGCGCAATCGCCTCGTGTTCCTGCCGGACTACGACATCACGATGGCGCAGACGCTCTATCCGGGGTGCGACATCTGGCTGAACAACCCGCTCCGGCCGCTCGAGGCGTGCGGCACGAGCGGCATGAAAGCTGCGCTGAACGGCGCGCTGAACCTGTCGATCCTCGACGGTTGGTGGGCCGAGTACTTCGACGGCGACAACGGCTGGGCCATCCCGTCGGCGGACGCCGCGGGGGATGCCGCCGAACGCGACGCGCTCGAGGCGAACGCGCTCTACGACCTGATCGAGCACCAGATCGCGCCACGCTTCTACGACCACGACGAGTCCGGAGTGCCGATCACATGGATGCAGCAGGTGCGGCACACGCTGACGACGCTGTCCCCGGCGCTCAGTGCAGACCGGATGGTGTCTCAGTACGTCACCGAGCTGTATCTGCCCGCGTACGCCGAGGCGACCCGACTCGGTGCGAACCGGTACCAGGGCGCCCGCGAGTTCGCCGCGTGGAAGGAAAGGGTCACGAACGCGTGGTCGGATGTCGCGGTCGTGCACGTGGAGTCCGGGGGAGTGGATGCCGTGCCGCAGGTCGGTGATCGCCTTCGCCTGCGAGCCCACGTCGCGCTCGGAACGCTGGAGCCGTCGGATGTCGCGGTGGAGGTCGTATACGGCCGCATCGGCGAGAACGACGAGCTCGAGAAGGTCGGGCATCAGCGACTGAGTCACCACGATGGAGGCACCGGCGGCACTGCCGCGTTCGAGGGCGTGGTGCCGCTGGACCGCGCCGGATCGTTCGGCTACACCGTGCGCGTGCTGCCGTGCAACGCCGCCATGGCGAATCCGGCGGAGCTGGGCCTGGTGACAGCGGCGCGCTGAGGCGGCGTCAGCGCGCGATGGCGACCAGACGTGCACCGGTGACCGCGAGCAGGTCGGCCGGCGTCAGTTCGATGTCGAAGCCGCGGCGACCGCCTGAGACGTAGATGGTCTCGAAGACCGAGGCCGATGCATCCAACAGCGTCGTCAATCGCGTCTTCTGGCCGATCGGGGAGATGCCGCCGACGACGAAGCCGGTCTTGCGTTGCGCGACCGCGGGCGCGGCGAGCGACGCCCGTTTCGCGCCGACCGCCACCGCCAGCGCCTTGAGGTCGAGCAGGCCGGTGACCGGAACGATGCCGACGACGAGTCGCCCGTCGGCATCCGCCACCAGTGTCTTGAACACGCGCGCAGGGTCGACCTCCAGCTCGTGCGCCGCCTCGACCCCGAACGCCGTCACGCCCGGGTCGTGCTCGTACGCGTGCGCCTTGAACGCAACGCCGGCGCGCATGAGGGCCGCCGTGGCCGGTGTCCCTGCCGGGCGGGTGGATCCGGACGACTTCTGAGGCACTGCTACTCGTGCGCCCGGAACAGCTTCATCGACGTCGGGCCCATGTCGACGTCGTCGCCCGGCGCGTGCTCTCCGTCGGCATCCGCCACCGCCTCCAGTGCGCTGTCCCACAGAAGCGTGTAGCCGCCGACGCCCTCGTGCTCGGGAAGCGCCACCGAGGTGTCGGTCTCGAGTCCGTGCACGACAAGAAGCATGCGGTTGAACTCCTCGAACTCCGGGGTCGACGCGGTGAGGTACTGCAGCGTGCGGTTCTCAGGAGAATCCCAGTCCTCCTGCGCCATCGTCCGTCCCGACGCGTCGTACCAGTCCAACTGGCTGGCGCCCGGTACGGTCTCGCCGAACTTGCCGAACCGCACCGGACGCAGCGCGGGATTCTCCCTGCGCAGCCTGATCAGCTCGGTCGTGACGGCGGCGAAGTCGCGCTGCCGTTCGTCCCAGTCCCAGCTGAACCACGTGAGCTCATCGTCGTGGCAGTAGGCATTGTTGTTGCCGGACTGGCTCCTGCCGTACTCGTCGCCCGCCGTGATCATCGGGATGCCCGCCGACAGCAGCAGCGTGCCCATCAGGTTGCGCGCCGCCTTGCGCCGCACGGCGCGGATGCCCTCGTCGTCGGTCGGTCCTTCCACACCGTGGTTGAACGACCGGTTGTCGTTCGTGCCGTCCCGGTTGTCTTCGCCGTTGCCGAGGTTGTGCTTCTCGTCGTATGAGACGAGGTCGGCGAGCGTGAAGCCGTCGTGCGCCGTGACGAAGTTGACGGATGCCAGCGGTCCGCGCTCCGGACTGAAGAGGTTCGACGATCCGGCGAGGCGGGTAGCGAATGAGCCGATTCCGGTGGGTGCGGAGCCGTTCGCGCGGGCATCCGCGATGTCGGCCAGCCAGAATGAGCGGGCACGGCCGCGGTATCGATCGTTCCACTCGTGCCAGCCGTTCGGGAACCCGCCGGTCTGCCAGCCGCCCGGGCCGACATCCCACGGCTCCGCGATGAGCTTGACGCCCTCGAGGTACGGGTCGTCGACGATCGCGGTCAGCAGTGAGTGGTCGTTGTCGAACTCGCCGGTCTCGTCGCGGCCGAGGGTGGCGGCGAGGTCGAAGCGGAAGCCGTCGATCTGCACGTCGTTCGCCCAGTACTTGAGCGAGTCGAGCACCAGGCGCTTTGCGGCGGTGTTGCCGTAGTCGATCGTGTTGCCGACGCCGGTGGTGTCGATGTAGGAGCCGTCGGCGTTCTGCCGGTAGTACGTGGCGTTGTCGATCCCGCGCAGACTCGTCGTCGGGCCGCCGAGTCCTTCCTCCGCCGTATGGTTGTAGACGACGTCGAGGATGACCTCCAGGCCCGCCTCGTGCAGTAGCCGCACCATCCCCTTGAACTCCCGCAGCACGGCCTCGGCACCGGATGCCTGCGCCTGCTTCGTCGCGTATGGAGCGTGCGGAGTGAAGAAGTTCAGCGTGTTGTAGCCCCAGTAGTTCGACAGTCCGAGCCGTGACAGTCGCTGCTCGGTGGCGAACGCCTGCACCGGCAGCAACTCGATGCTGGTGACCCCCAGCCGGCGCAAGTGCTCGATGGTCGCAGGATGCGCGAGGCCTGCGTACGTGCCGCGCAGGTCCCCGGGAATCGCCGTGTTGAGCGTGGTGAGACCCTTCACGTGCGCTTCGTAGACCACCGTGTGGTCACGCGGCACATGCGGCTTGCCTGTTCCAGCCCAGTCGAAGCCGCCGTCTATGACGACGGAGCGCCACTCCTTCGTGCCTGCGCGGAGAAGGCCGCGCGAATAGGGCTCGATCAGCAGCTTGCGCTCGTTGAAGTGATGCTCGGGTCCGCGTGGGCCTGAGCATCTGATGTCGTAGCGGGTGCCCGGTCGCAGGTGTGGCGACTGCGCGGTCCACACGTCTCCGTGCCCGCGGGTGAGGGGCACCGTCTCGATGAGCCAGTTCGGGTCGGAGTCGTCGAAGATCAACAGTTCGATCGACGTCGCGTTCTTCGAGTAGACCCCGATCGTCCCGCCGTCGGCCTCGGCGTGCACGCCGAGCTGTGACAGGGGATCCTCGCTCGACATGCGTTCTACAGTAATTCGTATGCCGGTCTACCTTGACCACGCCGCCACCACGCCCGTTCTGCCTGAGGCGATCGAGGCGTACACGCGCGCCCTGCAGGAGGTCGGCAATCCGTCGAGCATCCATTCGGCAGGTCAGTCCGCCAAACGCGCGCTCGAGGACGCCCGCGAGCAACTTGCGGCCACGGTCGGCTGCCAGGGCATCGAGGTGGTGCTCACGTCTGGCGGCACCGAGGCGATCAACCTGGGCGTGAAAGGTCTGTACTGGGCGGGCGCCCGCCGCGGTGCGAATCGCATCCTCGTGCCGGAGGGCGAGCACCACGCCACGCTCGACACGGTCGAGTGGCTGCAATCGTACGAGGGCGCGCGGGTGGAGTGGATCCCGCTCGACCGGGAGGGGTTCGTGCGGCTCGACGTGCTGGAACAAGCCCTGGCGCGCGATCCGCACACCGCGGCGCTGCTCACGTTCCTGTGGGCGAACAACGAGGTGGGGAGCGTGCAGCCCGCGGAACGGATGATCGCATTGGCGGCATCCGCGGGTGTCCCGGTGCACGTGGACGCCGTCTCCGTCTTCGGGCATCTGCCTGTGGACTTCGCCGGGATGCGCAGGCGCACCGACTCGAGGGCGGGAGCCGGGCTGGCGGCGCTGAGCGTGTCGGCCCACAAGATCGGCGGTCCGGTCGGTGCGGGCGCACTCGTGCTGTCGAGAGATGCCACGATCGTTCCGCTCATTCACGGCGGCGGCCAGCAGCGGCAGGTGCGCAGCGGTACGCAGGACGTGGCTGCCGCCTGCGCGTTCGCGGTAGCCGCAGTATCAGCTGACGAGGCGCGCGCCGTAGAGGCGGAGCGGCTCACCGCTCTGCGCGACCGTCTCATCGACGGCGTACGCAGTGCCGTGCCCGAGGCGCTGCTCAGCGGCCCGGAACCGGGCTCGGGTGCGACTGACGGGCATCCGGATGCCCGGCTCGCCTCGAACGCCCACTTCACCTTCCCCGGCTGCGAGGGCGACTCGCTGCTGTTTCTGCTGGACGCGGCCGGCATCGAGGTGTCCACGGGATCCGCGTGCCAAGCGGGCATCCCGGAGCCTTCTCACGTGCTCCGTGCCATGGGACGGACCGAGGACGAGGCGCGCGGCGCACTGCGCATCACGCTGGGGCGAACCTCGACGGACGCCGACGTCGACACCTTCCTGGCAGCGCTGCCTGCCGCGTATGCACAGGCATCCCGTGCCGGTCTCGCCACCCGCGAGTCCGTGCTCGGCGCCCGCTAGTCCCGCTAGTCCTCGTCCGTACCTCCTGCAGATTCCGTCAACATGACGGATCGGGCTGTCCTGCCGAGAGCAGGACGAACCGGCATGTTCTCGGGCGGATGTCATGTCGGCGGCGCCCAGCACTGGCGAAATCCCCGATCCGCGTAGCGGGTCCGCATGCGTTCAGGGACCATTTCGTAGGCTGTACCCCATGCGTGTTCTGGCGGCGATGAGTGGAGGAGTGGACTCCGCAGTGGCAGCCGCGCGTGCCGTGGACGCCGGGCATGACGTCGTCGGCGTGCACCTGGCGCTGAGCCGCATGCCTGGAACGCTGCGCACGGGCAGCCGAGGCTGCTGCACCATCGAGGACTCGATGGATGCGCAGCGGGTGGCCAACCTGATCGGCATCCCGTACTACGTGTGGGACTTCTCCGAACGGTTCAAGCTCGATGTGGTCGACGACTTCATCGCCGAGTATTCGGCCGGACGCACGCCGAACCCGTGCCTGCGCTGCAACGAGAAGATCAAGTTCGCGGCGTTGCTGGAGAAGGCCATGGCACTCGGTTTCGACGCTGTGTGCACCGGCCACTACGCGGACATCGTGACGGATGCCGGCGGCAACCGGGAACTGCACCGTGCGGCCGCCTGGGCGAAGGACCAGTCGTACGTGCTCGGCGTGCTCACGGCCGAGCAGCTGGCCCACGCGATGTTCCCGCTGGGCGCGACTCCGTCGAAGGATCTGGTGCGTGCCGAGGCGGCCGAACGTGGGTTCACGGTGGCGTCGAAGCCGGACTCGCACGACATCTGTTTCATCCCCGACGGCGACACGCGGGGCTGGCTGGCCGAGCATGTCGGCACAGCCCCAGGGGACATCGTCGACCGTGCTGGCAGCGTCGTCGGCAGCCACGACGGTGCGACGGCGTACACCATCGGCCAGCGCCGCGGCCTGGGCATCACCGTGCCGGCTCCCGACGGGCGTCCGCGTTTCGTGCTCGAGGTACGCCCGAAGGAGAACACGGTCGTCGTAGGACCCAAGGAGGCACTCGACATCGCCGAGCTCGCCGGCCGGCGCGTCACGTGGGCGGGGCTGCCGCCTGAGGAAGCCACGACGCCTTTCGCATGCGAGGTGCAGATCCGCGCGCACGCCGATCCGGTGACCGCCACCGCGTTTCTGCGCGAGGGCGAGCTGGTCATCCGGCCGGCGACGCCCATCAACGGGATCGCAACCGGGCAGAGCGCTGTCGTCTACGTGGGAACTCGCGTGCTCGGCCAGTGCACGATCGATCGCACGGTGAGTGCGGTTCCGGCGACCGCCGGTTGAATCGCCGCTCCTTGGGGCGATCAGACGAAGTCGTCGCCACGGTCAGGCTTACGGTTCGAGGCTCCGAGGCCGGCTCCGAGGCCGGTTCCGAGGCCGGCTCCGAACGCGGCGAGCAGGCGTCGCCCCTCGTTCCATTCGCCGAGGCGGCTTGCCAGGTTGAGGTGTCCATGCCTGCCCACCGTGATCAGCGGCGCAGCCCACAGCGCGCTGAGCTGCGCGAGATGATCAGGGGACGAGTACGGATCGTCATCGGATGCGACGATCACCGACGGAATCGCGAGAGCGTTCCGCGGTGATGCGAATCCGGTCGCGGCGGCCGGAAACGCCGGCCCGCACTCGTCGGGCGGTGCGACCAGGAACGCGCCGGCCGCGCGACCGCCGCGGGCGATCCAGGATGCCACGGCGAGACATCCGAGGCTGTGCGCGACAAGAACATCGCCGACGCCGGTGACCCAGTCGATTGCGGCGACCCAGTCCGCTTCGACGGGTGCTGTGAAGGATGCCGGTGCGATGCGCACAGCAGATGGTCCGAGCGACTCCTGCCAGAGCGACTGCCAGTGGTCGCGGGGCGAATCGTCGATGCCGGGGACGATGATGGTGCGCATGGCTCTCCTCGGGGTGCACGTGCTTCGCGCCCAGTCTGCCGGGGTCCGGCTGCCTGCGGCGAGCCGCACTGAGACAGCGGCGGAGGCGTCGGCGGCCGATCCTAGGATGGCGACGTGACGGACATCCCTGCAGATTTCGACTCCGCTCGTGCCGAGGCAGCCACTCTGCGCGAGCACATCGAGCTGAACCGCATCGCGTACTACGCCGGCGGGAGCTTGATCAGCGACGCCGAGTACGACGGCGACATCCATCGGCTCGAGGCGATCGAGCAGCTGTTCCCCGCACTTCTCAGCCAGGACAGCCCGACGCAGACGGTGGGGGCGGAGATCGCGTCCGCCGGATTTCCGCCGCACGAGCACGCCGAGAGGATGCTCAGCCTCGACAACGTGTTCAGTGTGGACGAACTGCGCGACTGGACCAACAAGACGCAACTCGCCGCCGGTCACCAGGTGCGCTGGCTCACCGAGGTCAAGATCGACGGCCTGGCGATCAGCCTGGCGTACCGGGACGGCGCGCTGGAGACGGCGACCACGCGCGGCGACGGGACCGTCGGCGAAGACATCACCGAGAATGTGGACTGGATTCCGGTCATCCCGCGGAGGCTCGAAGGCACCACATGGCCGCCGTTCTTCGAGGTGCGCGGCGAGGTGTTCTTGAAGACGGCCGACTTCGAGTTCCTCAACGAACGGCAGCACCAGCTGCAGGAGAATTACGTTCTGTCGCAACGCGCGAAGGGGAAGCCGGACGCCGAGATCAAGACCCGCTACCCGGAGTTCGCGAACGCGCGCAACACCGCGGCCGGGAGCCTGCGCCAGCGACGGGAGAACAAGTCGGCCCAGGAACTCGACCTGATGCGCGAGCGGCAGGCACGGTTGTCGCTGTACCTTCACGGCATCGGCGCGTGGGCGAATCCACCGGTGCGCACTCAATCGGAGATGTACGACCTGCTGCGCTCGTGGGGGCTGCCGGTGTCGCCGCACAACCGCGTGCTCGCCTATCTCGACGAAGTGGCCGATTACATCGCCGAAATGGGGGAACGGCGCCACTCGCTCGAGCACGAGATCGACGGCGTCGTCGTCAAGGTCGACGACCTCGCCACGCATGAGGAGCTTGGCGCGACGAGCCGTGCGCCGCGGTGGGCAATCGCGTACAAGTACCCGCCAGAGGAGGTCTTCACCACCCTGCTCGACATCCTCGTCGGCATCGGTCGCACCGGACGGGCGACGCCCTACGCGGTGATGACGCCGGTGAAGGTGGCAGGCAGTACGGTGCGGCAGGCCACTCTGCACAACCAGCAGGTGGTCGAAGCCAAGGGCGTGTTGATCGGCGACACCGTCGTGCTGCGCAAAGCGGGCGACGTCATCCCCGAGATCCTCGGCGCCGTGGAGGAACGCCGCGACGGTACGCAGGTTCGATGGCGGATGCCCGAATTCTGCCCGGAATGCGGCACCCGTCTGGCTCCGGCGAAGGAGGGCGACATCGATCTGCGCTGCCCGAACTCGCGGTCGTGCCCCGCCCAGGTGCGGGGGCGCGTCGAGCACATCGCCGGCCGCGGATCGCTCGACATCGAGGCGCTCGGCGAGGTGGTGGCCGCGGCGCTCACGCAACCCTTGAATCCTCCGACTCCGTCGCTGCCCACGGAGGCCGGCCTGTTCGACCTGACGTTGGAGCGCATCTTCGACATCGAGGTCATCGTGCGCGACCACGAGACCGGACTGCCGAAAGAAGCCGAGCCTGGCGAGCCAGGGCACGAGCTCACGACCGATGACGGGGTCACCATCCGGGTCCGCACCGATACGCCGTTCCGCAGGCAGCGCAAGCTCACCGGCAAGGATGCCGACGGCCCGTTCGACCCGAACGCCGACGTGTTCGCAGGGACTCCGTCGCACGTTCCATCGAAGACGGCGCACGACATGCTCGCCAACATCGACGCGTCGAAACAGAAGGAGTTGTGGCGATTCATCGTCGCTCTGAACATCCGGCATGTCGGACCTGTTGCGGCCAGGGCGCTGGCCGGATGGTTCGGGTCGCTGGATGCCATCCGCTCGTCTTCGAGAGACGAGCTCGCCGCGGTGGACGGCGTGGGCGGCATCATCGCCGATGCCGTACTGGCCTGGTTCGAGGTCGACTGGCACCGAGACATCGTCGAGCGGTGGACCGAGGCGGGTGTGCCGTTCGCGACGCCGGGGCATCCGGGACCGGGCAAGGCGGAGGATGCCGGTGGCCCACTGGCCGGAATCACCGTCGTGGCGACCGGGTCCCTCGAGGGATTCACCAGGGAGGGGGCGCAGGAGGCGATCATCGCCGCCGGTGGCAAGGCGGCGTCGAGTGTCTCGAAGAAGACGGACTACGTGGCGGCCGGCCCTGGCGCCGGCTCCAAGCTCGCCAAGGCGGAGGAGTTCGGGATCCCGGTGTTGGATGCAGCGCAGTTCGCCGTCCTGGTCTCCGAGGGCCCGGGAGGGCTGGATCTCGATAAGGAGATACCAGGGTCGTAGGCCTTGAGGACGCCGCGATGGGCGTGCGGCGGCAGCCTCACGGAGCGTCGACGAGTCGCTGCACTGTGACGGCGATCCACTCGGTCAGCGCATCGGTGTCGCCGAGTGCATCGCGGAGCACGCGATACCTCGCGGAGACCCCGAGTGCGAAGGCGTCGACCGCCTTTGCGCGTGCTGCCGCGTCGTCAGGGGTCAGACCGTAGGACAGCAACTGTTCGCGGAACGGCTCCATCGACTCCCGGTCGAGGAACTCCGACAAGGTCCGCGCGGCTTCCTCACGCTCTCCGGAAGCCCTCAGAAGCACGAGGAGCGGGTCGTCGCCCTCAACGGTCGTCCAGCGGGCGACCATGCTCTCCGCCAGTCGGCGGCCGAGCGAGGCGCGATCGCCGTCGAAGACGTCGTCCAACCGGAGGCGCACCTCCGTCGCGGCGACGAAGAGGCCGTCCTTGCCGCCGAAGTAGCGGGTGACGAGGTTGGGTGACACCCCGGCCGAGGTCGCGATCGCGCGCACGGTGGCCCGGGCGAACCCCACGCGGGCGAACTCGCGGCGTGCGGAGGCGAGGATGTGCTCGCGGGTCCGTTCGGCATCCCTCGGTCTGCTCGTGGCTCCGTTCACGCCGAAAGGGTACCGCGGCATTCGCCTATGTGTACGCGTGAATACACATGTGTATGGTCGTACACATGAGTATTCTCGCCCCACTTGTCCCGGTATCGGACGACGAACTCGACGACCTGCATCGTCGTCTCGCCGCGACGAAACGGCCGCGCCTCGTGCGCGGCACCGCAGGTGTCAGGGGAATGGATGCCGGCGAGCTGACCGAGCTCCTCGAGCACTGGCGCGCGCGGTACGACTGGCGGGCGCACGAGGCGCGCATCCTGAACCTGCCGTGGGAGGCCGCGGAGGTCGGCGGTCGGGCCGTGCGCTTCGTGCACAGTCGTGCATCCTCCTCGAACGCTCCGACGGTCGTCCTCCTGCACGGATGGCCGGACTCGGTGCTGCGGTTCGAGCGCCTTCTGCCCGTGCTCGCCGACCTGAACCTCGTCGTGCCCGCACTGCCCGGCTTCCCGTTCAGTGCGGAGACGAGTGGCCATGGCCTCGCCGTCACCGCTGACAACGAGTTGACCGGCGCATCGGCCGGCGGCATCGAGTTGCCGGGCGCCGAGATGACCGTCGCGGCCACCGCGTCGCTCGTGGCAGGCCTGATGCAGGTACTCGGATACGAGCGCTACGTGGTTTCGGGTGGCGACATCGGCGCGGACATCGCCGAACACCTGGCCGTGCTGCGCCCCGCCAACGTCGCCAGCCTGCACCTGACGAACATCTCGCCGCTGCATGCCGTCTTCGCGGACCGTTCCGAGCTCGGTCGGGAGGAGCTCGCCTATCTCGACGCGATCGCGGCCTGGCAGCGTGCGGAAGGTGGATACATCGCCGAGCAGTCGTCGAAGCCGCACACTCTGGCGGTGGGTCTCGCGGATTCGCCCGCCGGCCTTGCCGCCTGGATCGTCGAGAAGCTGAACGTCTGGTCGGACGCCCCCTTCGAGGTCGACGACCTTGCGACGTGGGTCAGTGCCTACTGGTTCACGGGCGCCATCAGCACCTCCTTCGCGCCGTACTCGGAATCCGTGCGACCTCCCTCGTTCGTCCCGACTCCGACGGTGCTCGGCGTCTTCGGTCACGACACCAAGCCGGAGCCGCGCGGCTTCGCAGCCCGGTTCGTCGACATCCAGGAATATGTGCAGCACGAGCGCGGGGGCCACTTCGCCGCATGGGAGGAACCGCAAGCGTATGCCGCGGATGTGCGTCGTGCGGTCGCGCTCGCAGAGGTATCCGGTCGCCCGGAAGCGGGATCCAGAACATGGGGTCCGCGCCAGAGCGAAGCCCGGAACCGATGACCGCGCGCGAATAGACTGGACGGCATCCCGTACGACGTTCTACCAACGGAGACGCATGCCCGACAACAGTGCTGCCCGACAAGGAGCAACACAGATCAGCGCCGACCAGGTGCGGCATCTAGCCGACCTGGCCCGCATCGACTTGAGCGAGGCCGAACTGACCAGCCTTACGGCCGAGCTGGCGCAGATCGTGGAATCCGTGGCGAAGGTGAGTGAGGTGGCGACGCCCGACGTGCCCGCCACGAGCCATCCGATCCCGATGGACAACGTGTTCCGCGAGGATGTCGTGGTGCCAGGTCTCACCGTCGAGCAGGCGCTCTCGGGGGCGCCCGACCGTGAGGGCGACTTCTTCCGCGTGGCCCCGATCCTGGGCGAGGAGGCCTGATGAGCGACCTGACGAGGCTCTCCGCCGCCGAGCTGGCCGGCAAGCTGGCCGCATCCGAGGTCTCCAGCGAGGAGGCGACACGTGCACACCTCGACCGCATCGCGGCCGTCGACTCCGATGTGCACGCGTTCCTGCACGTGGCATCCGCGAAGGCGATCGAGACGGCGAAGGCCGTCGACGCACGTCGCGCCGCCGGTGAGAAGCTGGGAGAGCTGGCCGGTGTTCCGGTCGCCGTCAAGGACGTGCTGTGCACGTACGACATGCCCTCCACCTCGGGGTCGAAGATTCTCGAGGGCTGGATCCCACCGTACGACGCCACGGTCGTTCGGCGCCTCCGCGAGGCGGACCTGATCCCGCTCGGCAAGACGAACATGGACGAGTTCGCCATGGGGTCCTCCACCGAGCACTCCGCGTTCGGTCCGACCCGCAACCCATGGGACCTTGAGCGGATCCCGGGAGGTTCCGGCGGCGGATCCGCCGCGGCCGTCGCGGCGTTCGAAGCACCCTTCGCCCTCGGCAGCGACACGGGCGGATCCATCCGCCAGCCGGCGGCCGTGACCGGATCCGTGGGCGTCAAGCCGACGTACGGCGGCGTGAGCCGTTACGGCGCCATCGCCTTGGCGAGCTCGCTCGACCAGGTCGGACCTGTGTCCCGCAGCGTGCTCGACGCGGCACTCCTGCACGACGTGATCGCCGGATACGACCCGCTCGATTCCACTTCGCTCACGGATGCCTGGCCGTCCATGGCCGAGGCCGCCCGCGCAGGACAGCGCGATGATGCCCTCAAGGGCCTGCGCGTCGGCGTCGTGCGCGAGATCTCCGGCAGCGGCGAGGGATTCCAGCCCGGCGTCAAGCAGCGCTTCGACGAGACGGTGCAGCTGCTCACCGCGGCGGGCGCCGAGGTCGTCGAGGTGTCGGCCCCGAGCTTCGAATACGCGGTTGCCGCGTACTACCTGATCCTGCCGGCCGAGGCGTCGAGCAACCTGGCCCGATTCGACTCCGTGCGGTTCGGCCTCCGGGTCGCCCCGGAGAGCGGGCAGGTGACCAGCGAGCGCGTGATGTCGGCGACGCGCGACGCCGGATTCGGCGCAGAGGTGAAGCGCCGCATCATCCTCGGCACCTACGCCCTCAGCGCCGGTTACTACGACGCCTACTACGGCAGCGCGCAGAAGGTTCGCACGCTCATCCAGCGTGACTTCGCCGCAGCGTTCGACCAGGTCGACGTGCTGATCAGCCCCGCCGCGCCGACCACGGCGTTCAAGCTCGGCGAGAAGATCGACGACCCGCTGGCGATGTACCTGAACGACGTCACCACCATTCCGGCGAACCTGGCCGGCGTTCCGGGGCTTGCGCTGCCGATCGGCCTCGCACCGGAGGACGACCTTCCCGTCGGGCTGCAGATCATGGCTCCCGCCCGCGAGGATGCCCGCCTCTACACCGTGGGCGCGGCGCTGGAACGACTGCTCGAGTCCGGATGGGGCGGGCAGCTGCTCCGCCGCGCGCCGCAGTTGAGCCAGACCGAGATGTTCGCGAGCGAAGAGGGAGTGGTCTGATGGCCAAAGACCGGCTGATGGACTACGACAGGGCGCTCGAACTCTTCGAGCCCGTGCTCGGTTTCGAGGTGCACGTCGAACTGAACACGAAGACCAAGATGTTCTGCGGCTGCGCGAACGAGTTCGGCTCCGGCTCCAACGCGAACACCTGCCCCACATGCCTCGGCCTTCCCGGCGGGCTGCCGCAGGTGAATCACAAAGCGGTGGAGTCGAGCATCCGACTAGGGCTCGCGCTCGGCTGCGGCATCGCGGAGAGCTCGCGATTCGCGCGAAAGAATTACTTCTACCCCGACACGTCGAAGAACTTCCAGACGTCGCAGTACGACGAGCCGATCGCCCACGACGGTGAGGTGACGGTCGAGCTGGAGAGCGGCCGGCAGGTCACCATCCTCATCGAGCGCGCGCATATGGAGGAGGACGCCGGCAAGCTCACGCACGCCGGCACGACCGGGCGCATCCAAGGTGCGGACTACTCCCTCGTGGACTACAACCGCGGTGGCGTGCCGCTTGTCGAGATCGTCACGAGGATCATCGAGGGGGTTGACGGAGATGCTCCGGAGGTGGGTCGAACGTATGTCGCCCACATCCGTGAGCTGGTGAAGGCGCTCGGCGTCTCCAACGCACGCATGGAGGAGGGCAACGTGCGGTGCGATGCGAACGTGTCGTTGCGTCCACGCGGCTCGCACGTGCTGGGCACCCGCACCGAGACGAAGAACGTCAACTCGCTGCGGTCGGTGGAGCGGGCCGTGCGGTACGAGATCCAGCGGCAGGCCGCGGTCCTGCATGCCGGTGGCACCATCACGCAGGAGACGCGCCACTGGCACGAAGACACCGGCACCACCTCAGCGGGGCGGCCGAAGAGCGACGCCGACGACTACCGCTACTTCCCCGAGCCCGATCTCGTTCCTGTTGCGCCGAGCCTTGAGTGGGTCGAGGAGCTGCGTGCGACTTTGCCCGAGCCGCCGTCGGAGCGTCGTGCACGTCTGCGCGAGGCATGGGGATTCACGGCACTGGAGTTCCAGGACGTCGTCAACGGCGACCTGCTGGATGCCGTCGAGGCGACCGTCGCAGAGGGTGCGGCACCGGCATCCGCCCGCAAGTGGTGGACCGGTGAGATCACCCGCATCGCCAACACGCGGGGCGTGGCCGCGATCATACTGGTATCGCCCCTGCACGTGTCGGAACTCGTCGCTCTCGTCGAAAGCGGAGACCTGACCGACCGCCTGGCGCGGCAGGTGCTCGAAGGCGTCATCGACGGCGAGGGCTCGCCGGCTGCGGTCGTCGAGTCGCGCGGCCTGAAGGTCGTCTCGGACGACGGTCCTCTGATCGCGGCGATCGATGAGGCGCTGGCGGCTCAGCCGGACGTGTTGCAGAAGATTCGCGACGGCAAGGTGCAGGCGGCAGGTGCCGTGATCGGCGCGGTGATGAAGGCGATGAAGGGTCAGGCCGACGCCGCCCGGGTGCGGGAGCTGGTGTTGGAGCGCGCAGGGCAGCAGTAGCAGGGAAGCAGGAGTCGGGCTTCATGCCGAGTCGGCGGATTCGGTGTCGGCGGAGGCTGTCGGAGGCATGAAGCGCCCTCCGATCACCGACCTCGGGGGCCGATCGAAGCGCTGGATCATCGAGATCGAGACTCGGTGGCAGCGGTTTGTCGAACATGCGGGCATCCGCTCGACGTGGTGGTGAGTGAACGACGAAAGGAACGCTCATGCGATACATGCTGCTGATCTGCACCGACCCGACCGGCGAGCCCGAGACATCCGCCGACGTGCCCATCGACCAGTGGGTGGACGAACTGGACGCGTCCGGCGAACGCATCCTCGGCGAGGTCCTCCCTGCGGAAACCGCGAAGGTCGTGCGCCGCCGAGGCGACCGACTGTTGGTGACGGACGGCCCGTTCGCAGAGACGAAGGAGCAGATCGCCGGATTCGACGTGATCGAGGCGGAATCTCTGGACCGTGCACTGGAGATCGCGTCACGCCACCCGATGGCCCGTGGCGGCCTGGTCGAGGTGCGGCAGTTCTACACGGAGGAGTAGTGCTCGCGCATGATTGAATGGCGAGATGCCGGATGACGCTCTCGATAGCTCCTCCGTCGCCTGCAAGTCCCCGCCCGCGCGGCCGCACAACGTCGTCGCCGTCGACGCCGCTCTGATCGGGCGCCTCCGTGACGACCTGCATTCGGCCGGCTTCACGGTCGACGCACTGGATGCCCTCTGGGGCGACGAGGCGGCCGCCGCACTGTTCCGCGGTCAGCGCGTCGCGGCACGACGTGCAGTAGCACCCGGTGTCGCCCGGTTCGAGCCGCTGCCGGTGCTCGCGACCATGTTCGTGCTCGGGCTGCCGGTGGGGGCGCGGCCACTGGCATCCGCTCTGCCGGCACTCGGACTCGATGGCGCATGCATGCTCGGGCTCGTCGCATTCGACGAGGTGGCCGAGGAATTCGCCGAGGGCGGCCTCGCCCGTCCGCTCGTAGATCTGCGACCGTATTCGTACGTCGACGATGGCGGTGCTGGGTGCTGGTGGATCTGCTCGGACCTGGGTGAGCTCGCCCTGGGGCGAGCGCTCCGCGAGGACCACGTGCTGGGTGTCGGGGGAGCGTCGAACACGCTCAGCTCGATCATGATGCGCGATCGTGTCGGAACGGCGCTCGACCTGGGAACCGGATGCGGCATCCAGGCACTGCACGCGGCAAGGCACGCCGACCGGGTGGTCGCCACCGACATCTCGAACCGGGCACTGCGCTTCGCGGAGTTCAACGCGCTGCTGAACGGAGTGCACACCGTCGAGTTCCGGCACGGGAACCTGTTCGAGCCCGTCGAGGGGGAGTCGTTCGACCTGATCGTCTCGAATCCGCCGTTCGTCATCACACCACGGGTCTCCGGGGTTCCCGAGTACGAATACCGCGACGGCGGTCTCACGGGGGACGCGATCGTCAAGGCTGTCGTGCGCGGCACGCGGGAACATCTGAATCCGGGGGGCATTGCCCAGTTCCTCGGCAACTGGGAGTACCACGGCGAGAGTGAGGCGTTCGACCGGTTGCGTTCCTGGCTCGGCGACGAGCGCGAGCCGGGAGCACTGGACGCCTGGATCGTGGAACGGGAGCTGCAGGATGCCGCGCAGTACGCCGAGACCTGGATCCGCGACGGCGGCACGCGCCGTGGCAGCGTCGAGTTCGAACGGCTGACGGATGCCTGGCTCGACGACTTCACCGCCCGCGGAGTGAGCCACGTCGGCTTCGGATACGTCACCCTGCGGCGTCCCGCCGACGAGTCCGTCACGCTGCGCAGACTGGAATCCGTCTCATCGACGGGTTCGCCCGCGTCGGCCGGCTCGGCAGAGGGCGGACTCGGGGCGCACCTGGCGCGCGGTCTGCGCATGGCGCAGTGGCTGGCATCCGTCGACGACGAACAGCTCGGGCTTGCGACCCTGACCACCGCGAGGGATGTCACGGAGGAGCGGCACTACTGGCCAGGCGACGACGACCCGACCATGCTCGCGCTGATCCAGGGTGGTGGATTCGGTCGGCGCCTGAAGGCGGACACCGCCCTGGCGGCCTTCGTCGGCGCTTGCGACGGCGACCTCCCGGTTGGCGTCATCGTCGGGGCGCTCGCGGACCTGCTCGATGTGGATCCTGCGGAACTCGGCGCGGAATTGCTGTCGCGCGTGCGTGAACTGGTGTTCGTCGGCATGCTCGACCCGCTCGGCGTGGACTAGACGGCAGCGTCCAGCCACGTTCGGTCGAGCGTGGCGCCGCGCTCGCGCTTCGTTGCGGTGCGCTCGCGGCCGAGTCCCTCGAAGGCTCAATCGGTTCGGCCGTACGAGCAAGCTCGCACGGCTCTCACCTCAGTCGCCTCTATCGCGGCTTCGCCACTCAGAGGCTCAATCGGTTCGGCCGTACGAGCAAGCTCGCACGGCTCTCACCTGACGCGTAGATGTGGTGGTGAGTGGGCGTGGTGGGGTGCCCGGCGCTGTGAGGGGCGTCGGGGGGT
>NZ_BAAHAW010000020.1:73080-88773 GCF_054777235.1 Humibacter antri | reverse complement strand
TCCTCCCCGACGAGCCCGCGAACACGCGGAACCCGCCTGGTCAGTGTCCGGAATCCGGGGTCAACCCCAGTTTCGACAAGCTCAACCAGCGCAGGTTTCGACAGGCTCAACCGGCGGTGGTGGGGACAGGTTCAGCCGGCGGTGGTGGAGACAGGTTCAGCCGGCGGTGGTGGGGACAAGCTCGAACAGCGGTGGTTTCGACAGGCTCAACCAGCGGTGGTGGCGCGGCCCGGCTCGATCCGCGGTACAGGATAGAACGCATGAAACGAATCACCCTGCCGCAGACCTCCATCGAGGCGAGCAACGTCATCCTCGGCCTGATGCGCATCCGCGACCTCGACGACGATCAGATCCGCACGCTCGTCGGCACTGCCCGCGACGCCGGCATCGACTTCTTCGACCACGCCGACATCTATGGCGGCGACCATGCCTGCGAGCGACGCTTCGGCGACGCGGTGCGTTTCAGCGGTGCCGAGCGCGAGCAGGTGCGCATCCAGTCGAAGGTGGGCATCCGCGACGGCTTCTGGGACTTCTCGAAGGAGCACATCCTCTCCTCGGTCGACGAGTCCCTGGCCGCGCTGCGCACCGACTACCTCGACGTGCTCCTTCTGCACCGCCCCGACACGCTGATGGAGCCGGACGAGATCGCGGATGCCTTCAGCACGCTCCACGACGCCGGCAAGGTACGCAATTTCGGCGTCTCGAACCAGACGCCTGGCCAGACCGAGCTGCTGAAGCGCTCGGTGCAGCAGCCGCTGGCGGTGAACCAGGTGCAGCTGAGCATCACGCACGCGAACGTCATCGCGCAGGGCATCGCCGCGAACATGAACGGCCTCGACCAGTCGGTCGATCGCGACAACGGCATCCTCGACTACGCCCGACTGAACGACGTCACGCTGCAGGCGTGGTCGCCGTTTCAGAAGGGGTTCTTCGACGGCGTCTTCCTCGGCGATCGCGAGCACTACGCGGAGCTGAACGACGCGATCGACGAGATCGCGGCATCGTACGGCGTGACTCCCACCGCCATCGCAGTGGCCTGGATCACCCGCCACCCCGCGAACATGCAGGTGGTGCTGGGCACCACGAACCCGCAGCGGGTCAAGGATGCCGCAGCCGGCTCCGACCTGCCGCTCACCCGGCTTCAGTGGTACCGCCTCTTCACCGCGGCCGGCCACACGCTGCCGTAAGCGCTTGCATAAGGGGCCGCCCGCCGCGTACTCTGGCCCACAGTTCGAATCGATTCGACGCAGGGCCTCGTCCTGCTCAGGTCGCAGTTTCCGTCGTGTGGCGGAGCTCATTCCGACGAAAACTGCGACCCGAAGGCGTTCGGTCGTCGCCATCGATCAACAACTCCATCTCCAATCAGCAAGGAGCACCATGCGCATCACCGTGTGGAATGAGAACTTCCATGAGACCACGCAGCAGGACATCGCGGCGATCTATCCGAACGGCATCCACGGCGCGATCGCGGAGGGGCTGGCAGCGCGTCTTCCGGAGGCGGGCATCCGCACCGCCACCCTGCAGCAGCCGCAGCACGGGCTCGATCCGGAGACCCTGGATGCGACGGATGTGTTGCTCTGGTGGGGACACATGAAGCACGACGACGTCGACGACGAGGTGGTCGAGCGGGTGCAGCAGCGGGTGCTGGCCGGCATGGGGCTGATCGTGCTGCACTCTGCACACTTCTCGAAGATCTTCAAGCGGCTGATGGGAACCACGTGTTCGCTGAAATGGCGCAACGAGGCCGAACGCGAGCTGGTGTGGACGGTGAACCCGTCGCATCCGATCGCCGAGGGCATCCCGTCGCCGCTGATCATCGGCGAGCAGGAGATGTACGGCGAGTACTTCGACGTGCCGACGCCTGACGAGTTGGTGTTCGTGAGCTCGTTCTCCGGCGGCGAGGTGTTCCGGTCGGGCATCACCTACCGCCGTGGGCTGGGCAAGGTGTTCTACTTCAGCCCGGGCGACCAGGAGTATCCGGTGTTCTACCACGAGGATGTGCGCGACGTGCTGGCGAACGCGGTGCGCTGGGCGGCCCCGGCGCGCGGCGTCGCGCAGGTGCCCGAGGTGGCTAACCCGGCACGGGACTGGTTCACCGTGCCGGAGGCGCCGCAGTCGGCCGAGAGACCGGGCGAGTCGGCGCACTAGCGGCGGCCCTTGATGACGAGAACAAGCACGAGGAACAAGGGAGAACGGTGAGCGTGGACAAGCTCAGGGTCGGAGTGGTCGGTGCAGGTTGGGCCGGGCAGCAGCATCTGAAGGGATACGCCGCCCTTGCCGGCGTGGAGATCGCAGCGCTGGCGGCGATGGAGACCGATCAGGTGGCGGCGCTGCAGGCCGAGTACGACATCCCGGCGACGTTCCAGCGCTGGGAAGACATGCTCGAGTCCGTGCAGCTGGATGCGATCAGCATCGCCACCCCGACGTTCCTGCACGCTCCGGTGTCGATCGCGGCGCTGCGGCGGGGCATCCATGTGCTCACCGAGAAGCCGATCGCGGCCGACCTCGACGACGCGCGTCGCATGGTCGAGGCGGCACGGGCATCCGGTCGGGTGCTGCAGGTCGTGTTCAACCACCGTCTGCGCGGAGACATCGCCGAGCTCGGCCGCATCATCGCTTCGGGCGAGCTCGGCACGCCGTATGTCGCCAAGGCCGGATGGTCCCGCCGCGCGGGCATTCCGGCATCCGGCTGGTTCGCGAAGAAGGAGCTCTCCGGAGGCGGGCCGCTGCTCGACCTCGGCGTGCACGTCATCGACTACGCGCTGCACCTGCTCGGCGAGCCGGAGGTGGCCACGGTGTCCGCATCCACCTATGCGGAGCTGGGCACGAAGGCGCTGGAGGGATTCGACGTCGAAGACATCGCGATCGCGTTCGTACGCCTGAAGAACGGCGTCACGCTCACGCTCGAGACCAGCTGGGACAGCTTCTCGCGACACCACAACGTGTACTGGATGACCGTGTACGGCACCGAAGGCGGCGCCGAACTGCGCGTGGTCGACTACGAAACCCGCGAGTTCACCGTGTTCCGCAACGAGGACGGCGCGGTCGCCGACTACGAGGCGACACCGGGCGAGAACGGCGGACACGACCAGGTCGTGGCCGAATTCGTGGCGGCCGTCCGAGCCGGCGAGCCGGAGTGGGTCAAGCACGACGGATCCGTCGGCCTGCGCCGCGCCGAGGTCATCGACGCCTGCTACCGCTCCGCGGAGAGCGGGCACGAGGTGGCGGTGGGGTAGGTCCGCTCCGCGGACGCCGATCTCATCACGAGACTGCACGCCCGCCCCGAGACCGTGGTCGATACCCGCTGTCTCGGGGTGGGCGTGCAGTCTCGCGGAAACGGACAGGCCCCCGCACGGGCTGCGGCCACGGCCCAGGCTCGGCGTCCGGGCTCCGCCCACCGGCCTACGATGGTTCGGTGGTCGAACTATCTGAGCGTCGAGCGGATACCCGTGCTGTGGGCGCCCGCGCCGTGGATGCCGACGCTGTGGATGCCGGAAACGCGGGCGCCGGAAACGCGGGCGCCGGAAACACGCGTGCCGGAACCGCGGATGCTCGTGCGGCGGTCACCGCGCTGGCTCGCGCCTCGCGCATCCTGGAGCGCTCGCTGTCCGAGTTGAGCCTGGCGGACTTCCGGGTGCTCTCCGCGGTCGCCGAGGGCGAGGCGCGCGCATCCCGGCTCGCGCACCGGCTCGCACTGGGCAAACCCGCGATCAGCTCGACGGTCGACTCGCTCGTGAGGCGCGGCCTGCTGACCAAGCGGGCACACGATGCAGACCAGCGGGCGACCGACCTCGTGCTGACGCCGGCAGGCGAGACGGTGCGCGCGGCCGCCGAAGCCGCGCTCGTCGCAGTCGTGACGCAGCTCGCCGACGACACCGACGACCCGGCGGCCACACTGACGGCGCTGGCGTCGCTCGAGCCCGCGATCGAGCGGAGGCAGGCATCCGTCGCCGCCGCTCGGAATGCGGCGGCCGGCCGCGGGACGCGGCTGGCGGAAGCCGGTGGCAGCCCTCAACGTGCGGCGGCCGGCCGCGGGACGCAGCCGGCGGAGGCCGGCGGCAGCGCGCACCCGATTGCGGAGGCCGGCGGCAGCGCGCACCCGATTGCGGAGGCCGGCGGCAGCGCACACCCGACTGCAGAGGCCGGCGCATGACCCAGACGAAGACGCAGGGCAGCACGCAGGCGAACCCGCAGGAACCGGCATCCGGAACCGAGGCATCCAAGGCCCGCCAGCCCGGATGGCTGCGCCGGCTCGGCCACTACCTGTGGCGGCACCGGGTGAACGTGTCGGTAGCGGTGGGGGCGGCCATCCTCGGGTCTTCGTGCCAGGTCGCCACGCCGCTCATCGCCAGGCAGATCGTCGACGGCGTCATCATCGACAAGTCCGCGCCGCTGCTGCCATGGCTCGCGCTGCTCATCGGCTTGGCCGTCATCGCGTTCGGCTTCTCCTATCTGCGCCGATACCGCGGCGGCCGCGTGGCGCTCGACGTGCAGAACGACCTGCGCAACGAGATGCACGACAAGCTGCAGCGACTGGATGCCGCCACCCTCGACACGATGCCCACCGGCCAGCTCGTGGCCCGTGCGAACTCCGACTCGGCGCTCGTGCAGGGGCTGCTGAACTTTCTGCCGCTGGTCACCGGCAACCTGCTCATGATGGTGCTCTCACTCGTCGTGATGTTCGTGCTCTCACCGCTGCTGGCGATCATCAGCCTCGGCGTGCTCCCCGCGCTGCTCATCGTGAGCTACCGCATGCGCCGCCGCGTCTTCCCCGCCACCTGGGACGGGCAGCAGAAGGAGGGCGACCTCGCCGAGATCGTCGACGAAGACGTCGGCGGCGTGCGCGTGGTGAAGGCCTTCGGGCAGGAGCGCCGCGAGCTGGAACGTCTCACCGGCACCGCCTCCGCGCTCTACGGGTCGCAGATGCGTGCCGTGCGCATCCAGTCGCGTTATCAGCCGCTGTTGGAGGCGGTCCCCGTGCTCGGGCAAGTGGGCATTCTGGCGCTCGGCGGATGGCTCGCCCTCAGCGGCAACATCACGCTCGGCACATTCCTCGCGTTCTCCACCTACATCGCCCAGCTCATGGCGCCTGCCAGGCAGCTGGCGGGCATCCTGACGATCGGGCAGATGGCGCGCACCGGGCTCGAGCGCATCTTCCAGCTGCTGGATCTGACGCCGGCCATCCAGGACGCCCCCGACGCCGCCGACCTCCCCGCACGGCCCGGCACGATCGAGTTCACCGATGTCACATTCGGCTACGAGCCCGAGACGCCCGTGCTGCGTGACTTCTCGCTCACCGTGCGGCCGGGGGAGCGCATCGCGCTCGTCGGCGCGAGCGGAAGCGGAAAATCCACCGTCGGCCGTCTGCTCGTGCGGTATTACGACCCGGGCGCAGGCGGTGTGACGATCGGTGGGCAGGATGTGCGCGACATCCGTCTCGGATCGCTGCGGCGCTCGATCGGCATGGCCTTCGAAGACGCCTTCCTGTTCTCCGAGTCGGTGCACGACAACATCGCCTACGGTGCACCGGATGCCACCGATGACGAGATCGAGACCGCCGCCCGTGTCGCACAGGCGCACGGGTTCATCATGGATCTGCCCCGTGGATACGACACCGTCGTCGGCGAGCGGGGCTTGAGCCTCTCCGGCGGGCAGCGGCAGCGCATCGCGCTGGCGAGGGCGATTCTGCGCGATCCGGCGATCCTCGTGCTCGACGACGCCACCAGCGCGATCGACGCACGCACGGAGCAGACCATCCACGACGCACTGCGCAGCGTGATGGAGGACCGCACCGTGCTTCTCGTCGCGCACCGGCATTCCACGCTGCACCTCGCCGATCGCATAGTCGTGCTCGAACACGGCCGCATCGTCGATCAAGGCACGCATGACGAGCTCATCGACCGCAGCAACACCTACCGCGCTCTGTTCGGCGCGACGGATGCCGCCCGCCGGGGCGACATCGACGCCCTGGCGGGTGCCGACCTCGACGCCGCCGCTCCTTCCGCCCACCCGCTGGCTGAGCCGCTCCCGCTGGTTGAGCCGCTCCCGCTGGTTGAGCCGCTCCCGCTGGTTGAGCCGCATCCGCTGGTTGAGCCGCATCCGCTGGTTGAGCCGCTCCCGCTGGTTGAGCCGCTCCCGCTGGTTGAGCCTGTCGAAACCAGTGCCACGAAGCAATCGGGGTTTCGACAGGCTCAACCCGCGGTGGGGGCGCAATCTGCGGTGCGGGCGCAACCCGCGGTGCGGGCGCAATCCGCGGTGGGGGCGCAATCTGCGGTGCGGGCGCAACCCGCGGTGGGGGCGCAATCTGCGGTGCGGGATCAACCCGCGGTCGGAGCAGCCCCCAGCGCACGCCCACGCTCCGGCGCGCGCCCCACCGGCATCGGCATGGGCCTGGGCGGCGGAGGCGGCGGCATGCGCGGCATGGGTGCAGGCCTCGCGCCCACCCCTGAGCTGCTCGCCCGGGTCGCCGCGCTTCCCCCCGTGAAGGACTTCCCCGAAATCGACCTCGACCGCGAAGCACGTCACGAGCGCGACTTCTCGCTCGCCAAAGTGCTGCGCGAATTCCGGCGTCCTCTGCTGCTCGCGCTCGTGTTCGTCGTGATCGACGCGTTCATCGGGCTTCTCGGTCCGGCCGTGGTCAAGACCGGAATCGACGACGGCGTCACCAGGGGTGCCGCGGCGGTGCTGTTCGGGGCATCCGCTCTCTATCTCGTCATCACTATCGCCGACCTCTTCAACGGAATGGCCGAGTCGCTGATCACCGGTCGCGCCGCGCAGCGCATCATGCTGTCGCTGCGCATCCGAGTTTTCGCGCAGCTGCAGCGACTCTCGCTCGACTACTACGAACGAGAGATGGCCGGCCGCATCATGACGCGCATGACGACCGACATCGACCAATTCGAGTCGCTGCTGCAGAACGGTCTGCTCGGAGCACTGGTCGCCTTCGTCACCTTCGTCGGCGTCGGCGTCGCGCTCGTCATCGTGGATGCCCCGCTCGGCCTGGCCGTGCTCACCGTCGTGATCCCGCTGGCCGTGGCCACGATGTGGTTCCGCCGACGCTCGTCGCGGCTTTACGACCTCTCGAGGGAACGCATCGCCATCGTCAACGCCGCGTTCCAGGAGAGCCTGTCCGGCGTGCGCGAGTCGCAGGCGTTCACCCACGAGGAGGCGACCATGCGCCGCTTCCACGGGCACGGCAGCGCGTATCTGCGCTCCCGCGTCGCGGCGCAGCGCCTGGTCGCGATCTACTTCCCGTTCGTGCAGTTCCTCGCAGCCATCGCCGACGCCATCGTGCTCGGCCTAGGCGCAGCGCTCATCGCGCAGGGCGACCTCACGGCGGGGGCGCTGATCGCGTTCCTGCTCTACATCGACATGTTCTTCTCGCCGATCCAGCAGCTCTCCCAGGTGTTCGACGCGTGGCAGCAGACCCGCGTGTCGGTCTCGCGCATCTCGGGACTCATGAAGCTCGAGACGCTGACCCCGCAGCCCGAGCATCCGGTCGCCGCCCGCGCACTGGCAGGCGACGTCGCGCTCGACGACGTGCACTTCGCCTACCCGACCGGCGCGGTCGCGACCGAGTTGCGGGGGCCACGGGATGCCCGTGATCCGCTCTCCCGCGATGCCACGGTTCGACGACCGCAGGAGGCGCTCGCCGGAATCGCACTGCGTATCCGTCCGGGGGAGACGGTCGCGCTCGTCGGCGAGACCGGTGCAGGCAAGTCCACGGTGATGAAGTTGCTCGCCCGGTTCTACGACCCGGACCGCGGCGCCGTGCTTGCCGACGACATCGACCTGCGCAGGCTCGACCTGGGCGACTACCGGCGCGCTCTCGGCTACGTGCCGCAGGAATCCTTCCTGTTCACAGGCACCGTCGCCGAGAACATCGCGTACGGCCGGCCGGATGCCCCCGCCACCGACATCGAAGACGCCGCCCGGGCCGTGGGCGCCCACGACATGATCGAGAGCCTGCCGCTCGGCTATGACACGCTGATCGCCGAGCGTGGCAAGTCGTTGTCGGCCGGGCAGCGGCAGCTGATCGCGCTGGCCAGGGCCGAGCTCGTGGATCCCGCCATCCTGCTGCTCGACGAGGCGACCAGCAACCTCGACCTCGCCACCGAGGCGCGGGTGACGGATGCCATGCATCGCCTCGCCCGCGATCGCACCACCGTGCTCATCGCGCACCGTCTGCAGACCGCGATGGGTGCGCACCGCATCGTCATGCTCGACCACGGCCGCGTCATCGAGGTGGGCTCGCACGCCGAGTTGCTGAAGCGCGACGGCACCTACGCAGCGATGTGGCGGGCGTTCGAGCTCGCGACCACGTGACGACGACGCTCAGGCCCGGCATGCTCGGACCCAGGCATGCTCAGACCCAAGCATGCTCAGGCCCAAGCATGCTCAGGCCTGGGCGTGCTCAGACCTTGGCATCCTGGCGAGGAATGAGAATCTGCTTGATGATCAGGAGGATGCTCGCCGTCACGGGAATCGCGACAAGTGCTCCGAGCAGGCCGAGCAGTGTGCCCCCGACCAGCGCCCCGATCACGACGAGCGACCCTGGTACGGCGATCGCGCGGTTCATCACGCGCGGTGTGAGCACATATGCCTCGATCTGCATATAGATCAGATAGATGATCGCGAAGACCAGAGCGCCGAGCGGGCTGCTGAACAATGCGATGAGCGTTCCTGCCATCCAGAACAGCACGGATCCGACCAGAGGGATGAGGGTGATGCAGAACGCGCCGACCGCCATGAGCAGCGGGTACGGCAGCCCGACGAACAGGTAGATCAGGAAGGCGATGACGGCGTTGAAGAACGCGAGCATCACCATGCCGCCGAGATAGCCGCCGATGCCGGCCGAGATCTGCTCCATCATCGACGACACCGTCGGCCGATTGCGGGCGGGTGCGAGCCGCGTGAACGCGGCCTTGATCACGGGCAGCGAGGCCAGGAAGTACAGGCTCAGCACGAGCACGATGATCACGCCGGAGATGACGGAACCGATCGTGACGCCCACCTGCACCACGCCGCCGCCGATCGCGGCGATATTGGCAGGATCGGCGAGGAACTTCTTGATCTGGTCGGTGATCGATGACACCTGGCCGCCGAAGTTCGCCTGCAACCAGGCGTAGAAATCCGAATGCTGGAAGCTGGTGACCGTGCTCGGAATGCTGGCCACGAACTGGCTGATCTGTCGCACCATCGTGGGGATGATGAGCCACAGCACGCCCACCAGGATGAGCGCGAACGCCGTATAGACGATCACGATGCCCCATGACCGCTTCACCTTGTGGCGCTCCAGTGTGCGCACCACCGGGTCGAGCCCGAGCGCGGCGAACAGCGCGAAGACGATGTAGATGATGATCGTGGAGAGGTTCGAGAACGCGACCCCGACGACGAATGCCGCGAGGCCCCCGATGGTCAGCGAGAAGCCGACCATGAACGGATGATTGAGGTTGGCCCAGAACGTTCGCGACGGCACCGCCTCGTGGGCGTGCAACGCGACGGTGTCGGCCGAGGCGGTGTCGGCCGATCCGGAGGGGGCGGCTGAGGGGGCGGCTTCGGAGCCGGTGGATTCGGACGCGTCCGTCATGGCGACACTCTACGGGCGGCCGGCGTCAGAGCCGGGAGTTCAGGTCGCGAGGCGAAGCACCGACTAAAGGTCTGGCATCCGACCTTCGACAGCAGTCCCCGTGCAGTGCAAGAATCGCGATCGACTCCCGTGGGTTCGCCCCGCTCCCGTGGGTTCGCCCCGCTCCCGTGGGTTCGGCCCCGCTCCCGTGGGTTCGGCCCCGCTCCCGTGGGTTCGGCCCCGCTCCCGTGGGTTCGGCCCCGCTCCCGTGGGTTCGGCCCCGCTCCCGTGGGTTCCGCCCCCGCTCCCGCGGGTTCCGCCCCGCTCCCGTGGGTTCCGCCCCCACTCCCGCGGGTTGAGCTTGTCGAAACCCCCGCCTACACCGCTCCGTGCCGCGCAGCCCGATCTTCCACGGCAACCTGCAGCTTCTCGCACAGCGCTTCGAGCTGCGTGAGCTCCTCGGTCGAGAGCGCAGTGCCGACGTGGTCGATGATCGATCGGCCGTGCTGCACCGCGCAGTGCCGGTACAGGTCGTGGCCGGTATCGGTGAGGCGGACGATCGCGCCACGCCCGTCATGAGCCTCGGGGCATTTCGAGAGCAGCCCTCGTTCGATGAGCCGGTCGACGAGGCGGCTGACGCTGGGCTGAGTGAGCAGCACCTGGGTGCGCAGATCGCGCATGCGGATGCTGCGACTCTCCTGCTTCGAGATGGTGTGCAGCACGTCGTACTCGGTGAGGCTGAGGTCGGCGTCACGCGGGAACTCCGCCGTGAGCGTTCGCATCACTGTCACCTGCGCACGGAACAGCGACTCCCATGCACTGATCGCGGACTTCTTGGCCACGGTGTCGCCCCCTTCGCGCCTCGACGACGTCGCGTTCCAGCGTACGGCCCGACCACCGACATGCGACTGCGCCGTGAGCGAAGCGAGCACGTTCGCTTCGCCCGAACGATGGCGTCGTCGAGCCACGCAACGACGTGCACGTGTGGGCGGCGGTCGGTCAGGCCCGACCATGGCTGATGCCCGAAGTACCCGGTGCTCCGACGAACCCGGCGCCTCCATCGCCCAGTGCCCCGGTTAATCTGGAGTCATGGATGACCGTCACCCCACCTATCCCGCCCGCACCGGTGTATCCGGAGCCTGGGTCTGGGTCGCCTTCGGCCTGGCCGTGCTCGGCGCGGCCGGCTTCGTCGTCACACTCCTGGTGAACGGTCACTACGGCAGCTGACTCGTTTTGCGTGGCCCGAAGGGCCCGCCGGCTTGTCCGCAGCTGGCTTGTCCGCAGCTGGCTTGTCCCGCATCGCACGGTGCGCCGGAATTCGTGAGATCGGCCGGTCGTCCAGGGCGTTGTCATCCGGCCGACCGTGCGATTGCCGCCGCATCCTTCGTCGCATCGCATGCCGGCCAGTGTCGCAGCAGGGCGGAACGGCGGCACGGCAAGACCGCAGCAGGACAGGGCCGCAGCAGGACGGTGTCACAGCCGGCCAGTGTTACAGCAGGGCAGAACCGCGACAGACACAGAACGAGGGCCGGTCGTAGAGGCTTACGACCGACCCTCTCCCTTGCACCAAGAGTGTCCTGCAATCACATTCAACACCGGCCGCCACAGCAAACAACCGGTGCTCCTGCACTCTATAACGAACAGGTAACGGAGCGCTAGTTATCAATCCGTTATTTTCGTGTGAGTTCGTGATCGTCGCGTCTCAGGCGGTCTGGAGCGATCGTGGATGCCCGCCGCGTCGTCGCCAGGACTAGCGCGGCCGGTACTGCGACACCATCGGGCAGTCGAAGGGGTCCCTTGCAGCGAGCCCGACGCGGTTGAGGTAGTCGATCACGATGGCGTACGAGTTCAGCAGCGTCGTTTCGGTGTACAGAACATTGTTTTGTGCACAGTACGACTTCACCAATTGCTGAGTGCGCCGCAAAGCAGGACGGGGCATGCTCGGAAACAGATGGTGCTCGACCTGATAGTTGAGTCCGCCCATGAAGACATCCACGAACGGGCCGCCTGAGATGTTGCGCGAGGTGAGCACTTGGCGGCTGAGGAAGTCGACGCGCGCGCCTCGGGGGATGACCGGCATGCCTTTGTGATTCGGGGCGAACGATGCACCCATGTACACACCGAATACAGCCATCTGAACGGCCAGGAACGTCGCAGCGATCGGGAGGGGCATGAGCATCGCGAGGAACGTGAAGTAGGCGGCGAATCGCACGATCAACAGCGTGATCTCCAGTGGCCGATGCGCGATCCTCCCTCTGCCGAATGCGGAGACGAACGCATGACGGTGCAGATTGACGCCCTCCAGAAGCAGCAGCGGGAAGAACAGGTAACCCTGCTTGCGGGTGATCAGACGCACGAGCCCGCGACTGGCGGCCGCATCTTCCTCGAGGAATGAGATCGTGTCCTTCTCGATGTCGGGATCCTTGCCGACAGTGTTCGGGTTCGCGTGGTGCCTGGAGTGCTTGTTCATCCACCAGGCGTAGCTGAGGCCGACGACGAGGTTGCCCAGCACGAGAGCGGCACGCTCGTTCGCCTTCCCTCCGGCGAAGATCTGGCGGTGCGCGGCCTCGTGGGCGAGGAACGCGAACTGGGTGAGTACGACGCCGAGCACCACCGCGATCCCCAGCTGCCACCAGCTGTCACCGATCGCCACCATCGCGAGGAGCGCCCCCGCGAATACGAGGAACCACAGTGTGAACGTCATGAGATAGAAGCCGTACCGTCGCCGCAGCAACCCTTCCTTCTTGATGAGGGCCGAGACCTGGGTGAACCCACCGGGGCCGGCCGCCGCGCCCCGTCTGCCGCCCGTGAGAATGATCCGAGTGGATGCCTGCACCGCGTCCGTCGTCGTCATGGACTGCCTCCCTTGCGCTGCCGCTGCGCGCCATTCCATGGTGCGAACGAGCGGATCGCCCGCACATCCCGCGAAGGAGCCATCTCTACCCCGTACCCGCGTACGGGTAGACAGCCCGGCCACGTTCGCCGAGGCGGGACCGGCCAAGTGCGAAGCCGCATGACAGCGCACTCGATCTACATAAGCGGCCGACTCTTGATGCGCGCGCGGGTGACGGCGTTGTGGTTGATGCGCCGGTCTCGCTGTCGTTCACCTGGGCATGGGGCGGCGGCGGACGTGACCCTCGTCACCATCTCACTCACGCCGACGGAGGCCGGCACCGCTCTCGACCTGGTGCACGAGCGCTTCCCGAATCGTGCGACCGCCGACGATCACAACCAGGGTTGGCTGGACTGTCTCGATCGTCTGCGTTCTGCGGTGCGAGTCTGAATGTGCCAGATGATGCGTACCCGGATGATGCGCCGGGGACGTCGCGAGCGATGAGGCGGCCGCGACCCGTTCGGGCAGTCGCCGCATGTCAGGCGAGCGTCACCCGCTGGATCTCCGTGCGAGCGATGGCGCGGTCGCGCACGTCGGACGCCTCGGCGCGCCTCGGGTCGCGCAGGTAGGCGTTCAGAGCGGCGTCGCTCGGGAGCTCGATGATCTGCGTCTCGAACGGATGCCCGTCATCCAGCGTTGCTTCGCCCGCGGTCGACTCCGCGCCGCCCGCTCCCGCGATGCCGCCGGCACGAACCCGCGTGACCACCCGGGCGCCGTGCTCGGGCAGCAGTGCCAGCACCGAGTCCTCATACGCGACGAGGGCAGCCTCCTGCCCGGGGCGGGGCCACAACGTCACGCACAGCACCACGCTCATGCAAGGAACGTATCGGATACCTCCGACGTCGTCTCGACAGTGGCCGACGTGCCCTTGACTTAATTCACCAGGCGATGAATTATGTCCTCATCGAGCATCGAGGAGGTCACCATGCGCGCGATCGTGCTCAAGGAGTTCCAGGAGTTGCGCCGCGATCGGCGCACGCTCGCGCTGCTCATCGTGATGCCCCTGCTGCTGCTCGTGATCTTCGGATACGCCGCGAACTTCACCGTCGATCACCTGTCGGTGGCCGTGTACGGCAGCGAGGCGAAGACGGTCACCAAACTCATCGACGGCAACTCGCAGCTGAAGGAGCACCTGAACGTCGTGACCACCGACGCGAGCGGCACGCGATCGGATGCGAAGACCCAACTCCGCGACGGCCGTGCCAACGTCGCGATCTATGCGGAGCCCTACTCGAACGGTCCCGGTCCGGTCGGGAGTCCGCCCTACGCGGCCCAGGTCTACATCGACGGCTCGAACCTTTTCGCGGCGCAGTCGGCGAAGACGATCTTCGCGCAGGTGCAGCAGCAACTGGCCCAGCAAGCAGCCCGGGCCCAGGCGCACGCGGCGGCGCAGGCCGCGCAGGCGCAGGCGCAGGCAGCTCGGGGTGCCGGGTCTCCGGCACCCGGGCCACAGGCATCCGGGTCTCCGGCACCCGGGTCGCAGGTGACCCCGCCGCAGGCATCCGCTTCAGGGGTGCCGCAGCTGACGGTCACAACCCTGTTCAACCCCGACCTCAAAACGTCGTGGGTGATGATTCCGGCGATCATCGGACTGATCCTCACGTTCATCGGCACGATCATCACCTCGATCGGGCTCGTGCGAGAACGGGAGGCGGGAACGCTGGAACAGCTCGCCGTCATGCCGCTGCGAGCGAGCGCCGTGGTGCTGGGCAAGATCTCGCCGTACTTCCTGCTCGCCTGCTTCGACATGGCGCTCATCACAGTGCTGGGGCTGCTGCTGTTCGGTGTGCCTTTCAACGGGAACCCGCTGATCTTCATCGTCGGGGCAGCACTGTTCCTCTTCGTCGTGCTCGGGCTCGGGGTGCTGATCTCCTCGGTGTCGCGAACGACGGGGCAGGCCATCCAGTTGGCGTTCATGGTGCTGCTGCCGCAGATCCTGCTCTCCGGCATGATCTTCCCGCTCTCGGCGATGGCGGCCGGTGTGCGCTGGATCGGCTACTTCCTCCCGCTCACCTGGTTCACGATGATCTCGCAAGGCGTCATGATCCGCGGCGCGAGCTGGGATTCGCTCTGGTTCCCACTCGTCATCCTCGCCGTCATGGCGGTGGTCATCTTCGGCCTGGCCGTCGTGCGTCTGAGCCGCAGCATCTCCCCGGTGAAGCAACGCAGGCATCCCGTGCACGCGGATGCCGCACAGCAGCCCGCGGCCGAGGTCGCCTGATGTCCGCCCCGTTCGGCGTCGATGGGCTCACCGTGCGGTTCGGTCACGTCACGGCGCTCGAGAATGTGTCGCTTCGGACGCTTCCCGGCGAGGTCACGGCGATCGTCGGCGGCGACGGCGCAGGCAAGTCGACTCTGTTGCGCGTGCTTGCCGACCGCGTGCGGGCGGACTCCGGCACCATCAGCACCGTCGACCGCACGCGCTACGGGTACCAGCCGGCGACCTCCGGCGTGTGGCCGACGCTGACCGTAGAGGAGAACGTCGAGTTCGTCGGCAGGTCGTACGGGATGCCGTCGGCGAGCATCCGGAGCCGTTCCGCCGAGCTGCTGGAACGTGCGGGCCTCGACGCGGCCCGGCACCGGCTGGGCCACGCGCTCTCGGGCGGCATGCGGCAGAAGCTCGGATTCGTGCTCGCGATCCTGCACGACCCTGAGCTTGTGCTGCTCGACGAGCCGAGCACCGGGGTGGATCCCGTCAGCCGGGTGGAGCTGTGGCGCCTGATCAGCTCGACCGTCGGGACCGCGGTGGCGGGCGAGGCGGTGGCGGGCGAGGCGGTGGCGGGCGACGCGATGGCGGGAAGCACGACCGCCGACGGCCATCCGACCACAGTCGTCATGGCGACGACGTACCTCGACGAGGCGCAGCGGGCGGCACACGTGCTCGCGCTGGACGCCGGACGGATGCTCGCCTCCGGCACCCCGGACGAGATCGTCGCCGCAGTTCCGGGTGGGATCGCGCGACTCGATGACCCGAGTTCTGTGCTGCCGGAACTCGCAGACCGTGTGTGGCGTCGCGGCACCGAGCGCCGCGTGTGGATGCCACCGCAAGAGCGTGCGCAAAATGCGTATTTTGCACACTCCTCCGGGGAGACGGATGCCGCGGTCACGCCGATCGCATCGCCCGACTTCGAGGACGCCCTGATCGCCCTGACCCTCGCGTCCACCCCGCGAACCGGCCCCGCCCTCACCCCGCGAACCGGGCCCGCCCCCGCCCCGCGAACCGGGCCCGCCC
>NZ_BAAHAW010000020.1:0-73037 GCF_054777235.1 Humibacter antri | reverse complement strand
CCGCCCCCACCCCGCGAACCGGCCCCGCCCTCACCCCGCGAACCGGGCCCGCCCCCGCCCCGCGAACCGGAACCGGCCCCGCCCTCACCCCGCGAACCGACCCCGACCCCGCCCCGCTGGTTGAGCTTGTCGAAACCCGTCAGCGAGGTTTCGACAAGCTCGACCGGCGGGAGCGGCTCGACCGGCGGGACCGGCTCGACCGGCGGGAGCGGCTCGACCGGCGGGAGCGGCTCGACCGGCGGGAGCGGCTCGACCGGCGGGAGCGGCTCGACCGGCGGGAGCGGCTCGACCGGCGGGAGCGGCTCGACCGGCGGGAGCGGCTCGACCGGCGGGAGCGGCTCGACCGGGGCGAGCGGCTCGACCGGGGCGAGCGGCTCGACCGGCGGGAGTCCCGCGAGCCTGCCTCCACGGCATCCGCCCGCCACATCACGAAGCGCTTCGGACATGCCACCGCTCTCGACGACGTCAGCCTCGACGTGCGGCCGGGCGAGGTCGTCGGCCTCATCGGCGCGAACGGTGCGGGCAAGACCACGTTGCTGCGCATCCTGCTGGGCTTGGAGAGCGCGGACGATGGTGAGACGGCGCTGTTCGGCGCGCCACCGAGCAACGCATCCCGACACCGGCTCGGCTATGTTCCGCAAGGCCTCGGTCTCTACACCACGCTGAGCGTTCGCGAGAACGTCGCCTTCCTCTCCCGGGTCTACGACGTGCCGCGACCGGCGCTCCCGGAGCCGCTCAGCGACGTGCGCTCCATGGTGGTCGGCGAGATCGGACTCGGCCGGCAGCGCCGGCTGGCGTTCCTGCTGGCTCTCGCGCACGAGCCCGAACTGCTCGTGCTTGACGAGCCGACATCGGGTGTCGATCCGCTCGCCCGTGCACGGCTGTGGGATGTCATCCACGAGCAGGCGGAGTCCGGTCGCGCCGTCATCGTCACGACGCACTACCTGCAGGAGGCCGAGCAGTGCACCAGGCTCGCGCTGCTCTCCCAGGGGCGGATGGTCGGCTCCGGCACCGTGGACGACCTCACGCGGGGCGCCGTCGCCGTGCTCGTCACGTGCGACGACTGGCAGCGGGCATTCGACGTGCTGGACCGTTCAGGGCTCCCGATCATGCTGAGTGGGCGAAGCATCCGGGTCGCGGCCGCCGGCGAAGCGGGAGCAGATGCCCTCCGCACGCGTGTGCTCCGGGCGCTCGGCGGCATCCATGCCCGCGTCGAACCGGTGCCCGCCACCCTCGAAGAGACAATGGTGCTTCTGGATCGCGATACCCAGGGGGCAGCCGCGGCCCCCGGTGCGACAAGAGGAGCCGTGGCATGAGTGGCCGCCGGCACGGCAAGTCGACCACGCGGCAGGAGCTTCTGGATGCCGCCCGCGAAGTCTTCGCCGACCGCGGCGTGGACGGCGCCACCACGCGCGAGATCGCTCAGCGCGCCGGCGTCGATCCGGCGATGATCGCGCACTACTTCGGCTCCAAGGGCGGACTCTTCGATGCGGTCACGGCACTGCAGGTCGATCCGCGCCAGGTGGTCGCCCCGGTTCTCGACGCGCATCCGGAGGATGCCGCGCGCCAACTGCTGACGGCACTGCTGAGGGTGTGGGATGCGCACGCCTCCGTGCTCTCCGCGATGCTGCGCAGCGCCACCCGCAACAAGGTTCTCGCCGCCCAGATGCGCACGTTCATCTTGGAGCGGGCCGTTCGCCCGGTGGCGACGCAGTTCGCGCCGAGTCCCGACGAGGTCGACGTGCGGGCGGCGCTGCTCGCCAGTCAGATCGCCGGACTCGTGCTCACGCGTTACGTGCTGCGGTGGGAGCCGCTGGCATCGGCCGACGCTGATTGGATCGTCGACCACATCGGCCCGACCGTGCAGGCCTACCTCACCGGCCCGCTGCCGTCCAGCGCTCGTAGATCCCATACACCGCTGGTTGAGCGTGTCGAAACCACCCCGCCGACTTGACCCCACCCCGCCGACTTGACCCCGCACCGCTGCTTGACCCCACCCCGCCGACTTGACCCCGCACCGCTGCTTGACCCCGCCCCGCCGACTTGACCCCACCCCGCTGCTTGACCCCGCCCCGCTGCTTGACCCCGCCCCGCTGGTTGAGCTTGTCGAAACCAGACCCCCAGACCCCCAGGATCTCGACCGACTCAACCGGCGGTAGCGTGAGAACGACGACTCGAGGAGGTTTCATGCAGACAGTGGTGCAGTACACGCGGTTCGGCAGTCCCGAGGTGCTCGAGGCGGTCGAATACCCGGATCCGGCACCCGGCGAGGGCAAGGTGCTGATCGACGTGCGGGCCATCGGCGTGAACCCGATCGACTGGAAGCTGCGGCAGGGCATCCGTCCGTCCGATCCGATCGAGAAGCCTCGTCGCCTCGGAAACGATGTCGCCGGGGTGATCGCCGAGCTCGGCGACGGCGTCGAGGGGTGGTCGGTGGGCGACGAGGTCGTCGTGCGCGGAGCGTACGGCGCCTACGCGAGCGAGCTCGTGGCATCCGTCGGCAAGCTCGTGCGCAAGCCGGCGAACGTGTCGTTCGAGGATGCCGCAGCCATCGGAATCCCGGCGGGCACCGCGTACCAGGCGCTCGCTTCGCTCGGGGTGGGCGACGGCGATGTGCTGCTCATCCACGGCGCATCCGGCGCGGTCGGGCAGGCAGCCATCCAGTTCGCCGAGCAGCGAGGTGCGACGGTGGTGGGCACCGCGAGCGCCCGCAACCTGGACCGCATCCGCGAGCTCGGCGCAATCGCTATCGTTTACGGCGACGGCCTGGAGGAGCGGGTGCGCGAGGCCGTCCCGCGCGGCGTGGACTACGTGCTCGACATGGCGGGAACGGATGAGGCGCTGAAGGCATCCTTCGACCTCGTCTCCGACCGTTCGCACATCGGCACGATCGTCGTCGGGTTCAAGGCTGCCGAGCTCGGCATCAAGGCGTGGTCGGGCGGAAGTCCCGTTCCGCTGACCGACGAGGAGGAGGCGCTGCGCGCCGAGGGCCTCGAGGCCGCGCTGGCGGGGCTCGCCGACGGAACGTTCCGGGTCGAGATCGGCGCCAGGTATCCACTGAAGGATGCCGCCGAGGCGCACCGCGCAGGACAGGCAGGCGAGGTGCGCGGCAAGATCATCCTCGATCCCGCCGGTTGAGCTTGTCGAAACCCGCCAGCTAATCCTCCCGCGCGTGCTGCGTGGCGAGGTGCTCCCAGTCGTGCGCGAAGATGCCGTCGTAGTACGAAGCGACGCGTGCGCTGTCGATGATCACGCCGGCGTCACGGTTCTCCAGCGTTCCCGCCGTCGACCAGTTCTGGCTGCTCACCAGGGTGCGTGATCCGTCGACCACGATGCCCTTGTTGTGCACGTTGTTCTGCAGCTTCACGTTGCTCACGACGTCGAGGCCGAGCTGCTGAAGCTGCTCCAGGTATCCGGCGGTCTCGTACTCGCTCATGATGATGCGCACGTCGACACCGGCGTTCTGCCTGGCGATCACGGCTTCGATCAGTGCGGAGAAGGGGGCGGAGGCATCCGAGGGTCTCGACGGCGCCTCGATGTACTGGAACTGCAGGTGCAGGGAGGTGGATGCCGACTCGATGAGTGCGCGCACGGCATCCGCGTAGACACCGGGATCGGGCGTGAGAACAGGCGTGATCGTCACCTGATCGGTGATCGTCTCGGCGGCGGTGAAGTGCTCGAACGGTGGCGTTTCCGCCAGCGGTTGCGCGATCAGTGCCGGCTCCGCGGCGGTCGCCGTCGGCTCCTGATGCTGCACGGCGACCGCATAGTCGTGCTTCAGGTACGCCTCGAACGTCCTCGCCAGGCCCGCGTCGTGGATGACCACATGCCAGTCCCGATCGCGCGTCCGCGCCTGAGCGGCATCGGCCGGATCGTGCACTGGATCGATGTCGGGCTGGTTCGAGTCGTTCCAGTTGCCGCTGGAGAGCCAGACCGTGCTCGAGTCCCGCACCGCGACCTTGATGTGGTACGCAGACGGAAAGATCCAGGCGGACGCGTGCGGGTCGGCACGCTCCAGCGCCCACGCCTGCTCGAAGAAGGCGCCGAGCGACTTCTTCAGGTCTGCGACGGTCTGGTCGTCCGTCTGATCCGCTGTCGGATTCCTCGGCGGGTGGTCGAGCACGAACACGACCCGCTTGCCGGTGGCGGCGGTTTCGAAGCGTGCGAGAACATGGGCGGACGTGAAGTCGTAGAGCCCTACCGTGAGCGTGTTCTGCGTGCCCGCGAGGAAGGCCGAGAGCACCGGCCATCCGGAATCGGGGCTGGCGCTGAGCTCCAGCTCGATCTCTCCGCTCACGGGAGCGAGCGGCACCCCGGGCGGCGCCGTGTAGGCGAGGTGCTCCTTGGCCGGTTTCGCCGCAGCCTCTACGCTCGTCGCATCCATCGCATGCCCACCCGCGGGCCCGGCGTCGCCGGTGAGCACGCGCTCGCCGGGGAACACGGGAACCCCGCCCAGGTCCGGGGCGATTGCCGTCGACTCTCGCGCCGCCGCATGAGCACCCGGATCCCCCAGTTCGGCGAGCTGCGCAGCCTTCGCCGATGACGCGGTCCGCACGTCGACGGCTACCCCGTCGAGCGCGTCAGGGACTCCGGATGCCCCGGCATCCGTGCCTGCGGCGACCGTCACGACGATCGCGCGCTCATCGGTGATCCAGCGATCGCGCATCCGGAATCCCGGCCGCACGCTCAGCACCCCAGGCACTCGGAACCGGCCGAGGTTCTTCTCGATGATGCGCTGGATGCCCGCCTGACCCTGCGTCGCCGCCATGACCCCATGTTCCTCCTTCACCCTGCCGGGGGGATATGCATCCGTAGTGCGACGGCGCATGCTGGACACATCCCCGCACACGAGAGGAACAGTCATGAGCGACTTGGAATACGGGCCCGTCGAGTTCATGCTCGTCGGATTCCAGGGGGACGCGCCCGATCCGGGTGTCGTGGATGCGGTGCGCGATCTGGTGCACGAGGGGGCGGTGCGCATCATCGACGCGCTCGTCATCAGCCGCACGATCGAGGGCGACGTCGAGACGATCGAGGTCGAGGATTCGACGAGCGCCTACGGCCTCGAAGACGCCGAGCTCGATCTGTCGGGGCTCGCCGCCGACGAAGACATCGAGTACTTCGCCGAGTCTTTGGAGCCGGGAACGAGTGCCGAACTGCTCGTGGTCGAGCTGCTGTGGGCGAAGAAGCTGGCATCGCGGCTGGCGGCATCCGGCGGTGTCGTGCTCGCGAGTGAGCGCATCCCGGCGCCCGTGGTGAACGAGGTCGTGGCAACCGCCAGGCAGGAGTGACGCCGCCGCCCGAAATGGGTCGGCAGTCGAGAGATCGGAGCAGACAATGCCATTCGTGCGTCGAGTAGGACGTCCGGGACTGATCGGGCTGGCCGCCCGCACCGCCGTGGTCGCAGGAACGGCCAGCGCCGTCTCGGGCGGCATGGCGTCACGCCGGCAGGAGCAGGCTCAGCAGCAGGCGCAGGAGCAGGAGTTCCAGGCGCAGCAACAGCAGGCCCAGGTGGAGGCGGCAGCGCAACAGGCGGTCGCGCAACAGTCCGCTGCACAGCAGGCACCGCCTCCGGCGGCCGGCGGCGTGACCGACGAGTTGCAACGGCTCGCCGGCTTGCATCAGCAGGGCATTCTCACCGACGAGGAGTTCAGCGCCGCGAAGCAGAAGCTGCTCGGCCTGTAGGCTCTCACCTCGTGCTCTCCGGTCACTCTGCGCTCGTCACGGGCGTCTCTCGCCGTCGCGGCATCGGCTACGGCATCGCCTGTCGGCTCGCCGAGCTCGGAGCGAGCGTGTTCGTGCAGCATCACGCGGCGCACGATGCCGACCAGCCGTGGGGCAGCGACGACCTGGATGCCGTGCGCTCGGGCTTCCGTGAACGGCTCGCGCCCGACGCGCGCTTCGGCGACATCTCTGCGGACCTCTCCGACCCGGATGCCCCACAGCGCGTGATCGAGGCGGCCCGGTCCTCGATCGGTCGCCTCGACATCCTGGTCTGCAACCACGCTCGCTCGGGCGGGGACGGCTCCATCTTCGACATGACGGCGCAGAAGCTGTCTGAACACTATGACGTGAACACGCGGTCGACGCTGCTGCTGACCAGGTTCTTCGCCGAACAGTTCGCCGGCGAGCAGGATGCCGTGTCGCAAGCGGACGCGCGACCGGGTGACAGGGAGGGCCTGAACGCGCCCCTCGACGAGTTCGCGACCGGGCGTGTCATCTGGATGACGTCGGGCCAGCACACCGGTCCGATGCGTGGCGAGGTGGCGTATGCGGCGAGCAAGGCGGCGTTGGCAGGGGTCACGCCGACCGTGGCCGCGGAGTTGCTGCCGCGAGGCATCCTGCTCAACACGGTGAATCCCGGACCGGTGAACACCGGATACCTCGATGCGGCCACCAGCGACCGTTCCTCCGAGAACATCGCGGACGTGCTCGCATCGATGCCGTTCGGCAGGTTCGGGCACCCGGACGATGTCGCCCGCCTGATCGGATGGCTCGTCTCGCCCGACGGCCGCTGGGTCGTCGGCCAGGTGCTCACCTCCGACGGAGGCTTCACCCTCAGCTGAGCCCGTCCCGCCTTCCCGCCGGTCGAGCCCGTCCTGCCCCCGCCGGTCGAGCCCGTCTATCCCGCCGGTCGAGCCCGTCTATCCCGCCGGTTGAGTTCGTCCCGTCTTCCCGCCGGTTGAGCTTGTCGAAACCAGCCAGCCGACACCGCATCGATCCCGACCACGCGCTCTGCCGACCGCGGCGCGACGCCGCGTGCGCGGCGCGCAGGACGGCTCAGAACAGATCCGGGCTCGGCGCTCCGGCGTGGCGGATGGTCACGTCCGCGTGGCGGTCGAACCGGTAACCCACCCCTCGCACGGTGCGCACGATGTCTTCGTATCGTCCGAGCTTGGACCGCAGGCGCCGGATGTGCACGTCGATTGTGCGCTCGTTCGGCACGTCGTCCTCGCCTGCCCGCCAGAGCGACGAGATGAGTTCGGCACGGTCGATCGTGCGGCCCTCACGGAGCACGAGGTACTGCAGCAGCTCGAACTCCTTGTACGTGAGTCCGACCGCATCGTTGTCGAGCAGCAGGCGCTTGCGCGAGATGTCGACGACCACGCCGGTCACTCGATCCTGCGCGGGGTCCGCGGCCTGCCGGTTGCGTGCGACGGCGGCGGGGTCCTGCAGCGCCAGCCGCACGACCTCGATGTCACGTCCGCCTGCGGCTTCCGGGGCGAGGGCGACGGCGGCGTAGGTCTCCGAGCCGGGAGCGATCTCGGCCGCCAGGCGCTTGAGCGCCTCGACGACGTGGCCGAGATCGGTGCCGGCAAGGTCGGCTTTGTCTTCATCGAAACCGACGTACAGGGCGAAGCCGCGGGCGCGGGTCCCGTTCGGCACCGCACGGATTCGCACCGGTGCCGGCGCGTCCTGCACCGGTGCGGCTGTGGGCACCGCGCGCTGCTGCGCCGGAAGCGGTTGCACCGGGTGCGGAGTCCCGGTCTCCACACGCCGCGGATGCGCGGTGCGAGCGGGCGCGGGTGCTACCGGCCGTGTGGCCTGCGCGGCGGGCGCGCCCGGTGCGATCGCCGCGGCAAGGGGGGCGGCGGGCCTTCGCACGGCGGTGGGCCGCCTCTCGATGGTGGTCGTGTCGTTCAGCGGGGTGACGGTGGCAAGAGACATGGGAGTGAGATCCTCGAGGCGATGATGCGATGAGCCCGGCGGCCGCGCGTGGTGCGGCAAGATTCTCGAACCGGGTTCGATGATGAGCTGGGCCGCAAGGCGGCCGGTGTGGAAGCCCGCGCGAGATGCGTGAAGAGCTTCCGGCGAGCGTCGCTTCGAGAGACGAACGTCTCACGAAGAGCCTGGAATCGGGTCGATCAGCGGCAGGTTACGCCTGCGCTTCGGCTCGATCGGCCGGCGACGGCGGGGCGAATGGTCGTCGGATCAGCGACACATTCGACAGCACATGACGGCAGCGCGGCCGGGCATCATCATGCCGGCGTGCCCAAGGGCCTCGAAGGAGGTCAGGGTGCGCGTGGGTGCAGTCATGTCTGCAAGTAAAGCGGATGCCTGCTGTTCCTGTCAAAGCGAGCACATTTCGCGGGCACCTTGACGTGAGGCATCTCGAGCGAGCGAACCGGATTGCGGGATCATCGGGGTCGCTCTACGAGGCGGCGCCTTGTACGCCGCCGGACCAGCCAGCTCGGAGAGTCGACCGCGGCGCGCCGGACGGGGACCGGCGCGCAAAAGAACTCATACCAGCCCGTACAGCCGGTCGCCGGCGTCGCCGAGCCCCGGCACGATGTAGCCGTGCTCGTTCAGGTGATCGTCGACGGCACCGACGACGAGCGTCACGTCACGACCCTCAGTGAGTCTCTCGACGGCGGCGATGCCCTCGGGAGCGGCGAGGATGCAGATGGCCGTGACATCCACAGCGCCGCGTTTGAACAGGAACTCGATCGCAGCGCTGAGCGATCCTCCGGTGGCCAGCATCGGGTCGAGCACGAAGCATTGCCGGTTGGAGAGGTCGTCGGGAAGGCGTTCGGCGTACGTCGTCGGCTGCAGGGTCTCCTCGTTGCGCACCATCCCGAGAAAACCCACCTCGGCCGACGGCACGAGCTTGACCATGCCTTCGAGCATGCCGAGGCCGGCTCGCAGGATGGGCACGACCAGCGGCTTCGGGTCGGCCAGCGTCACTCCTGTGGCGCGGGCGACGGGTGTCTCGATCTCGATCGGGGCGACCCTGACGCTGCGGGTGGCCTCATAGGCGAGCAGCGTGACCAGCTCTTCGACCAGTGCGCGAAAGGTGACCGCGGGCGTCTCGCGGTTGCGCAGCACGGTCAGCTTGTGGGTGACCAGAGGGTGATCGGCAACGTGCACTCGCATAGGCTCAAACCTAGCGTGAGGCTCAGAGACGGCGAGGGGCTCAGAGACAGCTGAGGGGCGTGCAGTGCCGGGCATCGATCGAGCGGACTGGATGCGCCGAGCCGTCGCCGACGCCCGTCTCGCCCTCGACACCGGTGACGTACCGGTCGCGGCGATCGTGCTCGACGCCGACGGGCGTGTTCTCGGCGCCGCCCGCAACGAGCGCGAAGCGCGGCACGACCCGACAGCGCACGCGGAGATTCTGGCACTGCAGCGGGCATCCCAGCGCACCGGCGATTGGCACCTCACGGATGCGACGCTCATCGTCACGCTCGAGCCGTGCGTGATGTGCGCGGGAGCCATTCTCTCCGCCCGGGTGCCCACCGTCGTCTTCGGTGCCTGGGACGAGAAGGCCGGCGCGGCCGGCAGCGTCTACGACGTGCTGCGCGACCGCCGTCTCAACCATCGGGTCGAGGTGTACGGGGGAGTGGAGGCGGACGCCTGCTCCGCACTCCTCGACGAGTTCTTCACCGCCCGCCGCGGGTGACGTGCCTCCCAGCCGGTGGTTCCTGCCGGTTGCTCCCCGTTGGTTGCTCCCCGTCGGTTGCTCCCGCGGGTTGTTCCATTTGGGTTGCTCCCCACGGCTTGCTCTCCCGTGGGTTGAGCTTGTCGAAACCCGTCAGCACAGGTTTCGACAAGCTCAACCCACGGTCCCGTGCAGCACGTCCGGCTCGAGGTAGATGACCCGGGCGATCGGAACAGCATCGCGGATGCGCGCCTCGATCGCGTCGATCGACGATGCCACCTCCTCCAGCTGTCGCCCGCCGGGCTGCGCGATCTTCGCCGCGACCATGAGCTCCTCCGGGCCGAGATACAACGTCTTCAGGTGGATGACGAGATCGGTCTCGCCGCCGGAGAGGATCGCCTTCTCGATGGCGGCGGCATCCGCCTCGTTCGCTCCCTCGCCGACCAGAAGACTCTTCGTCTCGATGCCGAGCACGACGGCGACGGTCACGAGCAGCGCACCGATGCAGACGGTTCCGATGCCGTCCCAGACGCCGTTGCCGGTGAGGATCGTGAGACCGACTCCGAGCAGGGCGAACGCGAGGCCGATGAGCGCGGCGACGTCCTCGAGGAGCACCACCGGCAGCTCAGGTGCCTTCGCGCGACGGATGAACCGCACCCACGACCCCGATCCTTTGTGCGGACGCGACTCGCGGATGCCCGTGCGCAACGAGAATCCCTCGAGCACCATCGAGATCACGAGCACCGCCAGCGGCAGCCACCACACCTCGAGCGGGTGCGGGTGCAGCACCTTCTCGACGCCCTCGTACACCGAGAACACGCCGCCGACAGAGAACAGGATGATCGAGACGACGAACGCGTACACGTACCGCTCGCGCCCGTAGCCGAACGGATGCTCGCGGTCCGCTCGCCGCTTGGCTCGTCGTCCGCCCACCATGAGCAGGACCTGATTGCACGAGTCGGCGAGCGAGTGCACGCTCTCGGCCAGCATCGACGACGAACCCGAGAAGATCCAGGCGATGAACTTGGTCAGCGCGATGCCGAGGTTGGCGGCCAGCGCCGCGATGATCGCCCTGGTGCTGCCCTCGGCCATGCGCTCCATCCTAGGGACGCGCATCCCCCGCACACGGGGAACCTCCTACGCTGGTCGGCATGAGCGAGACCATTGTGAAGCTGCCGAAGATCGCGATCCTGGGTGCGGGATCGATGGGCAGGGCGATCCTGAGCGGGCTGCTGAAGCCCGGGGTCGAGGTCGATGGCGGCATCGTCGTGACCAACAGGAGTGCGCGCTCGGCCGGATCCCCCGCCGAGAGCGGCGTCACGACGCTGGCCACTGAAGACGACCCCGACGCGAACCGCATCGCGGTCGCCGGCGCCGGCATCGTACTGGTCGCGGTCAAGCCGGCGATGGTGCCCGACCTGCTCGGTGAGATCGCCGACTCGCTCGAGCCGAACGCGATAGTCGTCAGCGTCGCCGCGGGCGTTCCGGTCGCGCGTTTCGAGGAGCTGCTGCCGGCATCCGTCGCTGTTGTGCGCTCCATGCCGAACACGCCCGCCGTCGTCGGCAAGGCGGTCACCGGGGTCAGCGCCGGGACGAGGTCGACGTCGGAGCAGGTGGCGCTGGTGCGTGAGCTGTTCGAGACGGTGGGCACGGTGGTCGAGGTGCCGGAATCGCAGCTGGATGCCCTGAGCACCATCTCCGGCTCGGGTCCGGCCTACGTGTACTTCCTCATCGAGCAGCTCACGGCCACGGCGGTCTCGAAGGGGTTCACACCCGAGCAGGCGGCCGAACTCGTCGACGGAACGTTCATCGGCGCCGCCGCCCTGCTCGACGCGTCGAACGCGACACCCACCGAGCTGCGCATCCAGGTCACGAGCCCGAAGGGCACGACCGAGAGGGCGATCGCCGTGCTGGAGGATGCCGATCTCGAGTCGGTCTTCGACCGCGCCACCGACGCGGCGCTGGCCCGCGCGCTGGAACTCGCGGCCGGCTGAGCGGGCTGAGCCGACTGAGCCGGCTGAGGCGACTGAGGCCTTACCGGCGCTCGGTGTCGCACGGTCGGCCGCAAAACGAACGGTCCACCGGAACAGGAGGTGCCATGCGTCCGGCACACCGTTCGTGTTCCGGCCGACCGTGCGACGGGCGACAGGCCGGCCGTGCGATGTCCGGCGGGCCGTGCGACGGGGCTGCCGACGGTGCGACGTCCGGCGGGCCGGGCGACGGAGCGGCGGGCCCGGCAGCGCGGCAGCGACGGGGCAGCGTCTGTCGCCTCACTCCAAGGCGGCGAAGCGCTCCACGTCGGAACTCGCTCCCGAGACGATGATGAGGTCGTGGTCGGAGACGACGGTGTCGCCCGTCGCGTACGTGAACGGCTTGCCCGGCGTCTTCACGCCCACGACCGTGATCTCGTACTTGCGGCGCACCAGCGAGTCGGTGAGCGAGATTCCGCGGATCACCTTCGGCGGATACATCTTCACCAGCACGAAGTCGTCGTCGAACTCGATGAAGTCGAGCATCCTTCCGGCGAGCAGGTGAGCGATGCGCTCACCCGCTTCCGCCTCGGGGTAGATCACGTGGTTCGCGCCGATGCGTTCCAGGATGGTGCCGTGCGACTTCGAGATCGCCTTCGCCCAGATCTGCGGAATGCCGAGGTCCACCAGGTTCGCCGTGATGAGAACGGATGCCTCCACCGACGACCCTGTCGCCACCACTGCTATCGAGAAGTCCTGCGCGCCGATCTGCCGCAGGGCCTCGATCGAGCGGGCATCCGCCTGCACGGTGTGGGTGATGCGCTCCGACCACTTCTGAACCAGCCCGAGATCGGTGTCGACGGCAAGCACCTCGCGGTCCAGCCGGTCGAGCTGGCCCGCTGTCGCCGCCCCGAACCGGCCCAGGCCGATGACGAGCACGGGTGCGTCGTGTCTGATGCGGTCACCCAACGATGGGCCTCTCTTCCGGATGCTGGTAATACTGCCCGCGCTGCGACTGCGCGAGGGCGGCGGCGAGGGTCACGGTGCCCACCCGTCCGAGGAACATGGTGAATGCGAGAACATAGACCGCGCCCGTCGGCGCGTGCTGCGTGAGTCCCGTGGAGAGCCCGCACGTGGCGAACGCGCTGATCACGTCGAACAGTGCGTGATCGAGCGTGTCCTTGGTGATGGCGAGCACGGTCACGGTGGAGACGGCGACGATGGTCGATCCCCACAGCACGACGCTCACCGCGACGCGAAGCACATCGGTGGGGATGCGCCGCCGGAACGCCTCCATCGAGTCGACGCCGCGCGCCTCGGCCAACGCGGCCAGGAAGAGCACCGCGAGCGTGGTCACCTTGATGCCGCCTGCGGTCGAGGCGGAACCGCCGCCGACGAACATCAGCATGTCGGTCACGAGCAGGGTCGAATGGTGCAGCTGATCGACGTCGACGACCGAGAACCCGCCCGACCGGGCCATCACCGACAGGAAGAGGGATTGGAAGGCGGCGTTTCCCGGCCCTCCCGCACCGAACGTCTTGGGGTTGCCGGCCTCCAGCGCGAAGTACAGAACCGCCCCGACGACCAGCAGGATGCCGAACGTCGTCAGAGTGAGCTTGACGTGGATGGTCCAGAACCTGCGTCGTACCTTGCGGCGCAGATTCTGGGCGATCGCGAAGATCACCGGAAAACCGATCGCACCGGCGATGACGCCGACCATGATGGCGGTGAGGAAGACGTAGTCGGTGGCGAAGGGGGCAAGGCCCTGCGCGTTCGGCGTGAAGCCAGTGTTCGTGAACGCCATCGCCGAGTAGTAGAGCGAGTTCAGCGCGCTGTCGTAAAGCGAGAAGCCATGGGCGAGCATCCGCGGGAAGAGCACGATCGCCACGACGAGCTCGATGATGACGGCGCTCAGTGCGACGGTGCGCAACAGGTTGCCGACATCGCCGAGCCGGATGGCCTGCCCTTCGGGCACCGGCCCGGCGTGCGCTCGCAGCGGGTTGCTGTCGCTGGCCGCGATGAGCTTCGCCCGAAGTCCCAGCCGGCGGGAGATCACCATGCCCAGAATGGACGCGAGCGTGAGCACACCAACACCGCCGACCTGCACGCCGAGGTAGATGATCACATTGCCGAACGCCGACCAGTGGGTGGCCATGTCGACAGTGGAGAGCCCGGTGACGCAGATCACCGAGACCGCCGTGAAGAAGGCATCCGCAAGCGGCGTGCCCGAGCTGCCCGCCGTGGAGATCGGCAGCGTGAACAACAGCGTGAACACGAGGATCAGCGAGCTGAACACGACGAGAGCGAACCGTGAGGGACTGGCTCCGGCGAATTCGTTGACGCGCAACTGAACCCGGCCCCACCACGTGGTGGGCACGAGGTGTCGGGTCGCCTGCGCCGTCGCCCGCATCGGCCGCCCCTCCTGCCCGACTGCTCGAGCACGGTCTGCTCGCGCGCTCGATGCTACCCCTGGACATGCTGTCGGCAGCGCGGGCCACGCTCGGTCGCCTCAGGCATGGTGTGTCCGGCATCCGGCCAGTAGCCTGGGTGGATGCCGGACATCTTTGACATCGTCGCGGATGCCACACGGCGCGACATTCTGCGCGTGCTGCTCGAGGCGTCCGACGGCTCGGAGCGCGGCGAGATCAGCGTCTCCCAGATCGTCGGCGGCCTCGAGCTGAGCCAGCCGACAGTGTCGAAGCATCTGAAGGTGCTGCGTGAAGCCGGGCTCGTCACCGTGCGCGAGGAGGGCCAGCACCGCTACTACAGCATCGACGTGCAGCCTCTCGAGGAGATCGAGGACTGGTTGATGCCGTTCGTCGGCGGCGAGTTCGACATCGCCGACATCGACGTGAGCGCCGTCGTGGCCGGGCTGAAAGACGAGACCAAGGGGTTCGCGGAACAGATGGGCAAGGTGTTCGCCGACACGAGTCACCGCGTGACCACCGTGGTCGATCGGGTACGCCCGAAGCGCAAGCGCTGAGCCGACCCGCGGGTTGAACTCGGCACGACGCGCAATCGTCGAGACCCGCAATCTTGCGCCCTTCCGCCGGATGGTAGACTGGGCGACCGTTGCCGTACGCCGCGCAGCATCCCGATGAACTTATGTGAGGTCTTTGTGGGTTCCGTTATCAAGAAGCGCCGCAAGCGCATGGCGAAGAAGAAGCACCGCAAGCTGCTCCGCAAGACTCGTCACCAGCGCCGCAACAAGAAGTAGCGCCACGAACAAGCGCCGGGTTCGCCCGGCGCTTTTCGCATCTCTGCACCCTGAGCCCCTGCATCACGCCCCCGCACTCCTGCGCTCGGGCGCCTAGGATTTCCCACGTGTCGAACATCCAGCTCACGCTCATCGGCAAGCCGGGGTGCCACTTGTGCGACGACGCACGCCAGGCGATCAGCGACGTGACGCACGCGCTGCCGGATGCCTCGCGCATCTCGCTCGAGGAGCGTTCGATTCTCGACGAGCCGGAGCTCTTCGACCGCTATGCCGAGGAGATCCCGGTCGTGCTCATCGACGGCAGGCAGCACACGTACTGGCGGGTGGACAAGGAACGACTGACCGCCGCTCTGATCGAGCGACTCGCCGACTGATCCGGGTCGAACGACCCGACAACGCAATGGAAGGGCGGACCATGCCGCTTCGGCACGTGGTGACGTGGAAGGTTGCAGGCGACTCCGACCTGGAGCGCGAGCGGGTGAAGGCGGAGTTCCGCGACCGGCTCGAATCGCTTCCGTCGCAGATCGACGTGATCAGACGGTTCGAGGTGGGTCTGAACAACGCGGGTGCCCCCGACAACTTCGATGTCGTGCTGGTCTCGGAGTTCGACGACGAGGCTGCCCTGCAGCGGTACATCCATCACCCGGTGCATCAGGAGGTGGTCGCCTTCGTGCGGGCGAACACGGTCGGCCGTGCCGGAGTCGACGTTCGCTTCTAGGGTTCGGGTTCGCTGAGCGCCAGAACCGCAAACCGACCACCGAGACGGTGGTCGGCGCTGGGCCCCCCTCGCCGGTTCCGGCGCGCGCCGTTCGCGGTGTGACGGCCGTGCGACAGGGAGCGTCGCGGCCAAGGCCAGAAGTGGCCTTGGCTCATAGCTCCCGCGCGCAACGGAACCCGATGTGCGTGGTCGACGAGTCCTCAGTCTCGGGCGAGCGAGCCGCCGGCCGGTAGCGCAGGCAATACTCCGGGGCGCAGAGGTGCGAACCGCCTTTGAGGGTTCGGCGCAGCGCGCCGGTACCCGTATCCGCGCCTGCTCGGCGGTCGTCCTGCGGGCCGCACGTGCAGCCGGCCTCGCCGGCTTGAGCGCCTCCAACGTGCTCGGGCCGGCCCTGCTCGTGCCCGCTGCTCGTCGCGCTCACGTCGGTGAGTCCGAGCGATCGCGACGCTGCGACGTCGTGCCGTGGGGAGTACGGCGTCGACGTCCACTCCCACACGTTGCCGATCATGTCCACGAGACCGTAACCGTTCTTCGGAAAGGTCCCCACCGGCGACGTGCCGACCCAGCCGTCCGCCCCGGTGTTCAGATACGGAAAGCGGCCCTGCCAGGTGTTCGCCATGATCCGGTCGTTCACGCGCGGCTCGTCGCCCCAGGCGTAGGTGAGTCCGTCGACCGAGCCGCCGCGCGCCGCATACTCCCACTCCTCCTCGGTGGGCAGCCGCCGCCCCGCCCAGGCCGCGTAGGCACGGGCATCCTGGTACGCCACCTGCACCACCGGATGCTCCCGAAGAGCCTCGATCGACGAATCGGCACCGAATGGATGCCGCCAGCTCGCGCCGGCGCCCCAGGCCCACCACTGCCGCCAGTCGGACAGGTTCACCGGGCCAGAGGTCGGCGTGAAGACGAGCGCGCCGGGAACGAGATCGGCCGGATCCGCTCCCGGGAACTCGGCGGGGTCGAGCGGGCGCTCGGCGATCGTGACGTAACCGGTGTCGGCGACGAATTCGGCGAACTGCGCGTTCGTGACCGGATGCCGGTCGAGCTCGAACTCCGCCACTCGTACCCGGTGCACGGGCCCTTCGTCGGCGTAGAACCGGTCCGACCCCATCAGGTAGTCGCCGGCAGGGATGCGCACCATCTCGGTCAGCGTCGGCATACGTCGATGCTAGGCGGTCTCGGAGACGTCGCGGTCGGGATGCGCCTCGGCCCCCTCGTCCGCAGGGCAGGACGGTGGCGACCGCTGCTGTCCCTATGCTGGTGCGCATGAATCCGGATGTCCCGCTCGCGGGCGGAGCACCCGCAGCGGTGGTGGGTCGCGAGTGACCGCACCCCGCCCTGACGTGGAGCAGGCCCCCGCTCCGCAGCTGCCGCCCTGGCTGCGACGACCACGCGGCCCTCTCGGGTGGGTGGGCATGTCGATCGCGGTGAGCATGGCATCCGCGGTGCTGCTCGCGATCGGTCTCGGGCTTCTCGTGCTCGGCGCCGTCGTGTGGCTGGTGCGCGGCGCCGTGTGGATCGTGCTCACCGTCGTCGACTGGCTCTGGTATCTGGCGCGCGGGTTCTCGCGCAGGCCGTATCCGTTCCAGCTGAGGCCGCCCCTGACGAAGGCGACGCGGGCGCTGGTCTTCAACGACGTCTGGGTCTCCACGCTTCCGAGGGCGATCGGGCTCACCGCGCGCACCGCCGGATTCCTGTTCGCACCCCTCGCGATCCTGGTCTCGATCGCCGGCATCGTCGTTCCGCTGCTGCGGGCGCGACCATACCTTGCCGTGTTCGACGTGCCAGGCCTGGAAGCGAAACTGATCGGGCTGGGCCGCAATCGCGGCTTCTTCGACGACGGACACGACGTCTCGGTGATCCCGTTCGAGGAGTACCTGCGTGTGGCGTTCCCTCAGCGAGCCGACTTTCTGGACTGGTGGCGGGACCCCCGGCAGGCGGGCACGTTCCGGCCCGTCGCCGCGAGCTGGAACACGCCGCGGCACTTCTCCGGCCTCACGCTCGGCCCGTACCCCGACGTGCTCGGCCTGCCAGGGCTCGCCCTCACGGCCATACGTCGCACCCGCGTCGGCGGACTGCGTGAGCTGTTCATCTCGCAGCGCGAGATCGACGACCTCGGCGACCCCGATCTGGACGACCGAGCGGATGTCGCGGTCATCCGGGTCGTCGCGATCGACGACCCGGTCGCCGGCACGCCCGTCGCGGACGCGGACGCGGACGAGTCGACGGATGCCCGCCCCGGCCGCCGCTGGCTCGTGCAGTTCCCGAGCACGCAGACGTGGCATCCACGCGCCGGCACCGCGCCGAACGACCTCACCGCCGACATCGTCGCCCTGTCGATGCGCGAGACGACCCTCACCCGCGCAGCGCTAGAGACGATGCGACTGGCGGGCATCCGCGCCGGGGAGCCGGTGCTGGTCGCCGGTTTCAGTCTCGGCGGCATGGTCGCCGCGCAGGTGGCCGAGCTCTCTGACCGCGCCGGGTTCACCGTCACGCACCTCGTGACCTCGGGTGCTCCGATCGGGCGCCACCGGCTGCCGCACACGACGAAGGTGCTCTCCCTCGAGCACGTGCTCGACACGGTGCCGCGCCTCGATGGACGCGAGAACCCCATCGTCGGCGATCGGCGAGTGCCGGCGGCGGCCGCCGCCGACGCGGAGCGGGTGGGCGAGGTCACCATCGGCAACGGAACGCGGCAGGCCGCCGAGTGGCTCACCGTGAAAGCGGGGCCGCCGCTCCCGCGCGGATACAACATAGCGGTGACGCACCACTCGCCGAGCTACGCGGAGACGGCCGGGTCGATCGAGACCGATCCGCCGGCCCCTGAAGTGGCCGCGTACATCGACGATGTCCGGCCGTTCTTCGCGGGCGCGCAGGTCATCACCGACTACGCGGCCCGGCGCGTCGGATTCGACATCTCGCGACCCGCGGTTCCGATCTCGTTCCATGCCACTGCCGACGACAGTGGCGTGCGCGAGCATCTGCGCATCACGCTGCGACGGGTTCCCGGCGTGATCGCCGTGGACATCTATCGATCGCGCACCGGCTTTCCGACGACGATCCTGTGGAGCGCGGACGTTCTCGCGCACAGCCTTCGGCCGTGGTTCCAGGAGGTGGCGCGGGCATCCGTGTACCGGGCGCTGCTGGTCCTGCTCGAGCGCGGCCCCGGCATCGGGATCCATCTGCGGCTGCAGGCCAAGCGAACGCCGGGCGTGACCTGGGAGGCCACGATGCAGCAGATGGCGGATGGCAGGTGGCGTGAGCGCGTCGACGTGAGCTTCGACACCGACGCGGCGCGCCAGGAGTGGGGCGACCTGCTGATGCCGGGCGCGCGGGCATCCACGGTCACGTACTACGACCCCGATGAGTTCGTCTAGCCCGACCGACCAGCCCTCTTGAGTCTCGGACCCGGGGCGGGCTTCCGATTGCGCCATCTATCGGCGATTGCGCCAGAGCATGTGGCGCAATCGCCAATAACTGGCGCAATCGCCGGCGGGTGCGGGGCGCTAGGCGCCTGGTGCGTGCGGGGTGGCCCGGTGGTGTGCTTACGGCGTGAGCCGCGTCGGACCGCGGAACAGGTAGGTCGTCTCGCGGATCGACTGCTCGCCGAGCAGCAGCATCAGCACCCGGGCGAGGCCCATGCCGAAGCCACCGTGCGGCGGAATGCCGTAGCGGAAGAAGTCCAGGTACGACTCGAGACCTTCCAGGTCGAGGCCCTTCTGCACGGCCTGAGCCTCCAGCACGTCGATGCGGTGCTCGCGCTGGGCGCCGGTGGTGATCTCGACGCCGCTCATGATGAGGTCATAGCTCTTCGTGAGCCCCGTCGCCTCGTCGACCATGTGGTAGAACGGCCGGATGCTCAGCGGGTAGTCGGTGAGGAACACGAAGTCGTGCCCGTACTTCTCCTTGACGTAGGCGGAGATCTGCCGCTCGCCTTCGGGGTCCATATCGCCATCGGCTCGCGGCACGGTGTAGCCGCGTTCCTTCACGATCTCCAACGCGTCGGCGAGCGGGATGCGCGGGAACGGAACGGTCGGCACCTCGACCTCGACGCCGAAGGATTCGCGGATCTCGTCGCCGTGCTTCTCCTTGACCGCGCTCAGCCCGGCGACCAGCAGCTGCTCCTGCATCGCCATCACGTCGTCGTGCGAGTCGATCCAGCTCATCTCGGCGTCGACGGTGGTGAACTCCGTGGCGTGCCGCGACGTGAACGACGGGTCGGCGCGGAACACCGGCGTGATGGCGAACACCTTGCCGAACCCGGCGGCCTGCGCCATCTGCTTGAAGTGCTGCGGGCTCTGCGCCAGGTACCCGGTGCCGAGATCGAAGTACTCGAGCTGGAACAGCTCCGCGCGCGACTCGGCGGGCGTCGCCATGAACGTCGGCGTGTGCACCTCGACGAAGCCGTTGTCGATCCACCAGGTGCGCCAGGCGTGCTCGAGCGTGGTCTGGATGCGGAAGATCAGATTGTTCTTCGGCTGCCGCAGGTCGATGAACCGCCAGTCCAGGCGCTTGTCCAGGCTGGAGTCGGAGGCGATCGGCATCTCCGGATGCGCATACGTCTCGACCGTGAGCGCGTCGAGCTTCACTTCGATACCGCCCAGCTTCACCCGCTCGTCGTGCTTCAGCTGACCTGTCACGGTCACGAACGAGCCGAGCGTGAGCGACGAGATCGTCTCGGCGACGTCATCTGTCACGCTCACCCCGACGGGCACGTCTCCGGATGCCTCCACCACCTCGGCGGAAGGGGCAGCAGTGCGCGGGTGCACGAGCTGCACGTCGCCGGACTCGTCGCGCAGGATGACGAACTGCACCTTCTTCTGATCGCGCACCGTCTCGACCCATCCGGAGACGGTCACGGGGCCGTCTTCACGGGCGGCGAGGTTCTTGACGAGTACGCGGGAAGTCACCCAGAGATTCTACGGGAGCGTGGCCTGCCGGTCGCGGCACAAGCTCGCGCACCGAGGTCGGCTTCAACTGCAGAAGTGGCTCTTCCGGGCGACGTTAAGAGCCACTTCTGCAGTCGAAACGGGCGGAGGCAGTTGGGGAACTTGCTCAGTCCTGATGCTCCGCCAGCCACTGGCGGGCCAGCTTTGTCGGCGCGGCCGCCAGCCACGCATCCGTCACGACCTCGTTCAGCCTGCGTGAGGAGACCCGGTCGAGCCAGACCAGCACCGCGGCGAACCCGTCGAAGTGCGGCGTCGTGAAGAACACCTCAGGATCGTCCTCGGCCAGAGCGAACTTCGTGGGCTCGTCGTCCACCTTCGCGCCGAGCACGGGCCCGGGCTGCTCATCCAGTTCGAGGTGCTGCAGGTCGGGCCTGCGCAGCGGCCGCTCCCACACGAAGCCCTTGCCGTGCACCCGCCAGAACGCGTGGCCCCAGCTGGTCGTCTCGTCGGTGTCGGGGAACGACAGCGCCAGTGCGCGCACGTCGTTCCAGGTCGCTTGCGGCATCCGGGCCTCCTCGACACGCGCCTGCTCAGCCACGCTTATGGCGTCGACACTACCGAGCCGGCACAGCCGACTCGGCGCCGGCGTCGCGGCGACGGTCCACCGGACCGTCGCTCTCAGCTCCCGCGCTCAGCGAATTCACCACTCATCCGTCCGTACACTGGCAGGGTGGCGGCTTCCCAGGTGCATCTCGTGCGACACGGCGAGGTGCACAATCCCGACGGCATCCTCTATGGCAGGATGTCGGGCTTCCACCTCTCCGAACTCGGCCGCACCATGGCGCAGTCGGCGGCCGACGATCTCGTCGCCCGTGACCGTCCGGTCGCCACGGTGATCGCATCCCCTCTGCAACGCACGCAGGAGTCCGCCGCTCCGATCGCGCAGGCATACGGACTCGCCACCGAGACGGATGCCCGCCTCATCGAGGGCGCGAACCGCTTCGAGGGCACCGTGATGTCGCGTGCCCTGCGCAACCCGATCAACTGGCCGTGGATGGTCAACCCGTTGCGTCCCAGCTGGGGTGAGCCGTACCGCTCGATCGAGGAGCGGATGCTCGCGGCCATCCACAACGCCTTTGACCGGGCCGAGGCCGCTGCACACCGCGCAGACTCGACCGGTTCCGATGTGGTGCTGGTGGGCCACCAGCTGCCGATCTGGGTCGCGCACCTCTCGGTCGCCGGTGAACGGTTCGTGCACGACCCGCGTGAGCGTCGATGCTCGCTCTCCAGCATCACCAGCTTCGAACGTCGCAACGGCCAACTGGTCGAGGTCGCATACTCCGATCCGGCCTCCGCCCTCGCCGCCGACTCCACCGATGTGGGTGCCGTGTGAGAGACGCCGTCAAGAAGGGCGGGCGCCGCCGTGCGCTCGCCGCAGTGACCGCTGCGCTCGCCGTCGGTGCACTGCTGGCCGGGTGCAGCAACGACGAGCTGGCGAAGCAGTACACGTCGGGCGTCGACAAGAACTTCATCGCAGGCAGCGGCGTGACCGAGCTGAAACCGGGCGATCGCAGTGAGCCGATCGACTTCTCGGGCACGACCGAAGACGGTACGACCTTCTCGTCGAAGTCCGCTCGCGGCGACGTGCTCGTCGTGAACTTCTGGTACGCAGGATGCCCGCCCTGCCGCGCCGAGGCATCCGACCTCACGAAGATCGCCGCGAAGTATCAGCCGAAAGGCGTGCGGTTCATCGGGGTGAACACGCGAGACGACGCCGCGACCACGAAGGCGTTCGATGCAGCGTTCAAGGTGGACTACCCGTCGGTCCTCGATGCCGACGGCGGAGCGGTGCAGCTCGCGTTCAGCGGGGCGATGCGCCCCAACGCCACCCCGACCACGTTCGTGATCGACAAGCAGGGCCGCATCGCCGCGCGCATCGCCGGTGACATCGCGGCGCAGCCGTCCACGCTCACCACCCTGATCGACTCCGCGCTTCAGGGTCAGTGATGGGCGGCATCGAGAACTTCGTACTGTCGGCGCCGCTGCTGCTGACCGTTCCCGTTGCACTCCTGGCCGGGCTGATCTCATTCGCCTCTCCGTGCATCCTGCCGCTCGTCCCCGGATACCTCGCCTACATCGGCGGGTTCACCGGGCAGACGTCTGCTGCGGCGGCGGCCGCGGGTGCCACGCGCGGTGCACCGGTCGGCACCGCGACCGTCGCTTCCGTGGCCGGCACCGGTTCGACCGTCACCCGCACCGCAGAGCGGTCGGGCCAGGGCCGCCTCGTGCTCGGCGTCGCGTTGTTCGTGCTCGGGTTCGCGGCCGTCTTCGTGCTGACCGGGTTCGTGTTCGGCGCGCTGGGCTTCTGGATGATCCAGTGGCGCGACCTCATCACGCGCATCGCCGGCCTGATCCTGATCGTGCTCGGCCTGGTGTTCGTTGGCCAGTTCACCTTCCTGCAGCGCACGTTCAAGCCGCAGTGGCGCCCGCTCACCGGTCTCGGCGGCGCCCCGCTGCTCGGCGTCATCTTCGCGATCGGCTGGAGCCCGTGCACCGGTCCGACGCTCGCCGCGATCACGACCATGAGCTACTCAGGCGGGTCCGCATGGCAGGGGGCGGTGCTCGCCTTGTTCTACGCGCTCGGCCTCGGCGTGCCGTTCGTGCTGATCGCACTCGGCCTGAGCTGGGCATCCGGCGCCGTTGCCTTCCTTCGCACGCATATCCGCGTGATCAACATCGTCGGCGGTGCACTGCTCATCGCCATCGGCATCCTCATGGTCTCCGGCGTCTGGAACCAGTGGGTCATCGCATTGGCGGGGGTGATTCCGAGCTTTGGAACAGCACTCTGACGGTTCAGGAACCGGCGGCACCGAGACGCTGCTGGACCCCCCGGCCGATACGACCGCGACGGAGACCAACTCGACGACCGACGGCGAGCAGGCGACAGCCGACCGCAGACAGGCGCGCCGAGACAGCCGGCCGGATGGGCACGTCGACACCGACGATGCGGATGCCGGCCCCCTGAATCAGCCCAAGCTGGGCTTCGTCGGCTGGCTGCGTTGGATCTGGCGCCAGCTCACCAGCATGCGCACGGCATTGTTCCTCCTGCTGCTGCTCGCCGTGGCGGCCGTGCCGGGCTCCCTCGTACCGCAGCACTCGTCCGACCCGAACGGCGTGGTGCAGTACAAGCTGGCGCATCCGACGCTGTATCCCATCCTGGACAAGCTGCAGGTCTTCGACACCTACACCTCGGTGTGGTTCTCGGCCATCTACCTGCTGCTGTTCGTCTCGTTGGTCGGCTGCGTCGTTCCGCGCATCAAGCACCACATCGAGGCTCTGCGGGCGAAGCCGCCTCGCACCCCGGCGCGCCTGCAGCGCATGGCCGGATTCCGGGTGCGGGTGTTGCAGGGCCTCGCCTCGGACGGCACCGCAGCGGATGCGGCGACGGCCAGGCTGGCGGCGGTCGCGTCCGCGCGAAAGCTGCTGCGGGCATCCGGCTATCGCACGGTCGTGCTGGAGACGGCGAAAGATGCATCGGTGTCGGCCGAGCGCGGATACCTGCGCGAGACCGGCAACATCGTCTTCCACGCGGCCCTGGTCGGCATCCTGCTCGCGGTCGGCGTCGGCGGTGGTTTCGGATACACCGGTCAGCGCGTGGTCGTCGAGGGCCAGAGCTTCGTGAACACGCTCGTCAACTACGACTCGTTCAACCCGGGGCGGTTCCTGAACACCGGAACGATGGCGCCGTATTCGCTGAAGGTCACAGGCCTCAACGTCACGTACGACACCACGAACAAGAACGCGCTGGGCGCACCGCTGGACTATACGGCGTACGTCGAGGCGACCGAGAACGGCAAGACCACCGAACGCACCATCAAGGTGAACGAGCCGCTGGGCATCGGCGCAACGGATGTCTACCTGCTCGGCAACGGCTACGCTCCGGTGATCACGGTGCGCGACCCGAGCGGCAAGGCCGTGTTCCACGACGTGGTTCCGTTTCCCGAGCAGTCGGCGAACATGATGTCGCAGGGCGTCGTCAAGGTGCCGGACGGGCTGAAACAGCAGCTCGGCATGATCGGGCTGTTCTATCCGACCGCGGAGAAGCTCTCGTCAGGGGCGTACACCTCCAGCTTCCCGGACCTGCGTAAGCCGATGCTCGACCTGTCGGTCTACCAGGGGAACCTCGGACTCGACAAGGGAGTCCCGGTGTCGGTGTACGCGCTCGACATCGACAAGCTGAAAGAGATCGCAGGACCGGGCGCCGCGGCCAAGGGCCTTCAGCTCACGCCCGGTCAGACTGTTTCGCTGCCGAACGGTCTCGGCACCCTGACGTTCGACGGGGTCAAGCGTTTCGTCAGTCTCGACATCCACCACGACCCGACTGAGGGGTGGGTGCTGCTGTTCGCCGCTCTCGTGCTCGGCGGACTCCTGACCTCGCTCTTCGTTCCGCGGCGCAGACTGTGGATGAAGGCCATCACTCTTCCGGACGGCTCGCTGCGTCTGGAGTATGCGGGTCTCGCCAGAGGTGAGGACCCGCGCCTCGATGATGCCGTTGCATCGCTCGCCGATCGTCATGTCGCCCAGCTGACCGGTCGTTCAACTGTCCGGGCGAGCCGCCAACAGACGTAGGATTCATCACATCGTGCTCGATACGTTCTCGCAGATCTTCATCCATGTGGCCATGGGCCTCTATGTCATCGCGTTCATCGCGTTCGCGCTCGACCTGGCCAGACGCAGTGCCCGGGCCACGATCCCGGGCGAGGTGCGAAGCGCGGCGTCGCGCCGTAGCGCACCCACCGAGGACCTCGTGTTCGTGGAGGCCGGGGGTGTGCAGAGCGACACGGCCGCAGTGGCGGGATCAGGGGCATCCGGTCAGGCGACGGCCACCGCGGTCGCGGTCGCTCCTCCGGCGATCGGCGCCGGAGGAGGCCGAGGCGGCACCGGAGCGGGCACGCGCCTGACCTCTGGTCTCGAAGACGACACCCGTCACGGGCGGGTGAAGTCGACCAGCCTCCGCGTGGCGATGGTCGTGACCATGATCGCCTGGGCGCTGCACCTGTGCGCCGACGTCCTGCGGGGTCTCGCCGCCGGCCGCGTGCCGTGGGCGAACATGTGGGAATTCTCGATGACAGCGACGCTGATCATCGTGGGCATCTTCCTCGTGGTGAACCTCTGGTCCGACCTGCGCTATCTCGGCACGTTCGTGCTCGGCTTCGTCTGCCTCGTGCTCATGCTCGCCACGACCGTGTATTACGTGCCGGTTGTACCGCTGCCGCCGGCGCTGCAGTCGTACTGGCTGGTCATCCACATCATGGTCGCGATGCTCGGCACGTCGTTCTTCGCCCTCAGTTTCGGCCTCTCGGTGGCGCAGTTGCTCCAGGTGCGCCGGGAGCACCGCGTGCAGCTCGAGCAGCCGACGAATCTGCGGTTCCTCGGAACGCTCCCCGGGTCGTCGACGCTGGAGAACCTGGCCTACCGTGTGACGATCGTCGGCTTCATCTGCTGGACGTTCACGCTGATCGCCGGCGCGATCTGGGCCGAGAAGGCCTGGGGAGCCTACTGGACCTGGGACACCAAGGAGGTCTGGACGTTCATCGTCTGGGTCATCTACGCCGGCTACATCCACGCCCGTGCGACGCGCGGCTGGCGCGGCACCCGTTCCTCGTGGCTGGCGATCATCGGCTTCAGCGCCGTGATGTTCAACTTCGGCGTGGTGAACGTGTTCTTCCACGGCCTGCACTCCTATAGCGGCCTCTCGTAGGCGTCAGGTCAGGTCTCTCGGCGAGCGAGCGAGCGAGGCGAGTCGAAGGCGAGTCGAAGGCTCAGCGAGAACTCGCGGCGAGGCGGGCGTGACAACGCTCGACGCGGGCGAACCACCAGTCGCGACGATCGGCGTCCGCGGCATGCTCTGAAAGCAGCAGATCGTCCGCGTCGACCCGGCGCACCGGGATCGCGCCGTCGACCGGGGTGAGCGGCTCACGCGTGACATCCGCTCCGAGCAGCGCGGCCGTGCCGAGGCCGCAGTCGTAGTCCAAGTGCGGAACGGATGCCGCGAGCATGGCCCCCATGGCGAGCCCGACCGACGTGTCGATCGCGCTCGACACCGCGACGGGGAGCCCGGCGAGGCGGATGACTCCCAGCGCCGCGCGGATGCCGCCCAGCGGCTGCGCCTTCACGATCAGCACGTCCGCCGCGCCTGCCCGAGCCACGGCGAGCGGGTCGGACGCCTTGCGAACGCTCTCGTCCGCCGCGATCGGGATGCCCATGTATTTGACGCGGCGGCGCACCTCGGCAAGTTCCTCGACACTCGCGCACGGCTGTTCCACATACTCGAGGTCGTACTGCGCGAGCGCGTGAATCGCATGCTCCGCCTCGTCGACGTTCCAGAGGCCGTTCGCGTCGACCCGGATGCGGCCCTCGACACCCAGCACCTCGCGCACGGCCGCGACGCGTGTGACATCGTCCGCCAGCCGCTGCCCGGGCTCGGCGACCTTCACCTTGGCGGTGCGGCAACCCGGAAATCGGGTGAGCACGGATGCCACGTCGTCGGCGGCCACCGCCGGGACGGTCGCGTTGACGCGCACCGATTCGCGCACGGGTTCCGCGTCTTCGCCCCAGCCGAAATCGATCGCCGCGGCCAGCCAGGCCGACGCCTCCCCGTCGCCGTACTCCACGAACGGCGAGAACTCCGTCCAGCCGCGCGGCCCCTGGGTGAGGAGTGCCTCACGCGTGGTGATCCCACGGAACCGGGTGACCATCGGAAGTGCGACGACTCGGGCATCCGCCAGCACGTCGGCGACCGGTGGAAGATCGGCGGCGGGCAGAGGCGCGTGCACAGCTGACATGCTCTCAGTGTGGCATCGAGGTGTCAGCGTGCCGGGACGAGGTGCGGCCGCGGCCCCTCCAGGCGGGCAACGGCGATCTTGACCTCCGTGATCTCGCGCGTCTGGGCCTCGATCTTCGCACCGAGCACCCGCCCCTGTTCATCGATCTTCGCGTCGAGTCGCTTCCCGAATTCCTCGATCTTCGCGTTGAGTCGATGGTCGACCTCATCGATCTTGTTGCTGAGTCGTTGGTCGACGTCGTCGATCTTGTTGCCGAGTCTTTGGTCGACCTCGTCGATCTTGTTGCCGAGTCTTTCGTCGACCTCGTCGATCTTGTTGCCCAGTCGTTCGTCGACTCGGTCGATCTTGGCGTCTACTCGAGCGAACTGTGCGTCCATGCGCCGGATCGTCCAGCCGAATCCGCCGGCGAGCGCGACCAGGAGGCCGGCGAAGCTGATCACCGTCGCCAGGGCATCGATCGACACGAACACACCTCCATTCTCATACGCCCTGTTGCGGATGTGCAGGCACGATATCCGCCCACTCGCGGTCGGCGCCGCGAGCGCGCCTCACTGTGGGCGCGTGCCGAGTTGTGCCCCCTGGGGAGGGTAGGGCGGTGCGTCCGCGACGTCATCCGGTGCAGACTTGCTCCGTCGGCGTCGCATCGACGTCGGTGCCCGACGTGAGAGGACTCTCGATGGCGATCGATCTGGAAGCGACCTACAAGGATCTGCACAGGCATCCTGAGCTGTCGTATCAGGAGCATCGAACGGCGAAGATCGCCGCCGACGGCCTGCGCGACCTCGGCATCGAGGTCATCGTGGGCGTGGGACGCACCGGAGTCGTCGGCGTGCTGAAGAACGGCGACGGCCCTGTGGTGCTGCTGCGCGCCGACATGGATGCTCTTCCCGTCGCCGAGGAGACCGGGCTCGACTATGCGAGTGCCGAGCGGGGTGTCGATCCGGACGGCAACGAGGTCTCCGTCATGCACGCGTGCGGCCACGATGTGCACGTGACGTGCCTTCTGGGCGCGGCCGAGGTGCTCGCCGGCTCGCGCCCTCAGTGGCGCGGCACCGTCGTCTTCCTGTTTCAGCCGGCCGAGGAGCTGGGGTCCGGCGCGCTCGAGATGATCGCCGACGGCCTCTACGACCGCGTGCCGAGGCCCGACATCGTGCTCGGCCAGCACGTTGCGCCTGCTCCTGCCGGGATGGTCGGTGCACATGCCGGTCCCGCATTCGCGGCGACGGACGACCTGCTCGTCACGCTGCACGGCAAGGGCGGTCACGGTTCGCGGCCCGAATCCACCGTCGACCCCGTCGTCATGGCAGCGGCGACCGTGCTCCGGTTGCAGACCATCGTGTCGCGCGAGGTCGCCGGCGGACAGACCGCGGTCGTCACGGTCGGCACGATGCACGCCGGAACGAAGGTCAACATCATCCCGCCGGATGCCACGCTCGGCATCAACATCCGCACGTATGACACCGCTGTGCGAGACCGCGTGGTCGCCTCGGTGAGGCGAATCGCCGAGGCGGAGGCCGCGGCTTCCGGAGCAGAGCGCGACCCCGACGTGACCGTCACCGACTCCTTCCCGCTTCTGCACAACGACGAGGAGGCGACAGCGCGCACGATGGACGCGTTCCGTGCGGCCCTCGGAGCTGAACGGGTGCTCGATCCGGGGGCGGTGACCGGCAGCGAAGATGTCGGTGCGCTCGCGACCGCTGCGCAGGCGCCGATCGTGTACTGGCTGCTCGGGGGCATGGATCCACGGCTCTTCACGACCGCCTTGGCGAACGGAACGACGGATGCCGACGTGCCGTCGAACCACTCGCCGCACTTCGCCCCACTCATCCACCCGACGCTGGAGACCGGCGTGCAGGCGCTCGTCGTCGCGGCGCGGGAGTGGCTGGACAGCGGCTCCGCCTCGGAGGCTGCGCGTCCCTAGGCTGTGAGTCATGAGCCAGCAGATCTCGGAGCTGTTCGACGCGGATGAGTGGGCCGAGGCACCCATCGCCGACCACTTCACTGACATCACCTACCACCTCTCGAACGACGGACGCATCGCGCGAATCGCCTTCGACCGGCCCGAGGTGCGCAACGCGTTCCGTCCGCACACCGTGGACGAGCTCTACACGGCTCTCGATGACGCGCGCCAGAACCCGCGCGTCGGCGTGGTGCTGTTGACGGGCAACGGTCCGAGTCCGAAGGACGGCGGCTGGGCGTTCTGTTCCGGCGGCGACCAGCGCATTCGTGGCCGCGACGGGTACAAGTACGAACCGGCGTCCGAGGCCTCCGTCGCGGCCGGCGCGCCCGGGACCCACTCGGCGCTGGGCCGTCTGCACATCCTCGAGGTGCAAAGGCTCATCCGGTTCATGCCCAAGGTGGTGATCGCCGTCGTACCCGGGTGGGCGGCAGGCGGCGGCCACTCGCTGCACGCGGTGAGCGACCTCACCATCGCGAGCGCCGAGCACGCACGGTTCAAGCAGACGGATGCCGACGTCGGCTCCTTCGACGCCGGCTATGGCAGCGCCTACTACGCCAGGCAGATCGGGCAGAAGCTCGCTCGCGAGGTGTTCTTCCTCGCCCAGGAGTACTCGGCACAGCGTGCGTACGAGATGGGAGCGGTCAACGCGGTCGTGCCGCACGCAGAGCTCGAGACCACGGCCATCGAGTGGGCGCGGATCATTCTCGGCAAGTCGCCCACGAGCATCCGCATGCTCAAGTTCGCGTTCAACGCCGTCGACGACGGACTCGTCGGCCAGCAGGTCTTCGCAGGCGAGGCCACCCGGCTCGCATACGGCACCGACGAAGCGGTCGAGGGCCGGGACGCCTTCCTGCAGAAGCGCGACCCCGACTGGTCGCCATTCCCCTGGCAGTTCTGATCGTCGACGACGTTCGGTTCTGCGCGCGGGCACGGCGGAGCGGGCTAGCGTGGAGGCGTGAGCCGCTCGCTGATCGTCATCGACGCGGGCGAGCCGCACGCGGTGCATGTCGCACTGCGTGCTGCACTCACCGGGGACGGGCCCGCCGTGCTTCCCCGGCAGCGCGACGCGGGAAGTGCCGGCCGCACGCCGGGGACGGATTCCGGTGCCTCCGCCGCATGCGCCCCCGGTTCGGTTCCCCGCAACGTTTCCCTCGTGGTCGAGACCTCCGGTTCGACCGGCGCACCGAAACGGGTGGCGCTCAGCGCGGACGCGCTGCTGGCGAGCGCCGCGGCATCCGCAGGCGCGATCGGCGGCCAGGAACCCGGAGTCGCGCGCTGGGTGCTGGCCCTGCCGGCGCACTACATCGCAGGGGCCAACGTTCTGGTGCGTTCGATCGTGGCCGGAACCGAGCCGATCATCCTCCGGCCAGGGCACTTCGATCCCGTCGCCTTCTGTGCAGCAGCCGATGAGCTGGACTCCGACCAGCGCTTCGTCTCGCTCGTCCCCGTGCAGCTCGCCCGGCTGCTCGAGGCCGCGACGAGTGCCGCGGCCGGCGGCGACCATGGGATGTTTGCGACTCTGCGCCGCTTCGATGCGCTGCTCATCGGCGGCCAGGCGTTGCAGCCTGGGCTGCGGGACCGCGCGTTGGATGCCGGACTTCGCATCGTGCGCACGTACGGCTCGAGCGAGACCGGCGGCGGATGCGTGTACGACGGCGTGCCGATCGGCACCGTTCGCGCGCGCGAGGCGGACGGGCAGATCGAGCTGAGCGGGCCCGTGCTCGCCGAGGGCTACCTGGACGACACGGGCGCGATCGATCGGGGGCGCACGGATGCCGCGTTCCGCACCGCGAACGGCATCCGGTGGTACCGCACAGGCGACCTCGGGACGGTTGACGCGAGCGGATGTCTCGCCGTCACGGGCCGGGCCGACAACGTGATCATCTCGGGCGGCGAGAAGGTCTCTCTGGATGCCGTCGAGCTTCTCGTGCGCCGGCGCCCCGGGTTGGAGGAGGCCGTGGTGGTCGCAGCGACGAGTGCGGAATGGGGAGAGGTTCCTGTGGTCGCCGTGGCGGGGCATCCGCAGACGGAGGTCGGTGAGTTGCGCGCATTCGTGCAGTCCGAGCTGGGCCACGCCGCGGCGCCGGCCCACGTCGTGCCACTCGATAGGATGCCGCTGCTCGCCTCCGGCAAGCCCGACCGTGTCGCGATCGCCAGGCTGGTCGCCTCGAAGAGGTGAGCGCTCACACGGAGATTCAGCGCGACACACCGCCGTTCCGGCACAGAGCCCGCTCCGGCTCGGCGTGTCTCCGCCCGAGCGCACACCTGGGATCGCGGGCACCGGCTGCACCGGATGCGCATGACTCCGGTCGATATCATTCCCCCTTGTGAGTAGCAGCGCGCGGAACAAGTCGAAGTCGAAGCGCAAGGGCGGGCATCCGGCCGGCAAACGGGGTGCTGTCGCGCCCGCGACCTTCCGCGACTGGGTCGGCGGGGCGCGGCTGCGCACGCTGCCGCTGGCGATCGCTCCCGTGCTGGTCGGCACCGGTGCCGCCGTGGATGCCAGCAACCCCGGCGTCGTGCACTGGATCCGCGCCCTGCTCTGCCTCGCCGTCGCGCTCTGCCTGCAGATCGGCGTGAACTACGCGAACGACTACTCCGACGGCGTTCGCGGAACGGATGCCTACCGCGTCGGCCCCAGCCGCCTCACCGGCTCAGGGAAGGCGAGCCCGCGAGCCGTGCTCGTCGTCGCACTGGTGTTCTTCGGACTGGCCGCCGTCGCCGGGCTGCTGCTCGTGATCGCCTCCCACCAGTGGTGGCTGCTCATCGTCGGTGCCGCGGCGATCGTGGCCGGCTGGTTCTACACAGGTGGCAAGCATCCATACGGCTACTACGGACTCGGCGAGGTGTTCGTCTTCGTGTTCTTCGGACTCGTCGCCACCGCGGGCACGATGTTCGTGCAAGTGCTGAACGTGTCGCAGGTGGCGTGGTTCGGCTCGGTCGGGGTCGGCCTGCTCGCGTGCGCCGTGCTCATGGTGAACAACCTGCGAGACATCGACGCTGACAAGCAGGCCGGCAAGCGCACGCTGTCGGTGCTTGTCGGCCGATCCTGGTCGCGAGCGCTCTACGCGATCTTCGTGCTGGTGCCATTCGTCATCCTGGCCATGATCAGCCTCTTGTACTCGCTCGGGTGGCTGGGCTTCTTCACCCTGATCGCCGCGCTGCCCGCTGTGATCATCGCGCTCTTCGGGCGCACCCCGCGCGAACTCATCACCGCGCTTCAACTCACGTCGATCAGCGCACTCGTCTATGCAGCGTTCCTCGCCGCAGCACTGGCGTGGTCACCGCTGTGATCTTGCGCGCCGCGCTAGCGGCGGCGCGACCGCTGAATTGCGCGCCGCGCTAGCGGCGGCGCGACCGCGGTCGGCGGGGTGCGTGGTTGCGTTCGGCGGCGGCGGAGCCCCCGCCTAGTGGAGCGTGTTGCGCTGGCAGCGGTAGGGCTTGTCTTACGCGGATCGTGTATGCCACGTTTGGGCTGAGGGCTGAGGGCTGAGGGCTGAGGGCTGAGGGCTGAGGGCTGAGGGCTGAGGGCGATGGTGACGCCTGGTCTCGTTAGCGACAGCCTCTACTGCCGCTTGCGCGGGGCTTCTTCGGTCGCGTCGACCGCTGCGTCTTCGACCTCGTCGTCGGCGCTGGGCTTCGCCACGCGCCGATCCCGCTTTCCCGCGGTGGCGAGCTGCCCGGCGACGGCCTGGCGCGGGCCTCGAAGGAAGAGGTACGACAAGCAGAATCCGATGACGACGGCGGCGATCGCTGAGACGTACCACAGGTCGATCGGCAGGAGAACAAGCAGCACCGCCAGTGGAACGGCCACGAAGAGCAGCCGCAGCACGGTGTATGTCAGCCATGCCGGAATGTGTTTCACCGTTCAAGTGTAGGGATCTCGCCAGGTGAGGGCCCTGGGAGCCGGCTGCGCGCTGAAGCCGGGTGATGACCCCACCTCGGCGCCGCGAAGTGCAGACACCCCGAGCCGGAGTCGTGCCTTCTCGGCGGGACCTCTCAGGGTCACCCCTGAGGTGCGCGGGTTAACATGGCCACATGATTCGCGTGTGGCTCATCGTCGGAGTCATCGCCGCGTTGTTCTACATCTATTCGATCGTGGATTGCGCGATGGCCGAGCGTGAGCGTGTGCGCGGAGTGCCGAAGGCGGCGTGGATTCCGATCGTCGTCGTATTCGCCGTGATCGGCGGTGTGCTCTGGTTCGCGGTCGGCCGGCCGCGGCGCGCGAACGCCGGACGCACACGCACGATCGCCCCCGACGACGACCCCGAGTTCCTCAGGAACCTGGAGCGCGACCGTCGGCAGAAGGACCGCATCCGCCGCCTGGAGCAGGAACTCTCCGACCTCGACGACACGCCGAAGAAGAAGTCCGGCGACTCCGACGGCCGCCGGGATGCCTGACCCCGCGGATCGGCGCGGGTCCCGGCTTCAGGGCAGGGTTTCGCCCGCTTCCGAGAGCGTCGCCGACGACGTGGTGCCGCGAACAGGAAACCCCGCAACGGACGCCGCGCTCGCCCTGCTGACCCAGCTCGTGCGCGAAGGGCTCAGGCACATCGTTCTCAGCCCGGGCTCGAGGTCGCAGGCTCTGGCGCTCGTGGCCGCCGAACTGGAACGCGTCGGTGCCATCGAACTGCACGTGCGCATCGACGAGCGCGTGAGCGGCTTCCTCGCGCTGGGTATCGCTGCTGAGACCGGGTATCCGGTCGCGATTGTCACGACCAGCGGTACCGCCACGGCGAACCTGCTCCCCGCCGTTCTCGAAGCGCACCACTCGAACCTGCCCATGCTCGTGCTCACCGCCGACCGCCCGAGCGAACTGCGGGGCATCCGTTCCAACCAGACGACGGTGCAGGCGGGCATGTACGGAGCAGCCGTGCGCCGCGCGCTCGACGTGGGAGCGCCGACCGGTTCCGACGGCGAGACGGATGCTTACACTCGTCTGGCGCGCCAGGCGTGGTCTGCGGCGCTCGACGAGACCGGCCCGGTGCACCTGAACATCGCGGTCCGCGAGCCGCTCTCGGTCGCCGTGCCCGACCTCTCCGGATTCGCATCCGAGTTGCGCCAGGCCGGTGAGGACGCTCTCGTCGAAGTACAGCGCCCCGTCCGTGCGCATCCTGCGGCTTCGGACCGCCCGCAGCTCACGCTGACCGCGGGGCCCCGCACCATCGTGATCGCCGGAAACGCTGCCGGGCCGGCCGCCGAAGAGCTGGCCAGGGCGGGCGGATGGCCGCTGGTCGCGGAGGCGTCCAGCGGAGCCCGTTTCGGCCCGAACCTCGTCGTGGCCTACCGTCGCCTGCTGCGCGACCCGGAATTCGGCGGGCGGGTTCAGCGGGCCATAGTGTTCGGGCATCCGACCCTCAGCCGCGAGGTGCCGGCGCTCCTGAAGCGGGACGACGTCGAGGCGGTCGTCGTCGCGCCCGTGGGCGAGGAGGTCTACGACCCTGCGCGGTCGGCGCGCGTCGTGGCATCCGTGCGGGTGGACTCACCCGATGACGATGCCCGTGCCTGGGTCGGGCGCTGGGTCTTCGCGAGCCGTGCGATGCTCGAGGAGGATGTGCGGGCATCCGCAGACCACGTCGTGCCCGATGTCGAGGCGGGCCGCTCGCACTCGCCGGAGCAACGGCTCGCGTTCGCCAAGACGGAACTGGCCGCGGTGCGCGCGCCGGTCACCCGACGCATGCTCGTCGAGGCGCTGTGGCGATTCACCTGGCCGCACGATCGGCTGGTGCTGGGGGCTTCGCGGCTGATCCGCGATCTGGATGCCGTCGTGCCCGGCAAGAAGATCCGCGTGCATGCGAACCGCGGGCTGGCCGGCATCGACGGCACGATCGCCACGGCGCTCGGCATCGCGCTGGCCGCGCAGCCTGCGCGATGCGAAGATGCGCAGGAGCACGCGATGGGCGCCACCCGGGTGCTGCTCGGCGATCTGGCGCTGCTGCACGATGCGGGGTCGCTTCTGTTCGGTGACGGGGAGCGGCGCCCGACGATTCAGGTGGTGGTCGGCAACGACGGCGGCGGTACCATCTTCGACTCGCTCGAAGTGGCGACGACCGCTCCCGCCGACGCGATGCGGCGCGTGCTCACCACCCCTCAGCGCGTCGACGTTGCGGCGCTCGCCGAGGCGTACGGGTGGGACTACAGTCTGGTGCAGACGCGCGGCGAATTAGACCAGGCGCTTTCTGCGCCGCCGGCCGGAACGAGCATTGTGGAGGTTCCGCTCGCTCGCATCGGTTGACGGCGATCGGCGCCCGCCTCGCGGCGACGGCCGGAAATGGCCCTCGCGCCGAGTTCCAGCGCGCTACTGGAACGCCTCGGTGATGGGGCGGAACTTCAAGCTCGTCTCCGCCAGTTCGCGTTCCGGAACCGAGTCCGCCATGATGCCGCAGCCGGCATATGCGGTGATGTCGCCAGAGGGCGCGACCTGTGCGCCGCGCAGGGCGATCGCCCATTCGCCGTCGCCGTCCGCGCCGATCCAGCCGACCGGCCCCGCGTAGCGCTCGCGGTCGAACGGCTCGAGCTCGCGGATGAGCCGCACGGCTGCATCCGTCGGCGTTCCCGCGACTGCAGCGGTGGGATGCAGCGCCGCCACCAGGTCGAGCGAACCGGAGCCGTCGCTGAGCGTTCCCGAGACGTCGGTCGCGAGGTGCCACAGGTTGGGAAGCTTCAGTGTGAACGGCTCGATGCTCATCTCGAGCGCCGAAGTGTGCTGAGTCAGCGCCCGCGTGACGCTTCGCACTGCGACGGCGTGCTCCTGCAGGTCCTTCGCGCTTCTCAGAAGCGCGGCCGCCGAGTCGTGGTCCGATTCAGCGTCGCGTCCACGCCCGCTCGTGCCGGCCAGCACGCGAGCGTCGAACGTTCCGTGGTGCACGCGCACGAGGGTCTCCGGGCTCGAGCCGAGCATGCCGTCGACGGCATACGTCCAGCATTGCGGATAGCCGAGAGCCAGTTCGACCAGGGCGCGACGCACGTCGGACTCGACCGGCAGGTGCGCCCGGAGGTCGCGTGCGAGCACGACCTTCTCCACGTCGCCACGATGGATGCGTTCCACGGCGACGCCGACAGCACGCTTGTACGCCTCCCGCGTGAGCGCGCCGGGAAGCATGGTGAGCCGGTACTCGGCGCCGAACGGCTGGGGATGCGGTGCCGCCGGCATCACGTGCCCGTCGGAGCGACGGATGCGCGTGATCCAGGAACGACCGTCGCGTCGCCCGATGACCACTTCTGGCACCACCAGCACGCTGGTCACCGTGCTGTCGTCGTCGAACGCGAACGTGCCGAACGCGACGAGGCCGGTGCCCGGCATCCGCATCGGGTCGCTGACCGCAGACAGGGACGCGATCTGCTTCCATGCGGCCGACGCCTGAGAGATGCGGGCGGGTCCGCGGAACTCGAGTCGCAGCGCTTCGCCGACGCCGGCGATCCCTTCTCCCTTGCGCAGCCACACGAGCGGGGCATGCGAGTCGGTGAAGGGGATGAGGTGTCTGACGTCGTCGAGCGGGGTGGTCTCGACCGTCAACGCCTGTACTCTGCTCGCGTATGTCGGGGTCGCGATTACGGTCACCGCTCTAGCGTACGTCGGTGCCCTGAGGGGTATCTTCGCGCGGTGAGCGCGCACCCCTGCTGCCTGACGCGGAGCGCGCATTCGCATGCACACGACCGCGCGAGCACGGCCCGCGCGGCGCTGGCGTCGCGGCGAAGGCCCACCGGGCCTTCGCTCCTGGCTCCAGCGCGCAATCGGGTCGGCCTCGCGAGCAAGCTCGCGTGGCGCTCCCCTCAATCGCCCGTATCACGGCTGCGCCGTTCAGAGGCTCAATCGGGTCGGTCCCGCGAGCAAGCTCGCGGCACTCTCCCCTCAATCGCCTCTATCGCGGCTGCGCCCCTCACGGGCTCAATCGGGTCGGCCTCGCGAGCAAGCTCGCGTGGCTCTCCCCTCAATCGCCCGTAAGCTTGACCGAGTGAGTAGGGCCGACCTGAGCAAGCAGCCGTCGGACGTCGCGGCGATGTTCGATGAGGTCTCGGTCGGATACGACCGCATGAACGCCGTGTCGACCGTGGGCATCGACGCACTGTGGCGCATCGCCACGACGCGCGCCGTCGATCCGCGGCCCGGCCAGCTCGTGCTCGACGTCGCCGCCGGCACCGGAACCTCCAGCGCGTCGCTGGCCCGTTCTGGTGCCCGCGTGGTCGCAGCGGACTTCTCGCCCGGAATGATCGCGGTCGGTGAGCGGCGTCATGCGGGCAACCCGAACATCGAGTTCGTTCAGGCCGATGCCACGCAGCTGCCGTTCGACGACAACAGCTTCGACGCTGTGACGATCTCGTTCGGGCTGCGCAACATCGTCGATCCGGATGCCGCGCTGCGCGAGTTCTTCCGGGTGACGAAGCCGGGCGGCAGGCTCGTCGTCTGTGAGTTCTCGCGGCCGCCGGCATCCGTCATCCGTGCCGCGTACTACGCGTACCTGGAATACGGGATGCCCGTATTCGCGCGGCTTGCGTCGTCGAACCCGGTCGCATACGCCTACCTCATGGAGTCCATCAGGGACTGGCCCGCGCAGCAGGCACTGGCGCACAGGATCAGCGGTGCAGGCTTCGAGCGCGTCGCGTTCCGCAACCTCACATTCGGAATCGTCGCGCTGCACCGCGCCTTCGTCGGCCGGCGGGGTGACCGGTAGTGCCGTCGCTGCCGCTCGCGCGCCGCGGGACGACCCTCACGAGTCAGCTCGGACTGAGCGACCGCATCTTCGCTTCCGGCGCGGACAAGCGCTTCGCCGCGCGCATCGACGATGGGCTGGAACTCGTCGAGCAGGGGCTGCGCGAGCAGGTGCGCTACGCGGATGAGATTGCAGATGTCACCGCCCGCTATCTGCTGAATGCCGGCGGCAAGCGGGTTCGGCCGATGCTCACGCTGCTGACCGCTCAGCTCGGAGGGGGCGCCACCCGCGAGGTGATCATCGCTGCTCAGGCCGTCGAGATCACGCATCTCGCGTCGTTGTATCACGACGACGTGATGGACGAGGCGCAGACCAGACGGGGTGTGCCGAGCGCACAGCACGTGTGGGGCAACTCGGTGGCCGTGCTCACCGGCGACCTGCTGTTCGCCAGGGCCAGCCAGCTTGTGGCGAGCCTCGGAGAGGGCGCCATCCGGCTGCAGGCCGACACGTTCGAACGGCTCTGCCTCGGCCAGTTGCACGAGACCATCGGCCCGAACGAGGGCGACGATCCGCTCGAGCACTACATTCAGGTGCTCGCCGACAAGACCGGCTCGCTCATCGCCGCCGCCGCGCAGATGGGAGTCATGTTCTCGGGCGCGCCCGAGGAGTACATCGCCCCGGTCATGGAGTTCGGCGAGAAGGTGGGCGTCGGCTTCCAGCTCATCGACGACGTGATCGATCTCTCCGGCAAGGGCGACGAGACGGGCAAGACGCCCGGAACCGACCTGCGCGCGGGTGTCGCCACGTTGCCCGTTCTCAAGCTTCGCGCGCTGGCGCAGACGGATGACGAGGCATCCGCCCTGCTCGAACGTCTCGACACCGAGGTGCTCGGCGCGCCCGAGACGAAAGACGTGAGCGAGGCGGTCGCGGCACTGCGCGGGCATCAGGTCACGCAGGAGACGCTCGACGAGGCTCACCGCTGGGCGCGCGAGGCGGTCGAGGCGATCGCCCCGCTGCCACAGGGCCCGGTGAAGCGGGCGCTCACCCGCTTCGCCGATACGATCGTCGAGCGGTCCAGCTAGGGCAGAGCGCTCTCGACTCACGCGGAACGGATGCGTCCCATGCACGCCAGTAGCGCCCTCCACGCAGACAAGCTCCGCACGGCAGAAAGGCAGCACGCCATGACCAAACTCCGGCTGGCGATCGTCGGCGCGGGACCGGCCGGAATCTACGCCGCCGACATCCTGCTGAAGGCGGAGCGCGAGTTCGACGTGTCGATCGATCTTTTCGACCAGCTGCCCGCCCCGTACGGCCTGGTGCGCTACGGCGTCGCCCCCGATCACCCGCGCATCAAGGGCATCATCACGGCGCTCCGCGAGGTGCTCGACCGCGGCGACATCCGCATCTTCGGCAATGTGCGATTCGGCACCGACATCACGCTCGACGACCTCAAGCAGCACTACAACGCCGTCATCTTCGCCACCGGAGCGGTGCACGACGCCGACCTGAACATCCCCGGCATCGATCTCGAGGGATCGTACGGAGCGGCCGAGTTCGTCAGCTGGTACGACGGGCACCCCGACTACCCGCGCACCTGGCCGCTGGACGCGCCGTCGGTGGCCGTTGTCGGCAACGGCAACGTGGCTCTGGATGTCTCGCGCATCCTGGCGAAACATCCCGACGACCTGCTCCCCACCGAGATCCCCGCCAATGTCTACGAGGGCCTGACTGCCTCGCCCGTCACCGACGTGCACGTGTTCGGTCGTCGCGGACCCACATCGGTGAAGTTCACGCCGCTGGAGCTGCGCGAGCTGGGCGAGCTGCGCGATGTCGACATGATCCTGTACGACGAGGACTTCGACTACGACGATCACGACCGCGAGGCGATCGCCGGCAACAAGCAGGTGCTGGTGATCGACCGGGTGCTGCAGCAATGGCGTCAGCGCGAGGTGGGGCAGGCATCCCGCCGGCTTCACCTGCACTTCTACGCCCGGCCGGTCGAACTCGTCGACGACGGGAACGGCCGGGTGGCGGCTCTGCGCTACGAGCGCACCGCGCCAGACGGGCAGGGCGGTGTCGTGGGCACGGGCGAGCTCCGTGACGTGCCGGTGCAGGCCGCATACCGTGCTGTCGGGTATTTCGGGTCGCCGCTGCCGGGCGTTCCGTTCGACAAGCGACACGGCGTCATTCCGAACCACGAGGGCCAGGTGCTCCACGCGAAGGACAACACCCAGTTCTACGGCGTCTACGCGACAGGCTGGATCAAGCGCGGGCCGGTCGGCCTCATCGGGCACACCAAGTCCGATGCGATGGAGACGGTGTCGCACCTCATCAACGACCTCGGCAATTGGTGGACGCCGGCCGATCCGTCGGAGGAGTCGATCATCGACCTGATGGCTGCCCGCGGTGTCGAGTTCACGAATCTCGACGGCTGGCACAACCTCGACGCATTCGAGCAGGCGCTCGGCGCGCCGCAGGGCCGCGCCCGCATCAAGGTCGTGCCCCGCGAAGAGATGGTGCGCGTCTCCAACCAGCCCCGGCCGTAGCCGCACACCAGGTACTGCGCCAGATCACCGTGGTCGCGCCACCAGAAGCGGCGCGATCGCACGTACGTGGCGCAATGGTATGGAGGGCGGTCGGAAGGGCGCCATATCGCGGCTTTGCCGCTCACGGGCTCAATCGGCTCGGCCATGCAAGCGGGCTTGCATGGCTCTCACCTCAATCGCCCATATCGCGGCGTTGCCGCTCACGGGCTCCATCGGCTCGGCCCCGCGCGCGAGCGCGCGCTGCTCTCGCCTCAGTCGCCCATAGGCTGGCGCCATGGGGGACTGGCAGCCGGACGTGCTCGGCCGGAGGTTCGAGCAGCGCACCCTTCCGCTCGGTGCCGAGGCCGGCTCCGATGTGGTGGCGACAGTGGTGCGGTACCGTCGCGCGCCCCGACTCGAGCCGTGGCTTCCGGCCGCGGGTACGGACGTGCTCTATCTGCACGGATGGTCGGACTACTTCTTCCAGACCGAGCTCGCAGAGTTCTGGTGGCGGCAGGGCGCGCGGTTCTACGCGCTCGACCTGCGCAGATACGGACGAAGCCTGAGGCCGGGGCAGGCGCCGGGATTCGTCACCGATCTGCAGACGTACGACGAAGACATCGCGGCGGCGCTGGCTGTGATGGGGCGCACGGATGCCGGTGGCGGGCATCCGTCGCGCCCCCTGATATTGATGGGGCACTCGACCGGCGGACTCACGCTCAGCCTGTGGGCGGCCCGCCACCCTGACGCGGCGGCAGCGCTCGTGCTGAACAGTCCGTGGCTGGAGTTCCAGACCGGATCCGCAGGGCGCGGCCTGCTGCAACCGCTCATCGAGCTTCAGGCCCGTGTCGCACCTGAGGGACGGCTGCCGGTCGTCGACCTCGGCTTCTACACGCGATCGGTCGCTGCGGACGAGCTGGGCGAGTGGACCTACGACAAGAGGTGGCGACCGCAGCGCGGGTTCCCCCTGCACCCAGCGTGGCTGCGGGCGGTGCTCGCCGGGCATGCGCAGGTGGCGCGCGGGCTGGGGCTCGACATCCCGGTGCTCACCTTACTGTCCGCTCGATCCCTGATCTCGCCGGTGTGGAGCGATGCGATGTGCGGCGCCGACACGGTGCTCGACGTCGATCGGGTCGCCGAGCGGGTGACGAAGCTGGGGGCTCTTGTGACCATCGCCCGCTTCGAGGGTGCGCTGCACGACATCCTGCTCTCCCGGCGTCCGATTCGGCAGGCAGCATACGCGAGGCTCTCCCGCTGGCTTCGGACTGCGGGCTGACAAGAGCTTCCGCGATGGGGTAGAAAGGGTGTGGATGCAGCGCCCGGTGGCCGTTCGGGGCGGCCGGTGATCCGGGTGATGCGCACTTCGGGGGGAGTGTCCACGCATGGCTGTGACACGTAAGCGCAAGGGGATCATTCGGGCGATTCTGGCCGGCGGCGTCGTACTCGGCGTCGGGGCGGCGGTCACCCTCGCGGCATGGAACGCGTCGGAGTACGCCACCGGAACGTTCCAGGCGGGCACGTTCAAGGTCGAAGGCTCGGCCGACGGCACCACGTATGCGGCGCATCCGAGCGCGCCGGGCGCGACGCTGGCGTTCAGCGCCGGCGTCTCCAACCTGTCGCCGAACGACACGACCTATGCCGCGTACTGGGTGCGGCTCGGGGCCGGCACGACGTCGGGCGCCACAGTGACCGTGCAGTCCGGCGGAACCACGGGCACTGTCACGAGCCTGACGTACAGCATGGTGCAGCTGGCCGCGGCCGGAACGTGCAACGCCTCGGCCACCGGAACGACACTCGTCGCGGCGGGAACCGCGGTGGGCACCGTGCCGGCATCCGTCACCTTTCCGCTTGCGGTCGGCAGTCCGACCACGAGCGCGGGAACGGCCGTACAGGTGTGCGTGATCGTGACCGCCGGCTCGGGGCTGCAACAGGGCCAGACCGGCGCAGCGACGTGGCAGTTCGCCGCCCAGTCGAGTTGACGATCACAGCCGATCGAACACGATCGGCACGGCCGTCGGGCACGGCCCGAGTCGTCGCCATCGTGCGCACGACGCTGCTGAACATCGCCGCCGTGCTCGGGTCGTTGTGCATCCTTCTCGTGGTGATCGCGCTGGTCTTCAACGTCAGCCTGATCATGTTCAAGACGGGGTCGATGGCGCCGCAGATCCCTACCGGATCCCTCGCCGTCGTCAAGCAGATTCCGGCACAGGATGCCCTTGTCGGCCAGGTTGTCACGGTCGCCAGACGCGGCGAACTCCCCATCACGCACCGGATCGTCAGCGCACGACCCGGTCCTGGTGGCACGACGGAGCTGGTGCTCAAGGGCGACGCGAATCGGCAGCCCGACGCTGAACCCTATGTCGTGCGCACCGTGAAGCTGGTGCTGTGGTCGATGCCGGGGCTCGCCTACGTCGTCGTCTGGCTCGGCAATCCGTTCGTGCTCGGCGGCATCACGATGGCCGTCGCCGCGCTGGTCGTGTGGGTGCTCTGGCCGCGTGATGACGCGGCCGAGGATCGCCCTGACGTGGATGGTCCCTGAGCGATGACGGCAACGCCCAGGGTCATCGGAGCGGCGTCGTACTGTGTCGTGCTCGCCGCTGCCGTCATCGTCGCCGTGGTGGGCTTCGGGCTGTTGCGACCCGAACCCGCCATCGGCGAGTCCGCGGCGGGAGACCTTCCGCCTCTGGTGCTGACCAGCGACCCGCCCGGCACCATACACACCCTGACGCCCGGTGCGACCGCGCTGTGGAACGTCGGCGTCACCCTGCGCCGGATGCCCGTTGGCCGGCTCGTGGGCGTTCTCACGGCGAGCGGCTCACTGGGCTCGGGTGCCACACGAATACCCGTTGACGTGGAGCTGGTCGGTTGCAGTGTGGGGTGGGCTGGCACGGCCTGCGCAGGCGCGGAGCGCGTCATCCTGCCGACCACCCCGACGGATGCGCTGAGAGGCGAGGCGGGCGCGTTGACCGACCCGTCGCATCCGATTCCCGCGAACGTGTGGGTGCAGGCCAGGGTCACTCTGGCGGCGGACACGCCTGCGGCCACGTCGGGGCAAGTGCGGCTGCGTCTCACGGTCGACGCCTCGGGAGCGGATGAGGCCGGCAGCAGCGAGCTCGCGGCCACCGGCGGTCGTTCCCCGCTTGGTGCTGCACTGCTCGGCGCCGCTGCGGTGGCGGGGGGTTTCGCTGTGGTGGGGCTCGCGCGGAGGCGTCGTCATGGCTGAGCGGATGCGGGTGGCTCGCGGGCCGGTCGGCCGGGCCGTCGCCGCGTTCCTTGCGCTTACCGCGGTGCTGTGCGGCGCTGCGCTGCAGCCCACTCAGACGGACGAGAGCTGGCGGGCATCCGAGAACGCGAGCGCCGCGTTCACGGCGATGACTCTGCAGAAGCCGACGATCACAGGCTGCACGTACAACCCCGGGCTCCTCGGCGTGACACCCGTCATCACCGTCACCTGGCAGTTCGCCTCCGGTACACCGGCCTCGTCGGCCGCAGGCTACGGAGCGTCGTCCGGTTCCGTGCTCGGAACACTGCTCACCGGTGTCACGGTCACCACCACTCCGACCATGGGCACGGGCACGGTCTACACCTCGACGTACCAGGGGTCGATCCTGGGAGGGCTGCTCGGAGCCACCTACACGGTGGGGGTCCGTTCCCAACTGGGTACGTGGACGTCGCCGTATGCAACGGCTCTTGCCGTGAGCGCTGTGGCCGGGACGACTCATACGTGCACCCCGCAGTAGCCGCGGCGGTGCCGGGCGTACACGTCACGAGATCGCTTTCAGCTCGGCCGCGCAGCGCACCTCATGGTCAGCGTCGGCGTGCCGGCATCGTCGCCCTGCTCCAGCACGACGGATGCCTCGCCCAGCTCCCTCAGCGACGCCACATGGGTGCCGCCGCACGCGATCCGCGCCGTCGTGGCCGGGGCGGCAAGAGCACCCCCGGTCACCACCGGCAGGTCGCATACCCAGAATCGCGGATCGCCGAGGCCGTCGCCGTCCCGCTCGATCCGCACCGGTGCATCCGTTGCGATCCACGCCCGGAGCGCCTCCGAAGCTGTCGCCTCGGCGGCCTCGAGCGCATCCGCGAGGCCGTCGGTCGCGAACCCCTTACGACGTAGCGACTTGTTGAGCCGGAAAACGTCGACCGATCCGTTCGGAACGATCGTCGACGACTGGATGGCCTCGTGGTCGAAGTCCGGGCGGCCCAAGGCATCCGCTCTGACGGGTTTCGACCACCGCTCGGCGAGGGCGGCGTTCAGCGCCAGGGACGCCAGATGGCACAACGTGTGTCCGACGGAGAGTTCGCGGCGATGCGCGGCATCCACACTCACGACAACCTCGTCGCCGACTGCGATGCGGCTCGGCGCCTGCAGAACGTGCACGACGACGAACGCCCAGCCCGCCGCGCCGCGCCGCGCCGGAACGTCGTCGCCGACGAACAGGGTCGTGCCGTCGGTCGCGCCGACCACCACATCGACGAGCGGCACCTCACGGTCGCCGACGAGGATCGAGCCGGTGTCAGGCCCCTGATCGGGCCACGCGCGGTCGACCGGATGCGCCGGGGTGCGGTCGAGGAGCACGAGTTCCTGCTGATCGCCGTATGGCTGAAGGTGCAGAACGACGGCCCCGGCGCGCAGCGCTTCCGGCCCCGCGGAGGCGTACAGAACGGTGGTGTCCGTGGAAGGCAGCGGCACGGATGCTCGCCTCAGCGGAAGTTCACGAACTGCAGGTCGACGTCCACGTCGGCCGCCTTGAGCAGCGCGATCGTGGCCTGCAGGTCGTCGCGGCTCTTCGACGAGACGCGCACCTCGTCGCCCTGGATCTGACTCTTGACCGACTTCGGCGCCTCGTCGCGGATCAGCTTGTTGATCTTCTTGCCGGCATCCTGATCGATGCCCTGCTTCAGCGCCACCTCGAGCCGGAACTCCTTGCCGCTGGCGTAGGGCTCACCGGCATCCAGGCTCTTCAACGACACCCCGCGCTTGATGAACTTCGACTCGAGCACGTCGAGAATGGCCTTGACGCGCTCCTCGGAGTTGGCCTTGAGCAGGATCTTCTCCCCGCTCCACTCGAGCGATGCCCCGATGTTCTTGAAGTCGTAGCGCTGGTCGACCTCTTTCCTCGCCTGGTTGACTGCGTTGTCGGCCTCCATCTTGTCGACCTTGCTGACGACGTCGAACGACGAATCTGCCATGACCTGAAGCTCCTCACGCGATCGATTCCGTGTCCCTGCGAGTTTAAGGGAGGAGCGCGATGGAGAGGAGTGTCGGCTGCGCGGGCTCAATCGGTTCGGCTGTGCAAGCGAGCTTGCACAGCTCTCACCTCAATCGCCCATATCGCGGCGTTGCCGTTCACGGGCTCAATCGGGTCGGCCGTGCAAGCGAGCTTGCATGGCTCTCGCCTCAATCGCCCATAGGCTGGCGGCGTGACCGAACACTTCGGCGGCCTCGCCGCAACCGGATCCGACGTGACGCCCTGGCTGATCGTGGCCGGCATCATCGTGCTGCTTGGTGTGATCGCGCTCATCATCGCCGGCATCGTGCGCTCCCGTCGGGCCGAGCGTCAGGTCGAAGACGCGGCGGCTGCGGTCGCGGATGCCGGGGGCACGCTTCCGGAACCGGACCCTGATGCATCCGACTCTGCCGAGACGGTCATCCAGGAGGCCACCGAGTTGGGTGCGAAGGATGCCGGCACCCTGCCGCCCGCGCCGCTGCCGGCACGAGACACTCCCCCTCCCGGTGACTCGGTCGACCCCGACGACACCGGGGCGGCCGAAGACACACCGAAGCCCTGACGCGGACGGCCCCGACGATTTCACCGGATGCGAGAGCGTGGGTATCCTTGAGTTCGCGCCTTCGGTCAGGTGATCACACGTGGTCGGGAGCGCCCCGGCAGGTTACCCAAGCGGCCAAAGGGATCTGACTGTAAATCAGACTGCTCAGCATTCGGGGGTTCGAATCCCTCACCTGCCACATCAGTGCCGAGAACTCGAACGAACCGGGCCTCGGCGTGTGCCGTACGTGATTACAGAACCGAAGCGCAGCGGCACAAAGGGCGCGCACGAACGACCGCCGCGCAGCTTACGTCGAGTCTCCTCTGACGAGTTCGATCTGCGGGCTTCCCGTTGTCTCTAGCGGCGACACCGGGAGGTCGAGCTCACCGAGGAGTTGCTCGGCGGCGCGATCGATGATGGCTCGGATGTCTACCCGGATCGTGGTCAGCCGAGGGCGCCAGAGCTGGCCGATAGCGGTGTCGTCATTGCCGACCGCCGACACCTCTTCCGGTACGGACAGCCCTCGATCCGCCGCTGCGGTCAGCACGCTGATGGCCACCGAGTCGTTGTAGCACGCGACGCCGAGCGGCCCCTCGGCCCAGCGCGGCTCGAGCACCGCGGTCGCACCCTCGACGTTGAGCGGGATGTGCAGGTACTCGGGTGGCTCGAGCGCGAGGTCGCGACAGATCTGCGTGACCAGGTTGAAGCGACGCGGACCGAACGGGTCGGAGCGGTTGTCGGCGATGCCGGCGTAGACGACTCGTCGCGGGCCTTCTCTCACCAGCTCCTGTACCTGAAGACGAGCGATCACCCCGTCGGGGTCCTCCTCGCCGAGATGGGAGGACAAGCGGGGGACCGTCGGCACGCCCTGCCGTGCGAGACGCTCCCGCGCCGCACGCGGCAGGAAGCCGAGGTCGACGACGCCGAGGGGTCGCAGGCGAAGGATGGCCGTCACCGTCGTGTCAGGGTCGGCATCCGCCAAGCGCAGCACCACGTTCGACCCGACGTGCGCGGTGACCTGCGCGAGCCGCTCGACGGCATCCTGAATGTTGGATTCCATCGTCGTGTTCGGCATGAGGAAGACGATCGTGTCGCCGCGGCCGGTCACGAGGCTGCGCCCTGCGGGAGACGGGCGGTAGTCGAGCGCCTCGGCCGACGCGCGCACCTTGTCCCGAGTCGTCTGAGGGAACCGCGCATCGCGGCCGTTCAGGATGTGACTCACCGTGGCACGGGAGACCCCTGCATGCGCCGCGACGTCGGCAGCCGTAGCGGGTCGTCCTGGTTTCGCCATTTCGCCATGCTCCCATGTCACCGTCTCAAGCCATCGCAGGCTCAGCTTCTAGTATCACGCGATATCTGCTACGTTGTGCTCAGGTATCACGCAGTACCTGTTGGATCACTCGCCCAATCCCCCGTTCCACAACCTGTTACCCCGGCGACATCAGCAGCCTGCGGGAGCCGGCACCCAGCATCCGCGACGAAGGAGTCCCGATGACAGACAACCCCGCCCCGACAGAGTCTGCGACCTCGGCCGAGATGAACACCGCGTCCGCGATCGGCGACGCGTTCGATGAGAACGACGCGACCGCGGGGCACCTCGCGCACGACACGACCGCGGGTGCCCAAGCGAACGGCGACGACCTCGAGAAGGTCAGCGCCCAGTACATCTGGCTGATCGTGCTGGCACAGTTCGGATCGTTCCTCGCGCTCGTCGCCCCGCTCGGCTACTCGCTTTCGGTGCAACTCACCCGCGTCGCCCCGGGCAACGAGACGTCGCTCGGCTACATCACCGGGATTGGCGCGCTCATGGTGGTGTTGCTCGGGCCGATCGCCGGCATGCTCAGCGACCGCACCCGCACCCGGATCGGTCGCAGGCGGCCCTGGCTGATCGCGCTGACCATCGTCGGCCTGGTCGGACTCGCGGTGTGCGCATTCTCCTCGAGCTTCGCCATGCTGTTCATCGGCTGGATCATCGTGACGATCGGGCTCGGCGTCGGCGGTCTGCAATTGACGAATTCTCTTGCCGACCGGCTCCCCGACTCGCAACGAGGCAAAGTGTCAGGGCTCAGCGGAGTCGCGACGATGATCGCCTCGGTCATGGGAACGGCCATCGCCGCCGCTCTCGCGTTCAACTCGATTCTGCTGTTCCTCGTGCCTGGGGTGATCGGCGCGGCACTGATCTTCGTGTTCGTCATCGTCATCAAAGAGCCCGACACCCGCACGACGGAGCCGGCCCCGAAGACGCGAGCGATCGAGTTGCTGAAAAGCTACGGCTACAACGTGCGCAAGTACGCCGACTTCTCGTGGAACTGGCTCGGTCGGTTCATGTTCAACTTCGGTCTGACGCTGGCCACGACGTTCACCACGTACTTCTTCGGCAGCAAGCTGGGCCTCGCCCCAGACAAGCTGGGCGGCATCGTGGTGATCGCGGGCCTTCTCGGTGTCATCGCCACCGCGGGCGGTGCTGCCGCCGGCGGCTGGTTGAGTGACAAGATCGCACGCCGGAGGATGCCGCTCCTCATCTCGGCGCTGCTGTTCGCTGCGGGCGGGGTGCTGATGGCCTTCGCGCCCGGCCTCACAGTGATCCTGGTGGGCAGTGCGCTGGCGAATCTCGGCCTGGGCGTCTTCAGTGCTGTGGACCAGGCCATCTACCTGAGCGTGCTTCCCGAACGGCAGACCCAGTCGGGCCGGTACGTCGCGATCAACCAGTTTTCGACGTCGATTCCGCAGACCATCGCGCCGCTGCTCGCGCCGTCCATCCTGCTGATCGGAGGCACGGCAGCGGTCGGCAACTACTTTCTGCTCTACCTGGTCGCCGCCGGCGCAGCGCTCATCGGCGGCAACATCATCTTCTTCACGGTGAAGTCGGTGCGATGACAACAAGTGCGATGACAACTGATGCACGGACGGCTGATGCATCGGCAACCGGTGTGTTGACGACTCAAGGAATGACGAATGCCTCGATTCAGCGAAGACTTCCTCTGGGGAGCGGCCACCTCCGCGCACCAGACCGAGGGCAACAACACCAACAGCGACTGGTGGGCGCGTGAGGGGAGCATCCCCGGATCCGACTTCAGTGGCGACGCCGTCGACAGCTACCACCGCTATCGCGAAGACATGAAGCTGCTCGCGGATGCCGGCCTCACGGCGTATCGCTTCAGCATCGAGTGGGCACGCATCGAACCACGACCCGGCCAGTTCTCTCTGGCGGAACTCGCACACTACCGACGGATGATCGACACCGCGTTCGAGTTCGGATTGACCCCGGTCGTGACGCTTCACCACTTCTCCGTGCCGGCCTGGTTCGCCGCCGCCGGCGGCTGGGGCGCTCAGGATGCCACCGAACGGTTCGCGGCATACGTCGAGCGTGTCTGCTCCATTCTCGATGGCGTCGAATGGGTGGTCACCATCAACGAGCCGAACATGCTCGCGCTGATGGACATGCTGCAGAAGGCGGCACGAGAGGGAAAGCTCGACCAGTGGGTGAGCCCGACCGTCGAGGGCGACGAGAACATCAACGAGGGTCTCGTCGCCAACATGCCGATCCCCGGGCCGGAATTCGCGGCACCCTTCATCGCGGCTCACCACGCAGCGCGCGAGGTGCTGCGTCGCAACACGTCGGCGAAGGTCGGGTGGTCGATCGCGAACCAGGCACTGGAGGCGACGCCCGGCAACGAGGCGAAGCTCGCCGAAGTGCAGTGGGGCGGTGAGGATGTCTATCTCGCGGCATCCGACGGCGACCACTTCGTCGGTGTGCAGTCGTACAGCTCGCAGAAGGTGGACGCGAACGGGGTCGTGCCGCACCCGAAACATCCCGACAACACGCTTACGGGTGCCGCGTATCGGCCTGATGCGCTCGGTATCGCGGTGCGTCATGCGTGGGCGGTCACCGGGCTGCCGATTCTGGTGACCGAGAACGGCATCGCCACCGGCGACGACACGCGGCGCATCGCCTACACGTCGGAGGCGCTGCGTCAGCTCGCGAACACGATCGACGAGGGGATCGACGTTCGGGGCTATCTGCACTGGAGCCTGCTCGACAACTTCGAGTGGGGCCACTGGGAGCCGACGTTCGGCCTTGTCGCCGTCGACCGCCAGACGTTCGTGCGCGCACCGAAGCCGAGCCTCGCATGGCTCGGATCGGTGGCACGCAGTTCAGGTGCGGCGCTGGATGAAAGGCAAGGAGAACGGTGACACGCATCGCATTCGACGACGACTGGACACTGCGGCCGAAGACCAGCATCTTCGCTCAGCTCGGTGGGCCGCAGGAGACTCCGGTAAAGGTGCGACTGCCGCACGACGCCCTGATCGGCATGGAGCGCACGGTCGACGGTCTCGGCAAGTCGGCGTACTACCCGCGGTCGGCGGCGTTCGAGTACTCGAAGGAGTTCCGCGTTCCGGCCGAGTGGTCGGGCAAGCGCGTTTCCCTCGAGCTCGACGGCGCCTATCGCGATGCCGTCGTGTTCGTGAACAACGCGCGCGTCGGCCAGCGTCCGTACGGATACACGCCGTTCGTGCTCTCCCTGGACGATCACCTCGACTACGACGCCGACAACGTGCTGCGGGTCGAGGTACGAGCGCACGACGACTCCCGCTGGTACACCGGCGTCGGCATCACCCGTGGCGCGACGCTCATCGTCGATGAGCTCGTGCACATCACTCCGTACGGCGTCAGGGTCTCCACTCCCGACGTGGACGACGAACGCGCCGTCGTCGAGATCGCGGTCGAGGTCGCGAACGCATCCATCGGCCGGCGGACCGTGTCGGTGGAGGCGGAGGTGACGGATGCCGACGGCACGGTCGTCGCCGTGGGCTCGGCGCCCGTGACACTGCGTTCCGGTGGCACCGAACTCGCCCGCGTGCGCACCTATGTGCCGTCGCCCGACCTCTGGAACGTCGACGCACCCACTCTGTACACCGTGCGTCTTCGCCTGACGGAGAGCGGCGAAACGCTTCAGGAGCGGGAGCAGAGGTTCGGCATCCGCACGCTGCGCCTCGACCCCGTGCACGGGCTGCGCATCAACGGAGCGAGCGTGAAGCTGCGCGGCGCGTGCATCCACCACGACAACGGACCGCTCGGCGCTGCCGCGTTCTCGCGCGCCGACGAACGGCGCGTCGAGCTGCTGAAACAGGCGGGGTTCAACGCCATCCGCAGTGCGCACAACCCGATCAGCGGCGCGATGCTGGATGCCTGCGACCGGCTGGGCATGCTCGTCATGGACGAGACGTTCGACATCTGGACCGAGAGCAAGTCGTCGTTCGACTATTCGCTGGCGTTCGAGGACTGGTGGGAGCGCGACGTCGAGGCGATGGTGGCACGCGACTACAACCATCCGAGCGTCGTGTTCTATTCGATAGGAAACGAGATTCCCGAGGTCGGCAACCCGCTCGGCTCGCAGATCGGCCGGCGGATCGCGGAGAAGATCCGCAGCCTTGACCGCACTCGCTTCGTGACGAACGCGCTCAACGGATTCGTCGCCACGATCACGGATGTCATGGCGATGATGCGCGAACGCGGCGCCCAGAGCGTGAGCGGCGGCGTGAACGATGCGATGGGTGCGGCGGCCGACCTGATGAATCGCGTCACGGTGTCGCCTCTGGTGACGGCGAAGCTCGCGGAGTCGTTCGGCGTGCTCGACGTCGTCGGCCTCAACTACGGTGACGCACGTTACGAGTCCGATCGCGAGCTCTTCCCGAATCAGGTCATCGTCGGCACCGAGACCTACGCGCAGCACATCGACGTGCTCTGGGATCTGGTAACCCGCAACGGACACGTCATCGGCGACTTCACCTGGACGGGATGGGACTACCTCGGCGAGGTCGGCATCGGCCGGCCCCGGTACGCCGACGCGCCCGCCGAATTCGAGGCGCCCTACCCCTGGCGCACCGCGTGGTGCGGCGACATCGACATCACCGGAAACCGCCGCACGATCTCGTACTACCGCGAAACGGTCTACGGTCTGCGGCACGAGCCGTATATCGCCGTGCACCGGCCGGAGACCTACGGGCGCACGGCGCCGGTGAGCGGCTGGGCGTGGACCGACTCGCTGGGCTCGTGGACGTGGAGCGTGGAGGATGGCACACACGTCACGGTGGATGTCTACAGCGACACCGAAGAGATAGAGCTGGTGCTGAACGGGGCCGCGGTCGGCCGGGCCGCGGTCGGCCGGGTGACCGACGGCGACGAGCGTGCCTTTCAGGCGCGCTTCCATGTCGCGTACGAGCCCGGCGAACTGGTCGCGATCGCGCGCACCGCGGGCGTAGAGGTGGCGCGCACGACGCTTGTGTCGGCATCCGGCGCGGCATCGTTGAGCGTCGAGGTGGATCGCACCACCGTCTCCGACGACACGGGCGACCTCGCCTTCGTGACCGTGGAGCTGCGGGATGCCGCGGGTGTGCTCGTCACCGACGCCGACCGTCTCGTCGGCGTGGAAGTGGAGGGTGCAGGGGTGCTGCAGGCTCTCGGCAGTGCCCGCCCCGACAGCGCGGAGCCGTTCGCGGCGACGGAGTGCGAGACGTTCGACGGGCGTGCGCTGGCGATCATCCGGCCGACCGGAGCCGGGGAGGTGACGGTGCGCGCGCGATGCGAGGGACTCGAGGATGTCGAACGCACGATCGTCGTCAGCCCGGCCGCCGTGCCCGAATACGCGTGAGAGCGAGCGAAGGAAGAGTCATGACGACCACCGAAGTGCGTCCCCAGACGGCCATCCGCCCGGGGCAGACCTGGTTGGACACGAACGGCAACCGCATCCACGCCCACGGCGGCTCGATCATCGTCGGCGACGACGGCGCGTTCTATTGGTACGGCGAGAACAAAGAGAAGACGACGCCCGGCAGCGGCAACTGGCACTGGGGAGTTCGCGCGTACTCCTCGACCGACCTCTACAACTGGGAGGATCGCGGACTGATCATCCCTCCCGCGCTCGATGACCCCGCCTCACCGCTGCATCCCGCACAGAAGATGGACCGGCCGCACATCGTCTTCAACGAGATGACGAACAAGTACGTGTGCTGGCTCAAGATCATGGACGACGGCAAGCAGACGCAGGCGTCGACGGTGCTCACCGCCGATTCGCTGCTGGGCCCGTACGAGATCGTGCGCTCGGGTCTTCGCCCGCTCGGAATGGATGCCGGCGACTTCGACCTCGTCGTCGACCCGCGAACCAAGAAGGCCTACTACTACTTCGAGAAGGTGCACACGGAGGTCGTCTGCGCCGAGCTCACGGACGACTACACCGATGTGACGGGTGTGTTCAGCAGCCACTTCCCGCACTCGGGCCCGCCCTTCAATCGCGAGGCGCCCGCCTACTTCACGCGCAACGGATCGCACTATCTGGTGACCTCGAGCACGACGGGGTATTTCCCGAATCCGTCGGAGTTCGCGACAGCCGAGACCTTCAACGGCCCGTGGACGGTCCTCCGCGACGCGCATCCGTCCGACCCCTCGCGAACGTCGTTCCGATCGCAGATCAGTTCGGTGTTCAAACATCCCCACAAGCACGATCTGTACATCGCCCTCGCCGACCGCTGGCTGCCTCAGCTGCCGGACGGCCTGCCGAACGTCTTCGACGCCATCGCCGCGAGAATGCAGGGCACTCCTCGCCCGCCCGGCGGCGAGAACCTCGCAGACGTCATGACGTTGGCGAACGGCGAGAACACGGCAGTGGCCGACTACGTCTGGCTGCCGATCCGTTTCGACGGCGACACCCCGGTCATTCAATGGCTCGACGAATGGCGGATCGAAGACTACGCATGAGCGAGCGACTCCGCATCGAGACGAAGGACCAATGCGCGTGAGAGCCATCCGACTCCGCACCGACTACCTCGATCGCCCGCTCGGGCTCGGCATTGCGAGGCCGCGACTGTCGTGGAACTGCGAGGGGGGAATCACTCAGACCGCTTATCGCCTTCAGGCGATGCGGGATGGCGAGACCGTATGGGACACCGGGAAGGTGCCCTCGCACGCCATGGTGCACATCCCGTACGAAGGCGCCGAACTGACCAGTCGCGATCGGGTCGACTGGGTCGTCATCCTCTGGGACGAAGTGGATGCCGAGGGCGAGCCGGCCGGTTCGTGGTTCGAGCTCGGCCTTCTGGAGGCGGCCGACTGGACCGCCCGGTGGATCGCCGGTGACGTGGAGCTCAAGCGCAACAGACGGCATCCCGTTGACTGCTTTCGGAACGTGTTCCATGTTCGCGGATCCGTCAGTCGGGCCCGCCTCTACGTGACCGCGTGCGGACTGTACGACGCGCATCTCAACGGGCACCGTGTGGGGGAGGCCCGGCTCACGCCGGGAAGCACGGACTACCGCAAGCGGCTGCAGTATCAGGCGTACGACGTGACCGACCTGCTGGCCGACGACAATCGCCTCGAGCTTCGGCTCGCCGACGGCTGGTACCGCGGATCGGTGGGCGCCTACGGTCCCACCAACGTCTTCGGGCGGCGGACCAAACTGCTTGCCCAGCTCGAGATCAGCTACGCGGACGGTTCCCGGGATGTCGTGGCCAGCGACGACTCCTTCGAGTGGAGCAACGACGGGCCGGTCCGATTCGCCGATCTCAAAGACGGCGAGATCTACGACGCGAACCTCGAGCCCAGCTACTCGGGCCGTGCGCGCTTGGCCGACCCTGGGCTCGTACCGACCGCGCCAGACAACGTCACGCCCCGCGAGCAGGAGGTGTTCACCCCGGTCTTGATCACGACGCCCTCGGGAAGGCGAGTGCTGGACTTCGGCCAGAACATAGCGGGATTCGTCGGCTTCACCGTCACCGCGCCGCGTGGTCAGCAGATCAGGCTCCGGCTCGGCGAGATCCTCGACGAGGCCGGTGAGTTCACGCAGTCGAACATGCAGTTGCAGAAGCCGGGGAGAGAATTCGGGCGCCCCACCGAGCTGTTGCTGTTGACCGACCAGACCCGTCTCATCCGGGGAAAGCTTCAGCCGACTCCGAAGCAGGAGGTCGTCTACACGTGCGCCGAGGGTGAGAACCACTACAAGACCGAGTTCGCGGTCTTCGGCTTCCGCTACGCCCTCGTCGAGACCGACGTTCAGTTCGACCCGTCGCAGTTTCGTGCCATCGCCGTGTACTCCGACATGGAGCAGACCGGCGACTTCGAATGCTCGAACGCCGACGTGAATCGGTTTCTCGAAAACACCCGGTGGAGCATGAAGGGCAACTTTCTCGACGTGCCCACCGACTGTCCGACCCGTGAGCGGCTGGGCTGGACCGGCGACGCCCAGGTGTTCTTCGACACCGCCGCCTACCTGATGGATGTTGCGAGCTTCTACCGCAAGTGGCTGCGCGACCTGCACGACAACCAGTCGGTCTCCGGCAAGGTCTCGGCCGTTGTGCCGTACAACGGCGTCGCAATGATGTACGACGCATCGGGTGGGTCGGTCGGGTGGGCGGATGCCGTCGTGCTGGTGCCGTATCGGTTCTGGAAGCGATACGGAGACGAGGAGGCCCTCCGCGAGTTCTACCCGATGATGCGCGCGTATGCGACCTTTCTGATCGAGCACACCGGCCACAAGGACGCGAAGGCGGCGCGAGCCAACCCGTACAACCGCTACGTCTACGAGAAGGGCCTGCACCTCGGCGAATGGCTCGAACCCGCCGAGTTCCACGACCCCGTGACCGCACGTTCCCAGCCGGCGCGGCCCGAGGAGGCCACCGCCTACCTGCACTACACGATGGCGCACCTTGCCGAGATCGCCACCGCATTGGGTAAGACGGATGACGCGGCGCTGTTCATGGAGTACGCCGACGGTGCCAAGCACGCCTACGCCCACCTCTTCCTCGCCGACGGAACGATCGACACCGACCGCCAGGCGAAGCTCGTGCGTCCGCTGGCGCTCGGCCTCGTCGACGGCGTAGTTCGTCAGCAGCTCGAGGCACGGCTGGTTCAGGCGGTCGAGAATCGCCACTTCACGATCGGCACGGGCTTTCTGTCGACGCCGTTCGTGCTCCCCGTTCTCACCGAGGCAGGACGCTCGGATGTCGCCTATCGGATGCTCGAGAACACCGAGGCGCCGAGCTGGCTCGCCGAGGTGAAGGCCGGCGCGACCACGGTCTGGGAGGACTGGGAGGGCAAGGAGAGCCACAACCACTACTCGCCCGGTTCCGTCTGCCAGTGGTTGTTCGACACCGTCGCGGGCATCCGCGTCGATTCAGAGAATCGGTTTGTCGTCGCACCAGTGCCGGGCGGAACACTGACCTACGCCGAGGCGAGGTATCGCAGCGTGTTCGGAGAGGTGATGAGCGGCTGGCAGCGCGACGGTGACGTCGTCACGGTCGTCGTGTCGATTCCGCCGAACACCACGGGCGAACTCCGGCTGCCGCACGGCGAGGCCGTCGAACTGAACAGCGGCACTCATACTCATTCGTACAGCCAGGCGCGCTGACCGGTTCAGCGTTCGCGCGGCGCCGCCGTCGGTCACAGCATGGAAGCTTGGGCTTGATGCGTCCCAGGGCACCTCACTGGGGCGCGCTCCGTGTCCCGTCGCCAGAATGCAGGGCGCCCACCTTGAACCGATGGTCCGCGAGGGCTGCCCGTAAATCGGACGTCCAGCGGGACAGAAGCATGGACAGCCAGGATGGATGATAGCGTCTGATATCACGCGATACTTCCCTATGCGTGGCGCAGGAACCAGCAGCGCTCGCACCCGACGCGACTCACCGAGGAGTACTGACGATGACGGACCCGCTCTACCTCGACCCGGCAGCACCCATCCACGATCGGGTCGAAGACCTGGTCGCGCGGATGACCGTCAAAGAGAAGGCCGGACAGCTGAGCCAGTACTTCTACTTCGGCGGGCTGGGCGAGCTGCCGGCCGACTTCGACATCGACTCGCTACCTGCCGAGCACCAGGCATTCGTGCGCCAGCCGCAGCTGGTCGAGGCCGCGATCGCGGCGGGCCGGGCCGGCTCGGCGTTGTTCGTGACGAAGGCGGAGGTGGCGAATCGGCTGCAGAGGCTGGCCGTCGAGCAGACCAGGTTGGGCATCCCGCTGATCTTCGGATTCGACGTGATCCACGGCCTGCGCACGATCTTCCCGGTGCCGATCGCGCAGGCGGCGTCGTGGGATCCGCATGGAATCGAGCAGGCGGAGTCGGTGGCGGCGCGCGAGTCGCGGGCCAGCGGCATCCACTGGGCGTTCGCACCCATGGTCGACATCGCACGCGACCCGCGATGGGGGCGCATCATCGAGGGCGCCGGCGAAGACCCGTTCCTCGGGGCGGCCGTCGCTGCCGCGCACGTGCGGGGGTTCCAGGGCGATCGTGGGCCCGAGAGCATCCTCGCCGGCCCGAAGCACTTCGCCGGATACGGCGCCGCTCGCGGCGGGCGCGACTACGACGATGCGGAGATCTCGGATTCCGAGCTGCACAACGTGTACTTGCCGCCGTTCCGGGCGGCTGTCGAGGCCGGCGCAGCCAACATCATGAGCGCCTACATGGACCTCAACGGCGTACCGGCCAGCGGCAATCGCTGGCTGCTCACCGAGGTGCTGCGCGGCGAGTTCGGGTTCGACGGGTTCGTGGTCTCCGACGCGAACGCCGTCAACTCGCTTGCGACACAGCACTTCGCGGCGTCGCAGACGGATGCCGCCGCACGCGCCGTCACCGCCGGTCTCGACATGGAGATGACCATGTTCGACCCGGCATTCGACACCCTGCCCGACGCCGTCGCGCAGGGCCTGGTCGAGGAGTCCGCGATCGACGACGCGGTGCGCCGGGTACTCACGGCGAAGTTCCGGCTGGGGCTGTTCGAGAGCCCGTATGCCGACGAAGCAGCTGTCGAGTCCGTGCTGTCGGATGCCGCTCATCGCGACCTCGCGCAGGTCGTCGCCGAACGCAGCATCGTGCTGCTGAAGAACGAGGATGCCGCGCTCCCGCTCGACGAACGTGCGCTCGCCTCGATCGCGGTGATCGGGCAGCTCGCCGACAGCAAGCGCGACACCCTCGGCCCGTGGGTGTTCGTGCACGAGACCGAGGAGACCGTGAGCATCCTCGAGGGCATCCGCGATCGGGTCGGTGACGGCATTCGGGTCGAGCATGCGCCGGGCGCGGGCATCCCGGCGAGAGTGTTCCCGTCGATGTTCGACCGTCAGGATCCGACGGTGGTGGCCACCCCGGCCGACTACGACGACGATGCCGAGATCGAGCGCGCGGTCGCCCTGGCGGCATCCGCCGACGTGGCCGTCGTGGTCGCGGGGGAGCGGCAGAACCAGATCGGCGAGAACGCGTCGCGGTCGACGCTGGACCTGCCCGGCATGCAGCTGGAACAGCTGCAGCGCATCGCCGCCACCGGCACCCCTATCGTGCTGCTGGTGATGTCGGGTCGCCCGCTCGACCTGCGCTGGGCGGATGCGAACATCCCGGCGATCGCACAGGTCTGGTACCCGGGAACCCGGGGCGGCGACGCCGTCGCGCGCATTCTCTTCGGGGATGTCTCGCCCGCCGCACGCCTGCCCTTCAGCTGGCCGCGCCACGTCGGTCAGGTGCCGATGATCTCGGCGCACCTGCGCACGTTCGCGCCCGACGATCAGGACAAGCGGTACTGGGACGAAACGTCCACGCCGCTCTACCCGTTCGGTCATGGACTCGGTTACGCCGACTTCTCGTACTCCGCCCCCCGCCTCGACCGCACGGAGATCTCCCTCGGCGACACCGTGACCGTGGCGGTCGAGGTCACCAACGCCTCCGATCGCCGCGCCGACGAAGTCGTTCAGCTCTACATCCACCAGCGCCACGGCACTTCGTCGCGACCGGTGCGCGAGCTCAGGGGCTTCCAGCGACTCACCCTCGACGCGGGCGAAACCCGCACCGTCTCCTTCAACCTCGGCCCCGCCGAACTGCGCTACTGGAGCGCCGCAACCCGCGACTGGGTGCAGGATGCCACGACGATCGACCTCGGCGTCGGCGGCGACTCGACCGTCGAGCTCGCGAGCCGGCTGGAGGTCAGAAGCCCGAAGCGTTAGATGACCGCGAGCGACCGCCGTCGGATTGCCGACCCCGTCGTCGACCCTCAGCTGCGAACACGTGGCGGGAACACCATCACTTCTTCATCGGCGGCGCATCGTTCGGTGCGAGGTACCCGCCGATCTGCCGGAACAGTGTGTCGGCGGCATTCGCATAGTTCCCCTGATCGTCGAAGGCGGCGGGCGTGAACGTGCAGGCGACGGCGATGGCGATCTTCTTCGACGGCAGATACGCCTCGGCGGCGCTATACCCGCTGAGCAGCGGATTCTGCAGCATCCACGGTCCGGAGCGCACCACTCCGAGGCCGTAGTTGTATCCGTCGACCTGCGTGAAGCATGAGCCGCCGCACACCGGCAGGTGCGTACCGAAACCGATCAGCTTGGAGTCGGTCATGGCGTGGAAGCTGTTCTTCGACAGCAGCTTGCCCGTGCCGATCGCCACAGCAGTAGTGGTCATATCGGTGATGTCGGTGGTCTCGGCCGCCCCGTCCGGCGTCCCCCATGCGGGGTTCCAGTACGTCGACTCCTCATAGAACGGTGTGCCCGCCGGTACCCCCAGTTGCACCCGCCGCTCGGAGCTGTAGGCGTGCAGGGTCGGACCGGGGAAGACCGCGGTCGAGTTCGCGACGGTGTGCTTCAAACCCATCGGGGCGAGCACCTTCTGCTCGAGCAGCTGATCCAGCGGCTTCTCGCCGATCATGGCGAGGATGTGACCGAGGATCATGAAGTTGGTGTGCGAGTAGCTCCAGTTGGTCCCCGGCGCGAATTCCAACGGTCGGTCGAAGGCGTACTTGATCCGTTCGTCGAACGTGAAGAGGTGGAACGGGTTCGTGTTGTACGCCGCAGTCCACCCCGGGTCCGTCTCGAAGTCGGGATAGCCGGATGTCTGGTTCGCGAGCATCTTGAGGGTGACCTTGTCGGCATCCGGGAGCTGCGGCATCCACTTGTCGATCGTGTCGTCCAGGGTCACCTTGTGCTCGTCGACATACTGCAGCAGCAGATTGCTCACGTATTCGAAGGCGACGGCACCATTGCGGAACTGCATGTCGGTCTTCGCGGGCACGCCGGTCATGGAGTCGCCGAACGCCTGCGTGGTGACCACCTTGCCGCCCACCGTGACCCGCACGATCACGGCCTTCAGGTGCTGCTGCGTCATGGCTGTCCGCACGATGGAGGCGATGCCCTTCGCCTGCGTCGATTCGGCCGCCGCAGAGGATCGGGGTGATGCCGTCGGTGTCGGCGATGTCGTGCAGCCGTTGAGTCCCGCGGCCACCGCCAGTGCGACGACGGTGGCACATCCGATCACTGCTCTTCGGGGAGATCGTCTCGTCCCACTCGAAACCGCACCTAGCACGATGCCTCCGCTCATCACCGGCGCAGCCATTGCAGTCTGCAGTCTTGACTGTATGACTCCCGGAGCGCAGTCACAGCAGGTCGGGCTCGCCTCATCCTGCTCCACAACGGGGGACACGGGGCACCGATCGACCGAACCGATAAACTGACGCACCCCGCCCCCTACCGCTGAGGAGTCCCTCCGTGCGAGTCACCGTGCTCCGTGCCAAGATTCACCGCGCGACGGTGACCAGGGCCGATCTGCACTACGTCGGTTCGTTGACGGTGGATGCCGACCTGCTTGCGGGATCCGGCATTCTCGTGGGCGAGAAGGTCAGCGTGGTCAACATCGACAACGGAGCGCGGTTCGAGACGTACGTCATCGAGGGCGAACCCGGCTCTGGCGTGATCGGCGCGAACGGCGCGGCGGCACGCCTTGTGAGCGTGGGTGACCGGGTGATCGTGATGGCGTACGGGTCGGTGAAGCTCTCGAAGGCCTCCGCGGTGCGACCGAAGGTGATCATGGTGGATGCGCAGAATCGCGTGCAGCACAGCGGCGATGATGCGGCGTTCCCGGTCACGTATCCGTCATGACGCGCACCGCCGACGTCCGACTGGGGCAACGGTCGTCGCGAGCGATGCAGACCGGATGTCCGGATAGGCTCGCAAGCGACGGTCGAACGGCGGTCGACGGATCGTGAGGGGGGCGGCATGCCCGACGAGCAGCGGAACGTTCCGACGCAGATCAACTTCGACATCGCAGCCGAGGTCGAAGCAGGCAGTTTCGCGGACTTCGCGAGCATCTGGCACACCGACAGCGTGTTCGTGCTCGACTTCGCGTCGCTGCGCGGTCCGGCCACCGAGACCCTCGACGAAGACGGCGAACCGCAGCGGTCGGTGAACGCGCGAGTCGTGACCCGAGTTCGCATTCCGCCCGAGCAGGTCTTCGAACTGGCGAAGGCGCTGACGCGCGAGCTCGAGCTGTGGGAACAGCAGACCGGCAAACGCTCGGGACAATAGCACTCGGGGCGGTGCGGCGGTCTGCACCTTCCGGCACGAAGCGGCGGCGGACAGGGTCAGCATTCAGGCCTGCACCGTGGCCGATCAGGCCTGCACCGTGGCCGATCAGGCCCGTACCGCGACCGATCAAGCCAGCACCAGATCGATCAGGCGCACCGCGACCGATCAGGCCCGGTCGAACCGCGTGCCGTTACCTTGCTTCGGCAGGATGCCGAAGATCACGCCGATCACAGACCCGGCGAACGGAATGAGCGTGAGCAGGAACCACCATCCAGCCAGGTTCGCATCGTGCAGCCGGCGCACGATCACTGCGATGGTCGGCACGATCACGGCGAGCGCGTACAGCCCGAACACGATGCCGATGACCGTGCTCCCCGTCGTGGGTCGGGGCGCGGATGGTCCCGCCAGACTGTTCGCCATCTCGACACCGATGCCCGCGAGCAGGAACAGCACGACGTTCAGCGCGTAGGCCCACCAGAACTCGCTGCGGCTCGCCCGGCCGTGGAACACCGCGTACTTCGTGAAGTATCGGGCGATGGCCTCCTGCGGCGTCGCTCGGTAGATCGGCTTGTCCGACGGATGCCTCGACGCGGCGATTTCCGCCGCGTCGACCGCATCCTGCGCGAAGTCATCAGCCCCGGTGCTCACGAACACATGCTGACATAGATGCGACCGAGCCGAGGGCCGAGCTTGCCTGACTGGCCGAGTCGACCGAGCATGTCGAGTCGTGCGGAGACGTGCAGAGGCGCGGAGATGCGCAGAGGTGTGGAGACGTGCGGAGGTGCGGAGACGTGCAGAGGTGCGGAGACGTGCAGAGGTGCGGAGACGTGCAGAGGTGCGGCGTCGAGCAGCGACGAGCATATGCGTGCCGCCGAGCGACCGTGCGCACTCAATCGATGACGCGGATCAGCTCCCACACGCCGGGATCAGCCAGTCGCACGTCGAACACGCGGGTGTCGTCGTCGTCGCTGGTGCCCTGAAAGCGCCACCCCTTCAGCGGTGTGGGCGGATGCGTGATCGCCGGGCTCAGGGGAACGCCGGGCTCGGGCCCGAGCCGAGTGGGAGTGTCGGTGACCCGGTAGCGGCGGCCGGCCCAGAACATCCGTCTCGGAACGCCGTCTTCATTGATCCAGACGGTGACGATGTCGGTGGTATGAGTGATGCTCACGGCAGACCTCCTCACGGATATGTCGAACAAAGCTTCGACGAAAGGAGAATAGATCAGATGCGCGCGACACGCCAAAGGGATCCTCCGGTCGAGGGCCGAGCGGCCGCGCTGAACCGTCTGAGAAGCCGCAGCTCGCGACGCCATCTAGCATCGGAGGGTGCCCTCCCCGATCTATGAGCTCCTGAACCTTGCCCGCACGATCGCCTGCGAGGCGGGCGACCTCGTCCGCGCCAGGCGTGAGGAAGGGGTCGAGGTTGCAGCGACGAAGACGGCCCCCGAAGACATCGTCACGGCGGCCGACCGCGAGTCCGAAGACCTCATCAGGGGACGCATAGCTGACGCCCGCCCCGGCGATGGCTTCTTCGGCGAGGAGAGCGACGCGAGCGCGAGCACCAGCGGGCTGACGTGGATCGTCGACCCGATCGACGGCACGGTCAACTACCTCTATGGCATTCCGGCCTACGCCGTCTCGATCGCCGCGGTGGAGGGCGACCCTGATCCGAATACGTGGCGCTCGCTGGCATCCGCTGTCGTCAATCCCGCCAACGGCGAGGTGTACACGGCGAGCGCGGGCGGCGGCGCCTACCTCGGGAGCAAGCGGCTGCAGGTGGCCACCGGAAAACAGTTGTCACTCGCCCTGCTGGGCACCGGGTTCTCGTACGACTCCCGCCGGCGGGGGCTGCAGGCCGAGGCGGTGAGCATGCTCATTCCGAGGGTGCGCGACATTCGCCGGATCGGTGCGGCCTCCCTCGACCTGTGCAACGTCGCGGCCGGGCGGTTGGATGCCTACTACGAGAAGGGCCTCAAGCCCTGGGACCACGCGGGCGGTGCGCTGGTCGCGACGGAGGCGGGCGCGAAGGTCGCCGGCCTGCACGGTGCGGCCGCGAGCCGCGCGCTGACCATCGCGGCGGAGCCGGGTCTCTTCGCGCAGCTCGAGCCGATTCTCGACGAGCTCGGCGTCGTCGACCGCTGAGCGGTCCGCAGGCGGCTGAGCCGCTCCGGCAGCTTGAGCCGCTCCCGTGGCTTCGGCCATTCCCGTGGCTTGAGCCACTCCGCAGCTTGAGCCGCTCGCGCAGGTTGAGCCGCTCGCGTGGGTTGAGCCGCTCGCGCAGGTTGAGCCGCTCGCGTGGGTTGAGCCACTCCCGCAGGTTGAGCCGCTCCCGTGGCTTCGGCCATTCCCGTGGGTTGAGCTTGTCGAAACCCGCAATCGGTTTCGCTCCCGGCCGCATTGCCGTCCCCTCGCTGCGCGTCTCGCCGGCACCGGCGTCTGGGACCCGAACTCAACCGGCGGATGCGGTTCGGCCCACGACCCAGACTGCCGTGTCGGCGGGCAGCTCCGCACCGTCGAGCCGTTTGCTCGCGACGATCACCTCGCCGACCGGGAGCGGAACGGATGCCTGCCCCAGGTTGCCCAGAACCGTGACGTCTCCGTTGCGGAACGCCACGACGTCGTCGCCGTAGCCCTCCAGCCATTCCAGGCTCCCGCTGCCGAGCGAGCGTCGCTCGCGCTCGGCGAGCAGCAGTTTGTACAGCGAGAGCGTGGAGTCGGGCTCGCCATTCTCGACGTCGCGCGCCATCGTCGCCCACTCGGCGGGCTGCGGCAGCCAGCTCTTCCCGTTGTCGCTGAAGCCGTACGAGAGCCCGGAGGCGGTCCACGGGATCGGCACTCGGCATCCGTCACGTCCATAGTGCTCGCCGCCGGAGCGGAACCACGTGGGGTCCTGTCTGGCGGAGTCGGGCAGGTCGATCACCTCGGGGAGCCCCAGCTCCTCGCCCTGGTAGACGTACGCCGAACCGGGCAATGCCAGCATCACGGTCGTCGCGGCACGTGCGCGCTGTAGACCGAGCCTCTCATCGGGCCGGAACGGCGTCTCGGGTCCGATTCCATAACCCTGCGGGATCTCCTCGGTGAGGCCGAAGCGAGTGGGATGGCGGATCACGTCGTGATTCGAGAGCACCCACGTGCTCGGTGCGCCGACACCATTGAACGCCGCGAGAGAGTCCGCGATCACTTCGCGAAGGGCATCCGGATTCCACGGCGTCTCGAGGTAGGTGAAGTTGAATGTCTGCTGCATCTCATCGGGGCGCACGTACCTCGCGAGCTTCGCGGGCGGGCTCACCCATGCCTCTCCGCACAGTGCACGATCACCGTCGTACTCCGCGAGCACTTCGTGCCAGTCGCGGAAGATGTCGTGGCCGCCCTCCTGAGCCCACATCGGTGAACCAGCTGCCTCGTCGTCGATGCCGGGCCCGAGCGTGACACCTGCGCCGCTCAGCGATCCGCCGCGCTGCTCCGGCGTGTAGTCGGGCAGGCCCTTCGCTTTGACCATGCCGTGCGCGACGTCGATGCGAAACCCGTCGACGCCGCGATCCAGCCAGAACCTCAGGATGCCGCGGAACTGCTCCCACACCCACGGGCTCTCCCAGTTGAGGTCGGGCTGTGACGCGTCGAACAGATGCAGGTACCACTGGCCGGGCGTTCCGTCGGCGTTCGTGGTGCGGCTCCAGGCGGGACCGCCGAAGACCGACTCCCAGTTGTTCGGCGGGAGATCACCGTTTTCGCCTTCGCCGTCGCGGAACCAGTAGCGACTGCACGCCTCGCCGCCGGGAGCGGATGCCAGCGCCTCCTGGAACCAGCGGTGGTCGGACGACGTGTGGTTGGGCACCAGGTCGACGATGACGCGCAGGCCGAGGTCGTGTGCGGCCGTGAGCAACCGATCGAAGTCGTCGAGGGTTCCGAAGAGGGGATCCACGTCGCAGTAGTCGGCGACGTCGTAGCCGGCGTCGCGTTGCGGGGAGGTCATGAAGGGGGAGAGCCAGACCGCGTCGACGCCGAGATCGTGCAGGGCCGGCAGGTGTGCGGTGATGCCGGGCAGGTCGCCGACTCCGTCTCCGTTGCTGTCGGCGAACGACCGCGGGTACACCTGGTAGATCACGGCGGTGCGCCACCATTCGAGCCCGGTGCTGCCCGCCGACCGTGCCGTCTCTGTCGTCGCCGCCGGTGCCAGGGTCTCCGTCATGGTTCCACCGTATGACGGCGGCTCGGTCTGGCTGGCATCGGATTGCCGGACCGAGCCGCCGGTTCAGGATGTCTCGGGCGCGGTCGAGCGCGGGGCGCCATGGCCCCGTCCGGTGTAGCTCAGTCCGGTCACGAGAGCGCGGGCGCCCGGAGGGCCTGACACATATGGCCCCCACACGGTGCCGACGAACCCGCCAGCAACCTCGGAACTGAGTACGGCGGTGCCGACAACGGCCGACGAGCGTGCTCCGACGCGAAAGTGAACACGCGACGGTTCGAGCTCGGCGACGACGTCCAGCTCGCCCGCACCGGCGAGCGTCCAGCAGTCGTGCTCGACTTCCGCGCCGGCGATGCGTTCGACGACCCGAACCGAGGCGCCGTCCGACTCGAGGCGGATCGAGTATGCGTCGCTTTGGCGTAGCGCCAGTCCCGCGACAGCGCCCGACGTGATCTCGCCGAACTTCACGTTCAACTGTGCTGCCCGGTGCTTCAGCCGATGGAACAGCGCAGACGGGCGCCGCGCTGTCCCGGGTTCTTCCGTGGTGACGGCGAGTATGACTCCATCTGCCGTCTCGTCGGCGAAGTCCGCCGCGCCGCGCACGGTGAGGGCCGTGCCGATGCGGGCAGGATGCTGCGTCCAGGCATCCGCTCGGTCCCCGACGTCGCAGAGCACGCCCGCGCCGGGGCTGACCACTGGCCAGCCCTCCTCCCAGGTCACGTCGACGACGAAGGTCTCACGTCCGAGCAGGTGCCTGCCTTCGTCGACCCGCACGCCCAGCACGACGGCCGCCCAGGTTCCATCGAGCCGTTCGACGAAGTCGGCGTGGCCGACGTTCTGCACTGGATAGGCGCTGCCGAGATGGCGGTGCGTGAGGATCGGGTTGCGCGGGCATCCCTCGTACGGTCCCGTGATGGTCTCGGAGCGTGCGATGACGACCGCATGATCGCGGTATGTGCCGCCCTCGGCCGTCAGCAGGTAGAACCAGCCCTCGTGCTCGAACAGGTGGGGGCCCTCGGACCACACTGCGTTGCGTGCCGACCCCCGCCAGATCACCGTTTCGTCGCCGAGCAGGTGGCCGGTTGCGACGTCGATCTGGCGCAGCCAGATCTCCGTCTGGCCCTCGTGCTCCGCCGGTTGCGAGGGACGTGCGGCAGACCAGTATGCGGTGTCGCCGTGGAAGAGGATGGATGGGTCGAACCCGTCTGCGCCGCGCACCCACAACGGCTCCGACCACGGGCCCGCGGGGTCGATAGCGGTGAGGATGAACTGCGAATCAGGGTCGCGGTCGACCTGGGTGCCCACCAGATAGTAGACGCCATCGTGAAATCGGATCGTCGGGGCGTAGAGACCGCCGGAATCGCTCGCCGTCTCGAGAGCGAAGGCTTCCGGATGCACGACGGCGGATCCGATCGCCCGCCACGACAGAAGATCGGTGCTCTCGTGGATCGGGATGCCCGGCAGATACTCGAACGTGGAGTTCGCCAGCAGATACCGGTCGCCGACCCGGCAGATCGACGGGTCCGGGTAGAACCCCGGGAGCACCGGGTTGGCCGGTTGGCCGGATGCGCTCACTTCTTCAGCTGCGACATGAGGGTCGACTGCAGTGTGCTGAGCGCCTCCTTCGGCGTGGACTTCTGCGAGAGCACGGACTGCGCGAACGTGGTCATCGCGGGCGTGCTGTCCACGAGCGTCACGTTCGCGAACAGAGCCGTGCCGCCGGGCGCCGCCCACGTCTTGCAGATCGGCTGCCAGACATCCACGAGCTTGACGTTGGACGCGTTCGACTTGAATTCACTGGTCTGCGCGATCGACTTCAGCGGAGGCAGGCCGATACCCGTGTTCTGGGTCCACAGCTCGGACATGTGCTTGAAGTAATAGGTCAGGAACGCCTCCGAGCCCTTCTGGCTGGGGGTGTTCTTGTACATCATGATGTTGTTCGGGAAGTAGAGCGCCCCCTTCTTGCCCGCAGCGCTCACCAGCGGGTCACCGAGCACGAGCTCCTGCTGAACGGCTCCTGTCACGTTCTGCGGAAGGCCAGGCACATCGATGCCCATCGCGCACGTGCGGTTGCTCCACTGCGTGTTGGTGTTGGTGCTGGAGTATCCGAGGTTGCCCGGGTCCACGTACCCCTTCTGAACCATCTCGACCACCCAGTCGAGGGCTTCGATGTTGGCGCTCGTGACGCAGTTCGGCTTCTGCTCCTCGTCGAAGAGGCCTCCTCCGTTGTTGATCATGACGCCCGTGAGGGTTTGGAAGCTGTTTCCACCGCTCGAATTGCTGCTCAGGCTGAACCCGTACACCCCGATCTTCTTGAGCGCGGCTGCCGCATCCAGATAGCTCTGCCAATCGGTCGGTGCCTCGGCGCCGGCTTTGTCGAGCAGCGTCTTGTTGTACCAGAGCACCCGCATGTCGAGGTTGTACGGAATGGCGACGTAGCCCTTGTCGGTCTTCATCGCGTCGAGCAGTCCAGGCAGGAAGTCGTCGTAGAGGCCGTTGGACTTCCAGCTCTCGATGAGGTTGTCGGCGTAGGCGATCTTGCCCTGCTTCGCGAACTGGAACGCCTGCGTGCCGCCGCCGGAGCTCACAGCAGGGCCCGTGTTCGCGGCGACCGCCGACGAGAAGGTCTGGTTGAAGTTCGACCACTGGATCTCCTGGTAGGTCGCGGAGGGCAGGCCCTTTGCCGGCTTGTACGCGAGCGTGATCTTCTTGTCCAGCGGGTTGAACTTCGTACCGCCCCACGGCATGTTCCAGAACTTGAGCGTTCCGCCGGATGAGCCGGAGCCGCCAGAGCTGCACGCGGCGAGCGCTGCGGTGGCGACGCCTGCGCCGGCCAGAGAGAGAAATGCGCGCCGGCTGAAGGCGCTCGCGGGTGTCGACGTCGACATGGTTCCTCCTTGCGGCACGCGCCGCGTGTTCGTCGTTGAACGTTGCCGTTCGGGCTTGCAGAAGTTTGCGCAATTCGGGCGCGCAGTTTTCGGTGCTTACCGAAGCATGCCGCGATATGTGTGGGAATGCAACATATTCGGATACTGAAGATTTGCGCAAACAGTGCTCTACGATGGCATCGTGGCTGCCAAGAGATCCGTCGTCGCCGTTGATGACGACGCGAAACGGCCGACGTTGTCCGCAATCGCCGAGCGAGCGGGTACGAGCATCCCGACGGCTTCGAAGGCGCTGCGCGGAGGTACGGATGTCGCACCGGCGACCAGGCAGCGCATACTGCGCGTCGCTGAGGAGCTCGGTTACACGCACCCCAAGAGCGCAGCCTCGGGTCCGATCTCAAGGCACGACTCCGGACTCGTCGATTTCGTGCTGGCATCGGGGGAGAGCTCCTGGACGAACCGCGCCCTGACCGGTGTGGAGGGTGCCGCCAGTGAAGCGGATCTCGACGTCGTGATCACCCTGGTGCGTGACGAGTCCGATTGGGTCGACAGGGTGCTGCGCCGTTCGTCGTACGGGGCGATTCTGGCGGTCGTCGAACCGACGCGCGACCAGTGGCGGCGACTGTCGGATGCCGGTCGGCCGGTGGTTCTGCTCGATCCGATGTCATCGCCTCCACCCGGGGTTGGCAGCGTGGGTGCGATGAACTGGCAGGGCGGGCGCTCAGCGGCCGAGCACCTCCTCGCACTTGGCCATATCCGAATCGCGGTCATCGACGTCTCCGACTCGTTCGAGTACAGCAGGGCGCGCCTCGATGGCTTTCGATCCGTGCTGGCTGCAGCCGGCCTGGACCTCGCGCCATCCCATCACATGCATGCGGGGTGGGAACGCTCATCGGGCAGAGCGGCCGCACTGCAGATGTTGTCCGCATCCGACCGCCCGACGGCGGTGTTCGCCTGCACGGAGACGCTGGCGCTCGGTGTGTACGACGCAGCCGCCGAGCTGCGGCTCTCGATACCCGACGATCTGAGCGTCGTCGGTTTCGACGACTTGCCCGAAGCGGGCTGGGCATCTCCGCCGATGACCACGGTGCAGCAGCCGATCGCCGAGATGGCGGCATCGGCGTTGCGGATGCTGCTGAGGATCGGGCGGATGGGCAGCGGCTCCGACGGCCATGCGCCACGTGAGGAACTGGCCACGAGGCTTATCGTGCGAGGCTCTACGGGGCCCGGCCGGCCCTGACCGCGCGCTCCGCTTCGTGTTCGGATCCTCGGTTCGCGGGCGCGGTGACGCGGCTCGCTGCAGAGCAGAGGCAGGTGCCCGCGCACAGTACTGTCGAGCCATGCAGCCCCACCACGACGGATCGCCGTTGTACGTCTCGAATCCGGCGCCGCACCTCGGCGACACCATACGGGTGCGGGTGCGCATCCCGCACGCGTTCGGACCGGTGCGAGCGGTGCGCACGCGATCGAATCCCGATCATGAGCCGCGGTTCACGGATGCCGCGCTGCTGGGCGGCGCTGAGCGCACGGCTGCACGCGTCGGCGGCGGCTCCGGCTGGGACTGGTGGGAAGCGCCGATCGACGTGGAGAATCCGGTGCACGGCTACCGATTCCTCATCACTCGCGGCGATGGCTCGAGCGTGTGGCTGAACGCCACCGGCCTGTGGACCACCGAGACGCTGGACGTCGACGACTTCCGTCTGGTCGCCTACGACGCACCGCCGGACTGGGCGCGCTCCAGTGTGCTCTATCAGGTGTTCCCGGACCGCTTCGCCCGCTCGGCGGCAGCCGGGTTGCGCCAGGCACCCGACTGGGCCATCCCGGCGCGCTGGGCGGATCCGGTGGACGACGTTCCGCCCGGCCGCTCCCAGCAGTTCTACGGTGGCGACCTCGACGGTGCGGCAGGGCGGCTCGACTACCTCGCCGACCTCGGCGTCACGCTCGTCTACCTCACGCCCGTGTTCCCCGGGCGGTCGAATCACCGCTACGACGCGGCGTCCTTCGACCATGTGGACCCGCTCCTCGGCGGCGACGAGGCCCTCGTGCGATTCACCGCCGCGGCGCACGCACGCGGGCTGAAGGTGATCGGGGACCTCACCACCAATCACTGCGGAGACGGGCACGAGTGGTTCAGGGCGGCTCACGGGCATCCGGATGCTCCCGAGAGCGACTTCTTCTACTGGCTGAACGACGAGCACACCGCGTACGTGTCGTGGCTCGGCGTGCCCAGCCTGCCCAAGCTGAACTGGGGGTCGCAGGAGCTGCGCCGCCGGTTCATCGAGGGGGCGGACTCGGTCGTGGCGCACTGGCTGAAGCCGCCGTTCTCGCTCGACGGCTGGCGCATCGATGTCGCGAACATGACGGGCCGGTACCGGCAAGACGACTTCAACGGGGAGGTGCGGCGCATCATCCGTCGCACGATGGTCGAGGTGAACCCCGACACGATTCTGCTGGGCGAGTCGTCGAACGACGCCGCGCCGGACTTCCAGGGAGATGCCTGGCATGGTGCCATGACGTACACCAACTTCACGCGGCCGGTGTGGGGCTGGCTGTCGAAGCCGAACAGTGCATCGACGTACTTCGGGCAGCCGGTCGGGGTCATCCCTTCTTACACGGGGCACGAGCTGGTGGATGCCCACACCCGGTACGCGGCGGCCTTCCCGTGGCGCGTGCGACTGGCCACGATGAACGCGTTGGACACTCACGATGTGCCGCGCTTCCGCACGCACGCGTTGCCCGGTGCGGTGCCGGTCGCGTTGGGCCTGTCGATGACGATGCCCGGCATCCCGGTGGTGTGGGCCGGTGACGAGTTCGGCCTGACCGCGGAGGACGGCGAGGCATCCAGGATGCCCATGCCGTGGCAGCTGCTCGACGACGCGGCCCGCGATCCGCGCGTCGACGCCGCGACGGGTGCGACGGCGGCGCACGCGCAGGAAGCGCACCGGCTGTACCGCGAGCTGATCCGGCTGCGGCGAGAGCACCCGGCACTGAACGACGGCGGGTTCCGCTGGCTGCATGTCGGCGACGACGTGCTGGTGTTCGTGCGCGAACACGCCGACGAATCGGTGCTCGTCGTCGCGGCGCGCGCCTCGGCGGATGTACGGCTGTCTTACGAGTCGGCAGCAGGCTGGGAACAGGCGCGGGTCGTATTCGGCGATGTCGCACTCGAGGTGGATGCGCCCGCCGAGGAGGACGACGGGGGAGTACGAGTGCGTGTCTCGGGCCCGCAGTTCGCGGCGATCGTGCTGCCGGGCATCCGCGTCCCGATCTCCGCATCGCCAGCCCAACTCACCGGTTGAGCCGCGCTGGTCCATTCCCGTCGGTTGGGCAGCGCTGGATCATTCCCGTCGGTTGGGCAGCGCTGGACCGTTCCCGTCGGTTGGGCAGCGCTGGACCGTCCCCGTCGGTTGGGCAGCGCTGGACCGTTCCCGTCGGTTGAGCCGCGCTGGATCACTCCCGCGGGTTGAGCAGCGTCGAAGGCGCGTGTCGAAACCCGCCCTCTCCGTCTCAGGCCGCGCCGGCCGCCGGACACACCAGTCGGCTGGCCGTGCGCTGGTCGTGCGATCGCAGCACCGAGTGCGCCGTCATGGGCGCCCCGCACAGCGGGCAGGGCGAGTCTGCGCGCCGCACGTCGGGACCCTCCGGATGCCCGGCGCCGAGCTGCGCGGGGCCGGTGAACGTGCGGACGACGGCATTGAACCGCTCGTACCAGCCCCAGAACCCGCGTGCCATGACACTCTCTTCACTCAGCATTGCCTAATCATTAGGGTACTAACAATTAGGGTAAGCGTAACATGGGGTGCCGGAGGTGCTGTATGGCAAAAGGTGCAAGCGAAGCGAGCCACTGGGTAGATGCCGAGGCATCCGTCGCGCCCGACGTCGTGCTCGCTCCCGACGACCTGTTGAAGCTCGGCAACCAGGTGTGCTTCGCGCTCGCCGTGGCATCCCGTAGCGTTATCGCGCTGTATCGGCCGGTGCTGGAGCCGCTCGGGCTGACGCATCCGCAATACCTCGTGATGCTGGCCTTGTGGGAGGAGAGCCCGCGCACCGTCGGTGCGATCGGTCGTGCCCTGCAACTGGAGCCGGCGACGTTGTCTCCGTTGCTCAAGCGGCTGGAGGCATCCGGTCTGGTGAAGCGCGAGCGCGACCCGAATGACGAGCGGATGCTGCGCGTCACCCTCACAGACAAGGGGCGCCGACTGCGGGAGAAGGCACTGGATGTTCCGCCGCAGATCGTGGAGCGTCTCGGCCTCGAGCTGTCCGAGTTGGAGGCGCTTCGTGCCGCGTTGCACCGCGTGATCGACGCCGCTACCACGGACCCGCACGTGGCCGAACCGGCTGCCCGATGATGGTATTCTCGAACGGTTGCCGATCGGACCTCGCGTCTTTCGGTGCGCCCCGATAGCTCAGTGGTAGAGCACTTCCATGGTAAGGAAGGGGTCGTCAGTTCAATCCTGACTCGGGGCTCCAGCTCGGTGCAACGGCTGTCTCAGTCGGCACGGAGTCTGCGGCGGGATAGCTCAGGTGGTTAGAGCACACGGCTCATAATCGTGGTGTCGCGGGTTCAAGTCCCGCTCCCGCTACTCACCTAGAAAACACTGGGAACGGCGGCCATTGCATGGCCGCCGTTCCTGCGTTTCAGGATGGTTTTGCCCGTTACGTTGTTCGTGCTCCTTGGGGCAGGCTCTGAGGGGTAGTGGCCTGTCGCGTCCGGCA